>NZ_JBPVWS010000003.1:0-345850 GCF_053470365.1 Stutzerimonas tianxiuensis | reverse complement strand
TTGAAGGTCAGCAGGACCTCGGCTTTGTTGAGATTCTGGAAAATCCATTTGATCTTAGGGAACGGCACATCGCCATAACCGTACTGATCCAGCAGGAAGAGCACACGCTCACCCTTGCCGAAATGCTTGAGCTTTTGAGCGATGGTCGGCAATGCTTCTGTGAATTCAGCGCTATGCAGATGCACATCCTGGCCAAGCCGAGGAGCATGACCACGCGCGGCCAATACTGAATGCAAGCAGGCAATGTTCTCGGGCTTCACATCCACGAAATAGTGCTGGGAGCGGATGGGGCGCGGCTTGATGCGCTCTAGGTTGTTGCGGACCTCCGAAGCCTGAATCGCCTCCAGTGCAATCACGGGAGAGCCGAAGTGATTCCGACCTAAGCCGTCGTGGTAGATACCTCCACCACTGAAGCCATCGACGATCGACAAGCCCAGTTCTGGCATCAGTTGGTTGCGCATCAGCACGTCGATGTAAGTCTGGATGTACTCATCGATGATCTGATGTTTGATCTTGCTGTGCGGGTCGATGGTTGGGAAGGTTTGTGTACCCCAATCCCAACGGTATTTCTCATCATCCTTGGCCATGCCGTATTCCTTGTGCTGGTATCAGGCGAGGTTGAGCAGCGGGATTTCATCCCAGGTCTGGCCGTTCAACAGTCGACCGTTGGCTTTCTTCGAGCGTTTCACCCCATCAGCACCCCATCCGCCCCATTGCTTGAAGAAGAAAGCTGAGCCAGAGGCGTCGCACTGGCGATGAATATTGTCGACCCATTCTTGTTTCATCGGGCGGGCCTTAGGCCCCGACTCGCCGCCGACAATGACCCAGTGGATATCGGTCAGGTCCAGCTCACCCAAATTTTCCAACAGCGGCTCGGCAGAGAGGAAGCGAATCGTGGCATCAACTTGGCGTAGACAGTCGATCCTTGGCACACCATATTCGCGGTCCTCAACCGACACGCCCAGCCAGGCATTCGCTGGAGGTGTCCGTTTACTGAAATATTCGGCCAGGCGCTCGGCACGCTTGGTCAGGATCTGGAAGGTGTGTTGGGAAGCTTTTTGGATCACCTCGAATACCTGGTCGATGTATTCGTCCGGTACATGCTCGTGGAACAGGTCAGACATCGAGTTGACGAAGTAAATGGTCGGTTTCTTGCGCTGTAGCGGCTCCTGCAACTTTTCCGGCCGCAGGCTCAGGCGAAAGCCGTTCTCGTAACCCGGCGTTCCCATGGCCTGCAGCCGATAGGCCATGTTCTCCGCATAGCAGTGTTTGCATCCGGGCGACACCTTGGTGCAACCCACGATGGGGTTCCAGGTCATTTCCGTCCATTCGATGCTGGTCTGCGTACTCATTTCACCGTCACTCCTGTCGTGCAGCGATGTTAGTGAGAAGCTGGCAGCTGAGTCAAAGTGCCAGCATTGAATTCAACAGCGGGCCTGACCGCCAGGCCACCAAATGAAATAGCGGGATCGATGTACCGCATGGCCGACTTGATGTCTTTCCAGCCCACATAGGTCATCAAGGCCTTGAGGTCCCATCCATTGGCCGAGGCCCACGTAGCAAAGCCGCGGCGCAAGGAGTGGCTGGTATACAGTTCAGCGGGAATTCCGGCGCGTTGCAGAATCTGGCGCAGCAAGCTGATCAGGCTACCCGGATGTAAAGCATCCTCGCTGAGATGCCCCCAGCGATCCAGGCGGCGGAACACGGCTCCTCGAACGATACCTGCAGCATTGATCCAGTCGAGATAGGCCTGTACCGGGCATAGTCGCTTTAGCGCCGGCGTGTAGTGCGTCGTACCGAGGTTTTCTCGGTCGCCCTTGCTCTGCGGCAGGAACAGACGCATGCCTGCGCCTGTTTCGGCCTGAATATGCTCGACCTGCAACCGGCAGAGCTCATCACTGCGAAAGCCCCGCCAGAAGCCGATCAGCAGCAATGCCATGTCGCGCCGGCAGCGCAACAGACTCGCTAAATCGTCCCGCATCCGAGCTCGCTCTGACTCAAGTGCCAGCCACTGTACCGCCTGTTCCAAGTGCTGCAGTTGCAAAGGGGCGGCTTGCTTGACCTGTGCCGGGTGCAGGGTGCGGATGCCCTTGAGCACCTGACGCACTGTGGGAGTCTTCGTTGGGTCGGGAAAGCCTTGGGTAATATGCCATTGAGCGAGAGCAGCCAGGCGTTGCTTCAACGTGTTCATGCTCAGCGTATCCGCATAATCCACCAAGTAGCGCACCACGCTATCGCCTGTCGCGGGCAGAAAGCCGCCCCACGACACTTCGAAGTGCTCGATGGCCGACTGATAGCTGCGGCGGGTGTTTTCCCGCGTACCGGCTTGTAGGTAGCGCCCGACGTCTTTCATCGCCCTGAGATGCCCTTTATGTACTGCAAAACGGCCACTGGACGACCGTTTGTGCCATTCATATTGAATAATTCATGATTATCCAATCTTTGACGGGCTTTAACCTAGCACAAATCCGATCGTTCAGTACCATGTAACTACATAGTATGTAATATGGTACGAAATCGTAGGAGATCAACATGGCACGCGGCGGCATTAACAAGGCGGTGGTGCAAAAGGCACGAACCGCCCTCCTCGCCCGTGGCGAGCACCCCAGCATTGATGCGATACGGATTGAGCTTGGCAATACCGGCTCAAAGACCACTATTCACCGCTACCTGAAAGAAATAGAAGAGACTGAGCGCGGCCGGCAAACGGCTCCGTCTCTCAGCGAGCAATTGGCCAACCTTGTGAACCAGCTAGCCGATCGGTTGCAGGAAGAAGCGCATGCAGCCGTCGCGGTAGAGCGGGAGCAGCTTGGCCGCGAGATGATCGATTACCGGAATCAAATTAGACAGACCGAGAACCGCCTTCAGCAATTGGAAGACCAGACGGCAATGGACGCCAAACGACTTTTCAAAACCGATAAAGAGCTAATGCATGCGAGCCAAAAACTCCAGCAGGCCGAGATTGAAATTTCCCGTCTGCAGCAAGCTAATCGAGATATGAGGGACCGAGTAAAGGATCGCGACGCACAGATCGGTTCGCTTGAGGAAAAACACAAACATGCGCGTGACGCGCTAGAGCACTACCGCCAGGCCAGCAAGGAACAGCGCGAACAAGAACAGCGCCGACATGGATCGCAGCTACAGCAATCTCAGATGGAAGTACGTCAATTGCAGCAGACGCTGATCGTCAAGCAGGACGAATTAACCCAGCTGAATCGTGACAACGAACGTCTTCTCACCGAGGCAAGACTATCGCAGAGGGATCAACAGGCCCAGAAGCGCCTGCTCGATCAGAACATTCAAGCCCGGGAAGCCCTACAGAGTCAGCTGAATGTCGCAGAAGCTGTCAAGCTGGCTTGTGAGCAACGAAATGAAGAGCTACAAACTAAACTGGACAGCTTGAGCAAGACGAAAATCAGGCAAAGCAGCCGCCAAAAGTCTCGCCGAGATGAGCGTGTAATTGGCGGCGCAGAGAAACCATCTCTGCCAGCGAAAAGAAGAAAGGGTCCAAGCGACTAGGTCAGCACCCTACCCGGACAGGGCGTAAATAGCATAACAACGGTCTCATGCGAGCTGATCTGCGTCCGGTAAGGATTACCCGCGGTGATACTAACTTCACCGCGTTCGATCGCCCATGTAGCTGCTATCAGCAGATAGCAGGTCAGCGCGGTGCGTCCTGAGAACCTTCCTTTCCATTCAGAATCCCAACTGTTTCAGCTCTGCGACCAATGTCGACTGCAGGTCGTCCGCACCCACTTGATTCTTGAGTATGTAAGTCGCCGCCACCAGCGTCACAGGGTGCATCCCGAGTAGTTTACTGAGCTCATCGAGCTTTTCCAGGGTCGGGGATTTCAATCCGCGCTCAAGCTGACTTATGTAGGTTCGGCTGCTTATGCGAGTGAAATCTTCTTGCGTTCGTCCTGCGGCCTGCCTCGAAATTCTGAGGGCCTGCCCGAATGCCGTATTCAGTTCCATTTGCCATACCTGCAAAAGGAACTATAAAGCGATGTTGAACGCTATAATGCTACAAACTATAGTGTTCATTTGCGAAGGTATGCCACCATGTTCCTCACGTTTGATCACGCGGAAGTCCCTGTAGGCTCTCTTCTACGTGGGGCCCATACATGGCGGTACGTTGAGTATCTTGCCTCCTTCCCCTATTTTCATGTCTCTGCGGTTGATCAAGATGACGAGGGCATACGCCCAACGACCTTACTGATCTATACGGTGCAGGACCTCGTGGATTTGGCTGCCGCGAAAACCAATGGATGGAAAATTGAGCAAGTCCAGCTTGTTAGTCCGGGACGTATGAACGGCACTGGTGAATGGCGGATGGATGAGCTCAGGGCAGTCGAGGGTACAGATCTGGCGCGAGGAACGAGTTATGCCTATGTGCTTAAATCCGGCGCGACGTACTTTGACCATGAATCATCGAAGAACCTACCACCGCAACGCTGGCGATTGACCTTTAGCGCCGATGGCGGGAATTGAGCATGGTCCCAAGTCCCAAAGCGGACTCATAGCGTATGCCGCTAGGACTCACTGACAATCGTGCACCGGTGGAACTGAAGTCGGCTTGAGGACAACAACCACTATCGATCTCAATAGCCTATACATCAAATGTGGCTTACCAGCATACGAGCAGTTAACGGCCCCTTCCGTCATCTCCAACGCACATTGTGGCGAGCAGAGCGGGCGAATCGAATAGCGGTGTAATCTATGGACTATGTGGTCTTGCTCAATCAGGTCATCGATAGGGTCGTAGCGGCATCTGCGTTGTTGGCAGCAGAGTGGCTTCTTCCAAACGGACCCCGCGGGAGTGGTGACAAGGCCGAGGTGGACTTGGAAATTGAGTGCTTTCTGCGCCGCGATTTACTCGCTCTGCTCGACTGCGACTTTTGGGGAGAAGAGACCGGCAACTCCTTGACTGGTGCGGAATACTGCTGGGTCGTCGACCCTAACGACGGCACGAGTGATTTTCTGAAGGGGCATAAGGGTTCGGCTGTTTCGGTCGGTCTCCTGCGGAACGCGGTACCTGTACTGGGCGTGGTTTGTGCCCCTGTCACTGAGGACCGCGGAGCCGACTGCATCGCATGGGCAGAAGGCTTGAATACCGTCCTCCGCAACGACCTAGAAGTTTCATGGAGACTAAATGATCGGGACCTAGATAAACAAAGCAAGGTAATGGTGAGCATGGCTGCGGCTGCGAAGCCAAGTGTAAATGCTGAGCTGTGTGCACCGGCCGACTTTGTCGCCATGCCGAGCATCGCTTATCGCTTAGCGCGAGTAGCGGCCGGGGATGGAATAGCGGCCGTTTCGCTTGTAACAGTGTCCGCACACGATGTTGTCGCAGGTCACGCACTGCTAAAGGGAGCTGGCGGTGTATTGCTCAATCAGGAGGGCAAAACGGTCGGCTATCAAACGAAAGCAAATCTCACCGAAGTTGCACAGCGTTGCTTTGGTGGCGCCCCATCCGCGTGCCGAAAGCTGATTCTTCGCGACTGGGGAAAAGTGTTCGAGTAGGTAACGCTAAAAGCATGACTCGCTCAGCGGCTTGAAGACGCGTTTTAACCATGCGCTAGATAGCAGCAACGTTTCGCCCTGCTCGAAACATCGCAACGCAACCTACCAAGGCTTTTCGCTACGCCCTGAGCTCAGCACAGCCATTTTCAGCCCTGCCCCAAGGAGCAGGCTGCGAAGACGAGTACTCGGAGTGCCGTTATGACCCATGACCCCATGAGGCAATGGCTCGGGTAGCGCAGACAGGTGAATGGCCTAATAGGGTCTGCTCCGTCAGCACGACCGCCCGCAAGAGCCAAAAGCCCAAAAGCCAATCGATTCCGGTTTTGATCTGCACATTTATTTGCATATAACTTCAGGGCTGCGACGCCAGCAATAACGGTCCCTTCAAGGACTTTTTGCCGTCGCCGATGCATGTTTATCTGCAGATTTTTAATCGCATTTTTCCAAAAAGACAGCGCTCGACCCGCTAACAGTCGGACCATCCGAATCATTTGCCGGCCAGTTCCCATTCAATTCTTCGTGGACATGGATTAGAGCTGTGCTAGAAGAACAATCCTGAGTAACTCCGAGTGATTCGATGCCAGGGTCGTGCCTTATCCAAACGAAAAGCTTGGGTTGGCAGTCATTGTAGATAACTTCGAACGGGATGCCGATTTTATTGGTAAGGAGCAGGTATCGCCGTCGTCTGGAGTTTCGAGTATTTGGCGTCTCTCCAGGAGGCACGTAGAAGGGGGCGTGCTTCCCTCATGGATACCGTATTGTTTCAGGTCTTCTGGTTACTTTTGTTTGCGCCGCAGCTGGTTGGTTTGAGGCGGACGTGTACTACGTTCCGGTCAGGGCAATTGAGATCTTGCGAGAACGTCCAATGATTGGGGCTGTGGTCTTCCAGACCCAGCGGGCAGAACCAGCGATAAGCTAGTTCAGATGCACCTCGCCGCTCATCACCGCTCAGAGCGGATGCCATAACAGGGGTCGATAAAAAACGCGCACCATCATCTCAGCCTCAATTGGGGGCGACCAAATGGGCTGTAGATACCCACAGGCCTCTAAGATTCAAGCCTTGTATGATGCTTCTACGGATATACTGGGCAGTACGTAATCTTCCGATTTGACCGAGTATCATAGCTGCTGCTGTTCTCTCTTTAACTGTCCATAATAGTATTCGGCTCCAGGCGTGCTAATAAAGCAACAGCCAATGGCATAAGGAACCCACTAATTTTTCAGCAGCGGCGGCCCGATACAGCCATTCACTTCTGAGTACTTTAAAGTCAGTGCGAACATTCTGGCGCTTGGCTTAACGATACTGAGGAGCTGGGGGCCCATTGTACTTTGGGGACTCTCGAGCACTCGAGCTGTGCAATATGTGATCATATGCATTCAGAAACAGAACCTGCCGAAGTATCATATAGGTCGGAATGACGGAGCGAGTACACCTGCCCTTCAAGTACGCAGCACCTCAGCCCCACCCATATTGAATGAACTATCATCAAGTGCTCTGAAGACCACTGGGATAGTTACGTATCAAGATGAGTACCGCTATATAAAACTTCCCTGGGAAGGCCTAGCTTAGGCCCGAACTTGAAATGGGAAAAAACGGTACCGCCAGTCATTGCTATTTCAATATCGCTCAGCTTATATCTGCCGCACTTTCAAGCTTGAAGCATGGCAGATGGCGATAATAATATAAACAAACTTCTGAATGAACGCCTATTACCAATAACTGCTTTAAATCTACCTTAGGATCGTTACGAGCATCTTATCTGATGCCACTGACTAGGTGAGTTAAAGCCTGTTTTATTGTTCGTAATTACGTGATTAAGGAAGCGTGAAGCCCAATCTATCGTGGTTTTTGTTTTGGCCGCCTTTAAAAAGGGCGATAGTACATTACAGACTTGCCTGTTGTTTTCCACATGAAGTACGGAATCGACCAAATCTGCTAACGAACGCGGCCACAGAAATCCTCTCTGGCGCGACAGCTTGTCTAGCCAAGCAATTTCATCATCACTATACAAACCGACAAGATTGCCAAGCAGAAGCAATGCACACATTCTCTGAGCCGGAAGCCCTGTCAACCATCCTATATCTTCCAATTTATCAACAGGGACGTAATCGGGATACCACGAATCCCGACGATAACCAAACAAGTATCTAGCCAAGCCCCGTTTATATTTGCGTGACGGAACTCGAAGCAGCCGTTTAAGTAAGAGATCGACACACTGTAACATTTCCCTAGCGTGCGGGTGAGTAAGGTTATTTCTGGATAAAACATAGAGACGATTTATCCAGAGCTGAACTCGAATAGCCAGAAAGTTACGGATTAAGACGAGTGTCGTTTCGCTTTGAAACTTTCGACTCCCAAAATCACCAAGATTTTCATCCAGACTAACAAAAGCGGCGCATGCTTTAGCCGGACTAACATCTGCAGACACCGAGAGCAGACGTTTATGTATGAGGCAAAACGGAGCATGGACGTAGCACCAACTTCGACGCCACGCAGGTAGGCCAAAATGAGTAATATCATCCTTTAAACACTCTGCACAGTAGGCTGAGCGAAACATTGGGTCGAGGAGATTTTTTTGTTCGTAACCGAAAAGCTTATCGACAGCTTGGGCTGATAACTTGTAATGTTTGACAATTTTCTTAAATAGCTCATTTGATATGTCAAAATCAAACGACGGGTTCGAAAGATCACTTCCTGAGTTCAGGTCCAGTGCTTTGGGTATGAACACTAATCCGTCCAAATCAAGAGTAGTGATCACCTCGCATGATGGATCATAAGCGCAGCGATAGGTCCAGGACGCGATTGTTTCATCGTGCACAATACGAGGACCTTTCCAATATCGTTGCACAGTTAGTAACTCCAACGCGTCGCAAAACCCTTTTCAATCAGTTCTTTGGTTATCTTTTCCTCACCGGTCAATACGGCCTGTATAGCTGCCCATTTTACGCCCTTGACCACAAAGTCCATCACGCCGTTAGAGTGAAGCAGCAATGTCTTCGCTATATCATCTCTGTATAGCCTTGAGTCTTCTCTGAGCGGTAGCTCGTTTTCCCAAGAGGCCAGAAAATTTCGAAACTCATCGTCCAACGTCCAACGCTGAAGCTCCAAGATTTCGTAGCGGCGGCTGAGTTGAGCATCGACACTCAAAGCATTTTTTGCAGCTGAGGTGCCAAAAGCGATAATTGATAGTCGATAAGGAGCTCCTGACAATGCCTTGATCAAGAGCAGATTCCGCTCTTGCTCGCCTCTACTGACTGTAAGAGAAGATTGCATTTCATCTATAATCAGAGCTCTAATATTACTTTGACGTACGTATTTGACGATGTCTGGAGGCAAAAGTGCTCTCGTAGTTGCTCGCCCGGGTAAGATAGGCACACCTAACGCGCTCATAACGAGGTCGCTAAATTTGAGCATTCCGGGATTATCTGCCAAAGACATGAATCTAATTGCCTCACTTCGGTCTTTTGAAGACATTTTCAGTTCATTAATCAGCGCAGTTTTTCCGAACCCGCCCTCTCCGCACACAAGCATACATGGAGCAGGCTCTACATCCTTAAGCTTAAGAATATTATCTACCGTCTTAGTTATACTCTGATGTCTGGGGCAACTAATCCAAATATCGCGCCCAATCACCTCGATACGTTTCAAATCAGATGCGCCGCAATATTTCTCTCGCCTGGTTTTGCGTAAGCCTTCAGCCGTCATTGTCTATTCCTTAACCGGATAAATTGTTGGAATAAACTTGCGTCCGTCTAGCTCAGACGCATCACTAAGCTCCGCCTCGGAGCTCGGTCCTGGAATATAAGAATTCGCCAGCTCATAATTCTCTTTTTTTGCTTTGCTGACATTCCTCTTTCTGATCAGCTTTTCCGCTTCAAATCTAACAGCGTAACCTTGCTCACTGGTTAGCCAAGGAGGTTGCTTAGTAGGCTTGCTCGCCAGCATCACCTCTGCAAGGCTCATGTCCGGTCTGGTCATGCCATAATCAGCTTCTATATAATTGTTATCTATATACGCCCATATTTTTTTCATTTTGAAGGGATCATATTTAATGATTACATCTTTTCTGCCAACATGAAGCGCCAATGCCTGAGATGAATAAAAATTTCTTTTAAACTGAATTCCTCTGGAGGTGATGCTTCTCCGGTCTTCTGGCATAAAATCAAGCTTGAACTTAAACGGGTCAGCGATGAGGGGTGGGTAAATGGGGCTACCGTTATCGGTTTGGAAAGCTTCGAACCAAACGTTAGCGGGAGATCGGCCTTGAAGGCCTCTATGGGATGTATTGTGGTAAATCTCGATTTGCAGGGTCAGCCAAACTAATAGCCTAGGGAAAGTTACAGTGGCATTTATTTCGCCTTGAGGCCTTTGGCTGACACTCGACATAGTAGTCCCAGGTAGGGAGTGTACTTTTCGCATCAATGTCCCAATGACACGCTCCACAATACCACCCCAATGTTTTTTCCCTATGGGTCGCCATTCTACCCGAATATTATTTAGGGAGCAGGCTCGTACAAATTTTGAACTACGAAATTCAACAGCATTATCAACAAATATCAACTCTGGTTTGCCATAGAAAGGGTAAGTTGCCGAGCTTGCTCCGATCGCATTTAGAAAGCTAGCTTTTGTAAAGCACGCCATCGATAACGCTGCTGCAACTGATACCGCCGATGGCGGATGTAGAGCAAGATAAAAGCCTAGTATTACTCGTGTATAGCTGTCGATCACGACCGTGAGCCAAGGTCTCACTGCACGCTCACCGTCTTCGGTACCTGCCAATAATATATCGACTTCCGTGTGATCAATCTGCACTTGTTCCAGCGGGCGAGATAATACTAACTTACCGGTTTTGAGCCCTAACTTTTCCTTGGCATAATCAGCGCCGTGGATCGCGGTCATTTTCTCGAGCGGACTGAGCTTTCTAACCCTACGCTGCACGGTGCTCAGGCTGGGCGGGGATAATTCTAATCGCCTGCACTCTTCAATTATACTGAGGTGAATTTTTTTTACTGTAGCGCCTTTCCCTCTATAATTTTTTGAAATTGCGGCATCCATAACTGCCTCAACCGGCGCCTGTAATGCGCTAAGACCCAACTTTCTCCCTTTTTTATTCGCCAGTAAAGCCATGACGCCGTCCTCCTTTGCGAAGCTACGGCGAAGTTTGTAAATTGTGGATACTGATAGATCGAGTTCTTCGGCTGCTTGAGATACGGTTATTTCATTATTGACACACTTGTTTAGTACCACATACCTCTTTTGAGCGATCTCTGCACTTTCGATAGAGGTATCGTGAAATCTGTACATTGCTTCCGAAAGTCGCGGCTTCGGAACTGAATCTTTCTCGGACAAATTAATGAGTTCTATTTCATCAATCGTAAGAACATGGCGGGATCTATCCTTTTTTAGCTGAATTTCAACCTTTCCGTTAGGCATAAGCTTATTGACGAAAGCCAGCGCTCCCAACGCGATTACAGGCATTCCCTCGGCCAAGGTGATTTCCATACCTTCTCCCGTGCTATCAACGAACCGAATACGCTTTCGGCAGAAGTCATAGAATGCGCTAGAAAAGCTGTAATCGGAGCTGATTTTCCAGCATTCAGTGAGTTTTTTATAAGATATATCGGAAAATCAATTACTTATCGGCGTGGCTAATTTCGTGACTCACCACACAAACTGAATTTATGGGCGACTTTGCCATCCACCCGCAAACCTATAACCATCCGTACTTCCTTATCCGCCAATGTGGTCATCCTGCGTCGGGCCATTGAGCGTGCCGCTGACTGGCCATCGGTTTTGAGCCAAAGTCGTAGCAGCTCCCATGCAACGCAGCACCGGTGACTACATGAACAGCGACCCTCAGTTGCCCCTGCATGCGGACCTGCGTAGCCAGTGAACAGCCCAGCATGATGCGCAGGTCTCTAACGGCCGCGCTGTCGCTCGAACTAGCAGCACTCATTTCGAAGCCATTTACGGCGAAACCCTTTGACGCTCTGTTAACAAGGCACCAATGGGATGCAGATCACTGCAATCGCCAGAAAGAAAATCGCGAAGTCGACACCGAGTGTTTCTTAAGACGCGCATCCCTCAAAAACTCCAGCGCAAGGTCACGCGTCCTCCGAGAGCCATCGCATTTGTCAGCGCCACTGTCTGCATCTAGATCTACAGCGGATTGCGCAGTCTCAAGCTTCGAAGATATGTAGTTTGCAACCGTTGGTTTTTGCTCTTAGAGGTTGGCTTCAAGTAGCGAAACGAGTCCGATCCGACAGATTGAGCACAACGAAAGCCTCTTGCTGGTCACGTCAGGACGCCGACGAGTTAACAGTTTTGCGTTTGCTTGCCTGCCAATCGATGACAGCCGCACAGGCCCCACGCATCATGTTCGTTCGCTGTCGTGCCGCAGGAACAAGGAACTGGCCCTCGCATGCAACCTACGCTCTCTGCCTCCTTGCTGGAATACGCCGGGCTCACCTCTCCCGGTCGAACACGTGATCACAACGAAGACGCTCTGCTCTGCTCGCCAACGCTGGGCCTTTGGGCCATCGCTGACGGCATGGGTGGTCACCAATGTGGTGAGGTCGCAAGTACACTGGCGCTCGCGGCACTGGAGCAGGCGGTGGAAAGTGGCGAACCGCTGGACACTGCTGTTCACGTAGCGAACCGAGCCGTACTCGACGCATCCAGCGATGATGGTATGGGCACGACCCTTGTCGCGGCGCATTTCGACGGGGTCAATTTCAAACTTGTCTGGGTGGGTGACAGTCGAGCCTATCTTGTCACTGCCAACGGGATTGTGCAGCTCAGCCGTGACCATAGCTGGGTGCAGATGATGATAGATGCTGGTGAGCTGCAGCCGTCCGATGCTCGAGGACATGCCTGGCGCAACATCATCATGCGTTGCCTCGGGCGTGAAGAACCGTTGGAGATCGGCACCTGCAAGGGCACACTTGGCGGCGATGAATTGCTCCTGCTTTGCAGCGATGGGCTGACCAACGAACTGACTGACGCCCAGATCCACGCCAGCTGCACCTTCGCCGATACGCTCGAAAGTCTTGTGGAGTATCTGATCGACCAGGCGAATAACCACGGTGGACGCGACAATATCTCCTGCATTGTTGTCGGACGAACTGCAGTCTCTCCGACGACCGAGTCCCGCACACGGCGGCTCATCAATAGGCTGCTAAATCCCCTGAAGTCGTAAGTAGGCCCACGTTTCATGACGCAACGGATGCTAGAAGTTCCCGGTTATCGCCTGCACAAACGCCTCGGAAAAGGCGGAATGGCCGAGGTCTACCTGGCTACGCAGCTTTCGCTAGACCGTGAGGTCGCGGTCAAGGTGCTGTTACGGACCGAGGACGCAGCCTTTACCGAACGCTTCATTCAGGAAGGCCACATCGTCGCTTCGCTCCGCCATCCTGCAATCATCACGATCTATGACATTGGCCAGGTCACTGACGGCCGGCACTACCTCGCCATGGAATACATCGGTTGCGGCGACTTGGCTCAGCATCGCGGTCTCGTCTTCTCCCCTTCGCGTGCGCTGGACATCATTAAGCAATTGGCTGGAGGGCTGGCCGTCGTTCACGACGGCGGCCTGGTCCATCGAGATGTCAAACCCGCCAACATCCTGTTCCGGGACGATGGAAGCGTCGTGCTCACCGACTTCGGCGTGGCAAAAGCGATAGAGCTGGACAACGAACTTACCCACTTCGGAATAGCTGTTGGCAGCCCCGCCTACAGCAGCCCGGAGCAGGCCCAATGCCAGACACTGGACGCACGGAGCGACATTTATAGCCTCGGTGTGATTCTTGCCGAGATGCTGACTGGCACCAACCCATTCCGCGCGGGCAGCTATCCGCAAACTGTACTCAATCACGTACAAATGCCAGCGCCGCAGCTACCGCCAGCGCTAGCGCCCTATCAGATGCTTCTTGATCGCATGCTGGCCAAGCAACCGAGCGAACGGTTCGGCAGTTGCCGCGAATTGCTGGAAGCCATCGACACGCTCACCGAGCCAGACATGGATCAGACTCGTATTGCGCCGGCTGTTGTCATTGCTTCTCGCCCCACACGACGGTCGCGCCGTCGTGGGCTGAAACGATGGGGGGCAATAGGTGCGGCGATGCTAGCGACAGTAACTCTGGGCGTTGGTGGTTATCAGTGGTTTCAATACACGCGCATCAATGACTTCCTGACCCGCGCTGAGGTACGGCTGGCCAATGGGCAGCTGATTGCGCCGGCTCTGGATAACGCCGATTACTACTACCGCCGTGCATTGCGTCTGGATGCGGACAACCCGAAGGCCCTCGACGGGCTCAAGCGCGTGCTCAACGCCCGTATCGCCGAATCGCTGGTGCTGGCCGAGCAGCGGCTGGCGGAGGATCAGTTGCTCGAACCGGCCGAAGACAGCGCTGTGCACTATTTTCGTCAGGTGCTTGGCTGGCTACCGGAAAACGAAGCTGCCCGCGTCGGGCTGGAGCGCGTAAGCCAACGCTATACCGAACTGGCTGAAGCGGCCTACGGCCGGCGCGAATACGCAGTAGCGCTCGAATACATCCATCAAGGCCTTGAGGCTACGCCCGAGCAGGCCACCCTCCTCGCTTTGCGCGACGGGCATTTGCAGCGAGTCGCCAAAGCAAGAGCGCCTCGTGTTGCGAAACGGACCGCTGTCAGCACAGCCCGCACCACCTCCAATACCCCTGCGCAGGCCCAAGCGCCTGCCAATCCGGTGAAGCGACTCTGGAACCGAATTTTCAATTGATGAGATCGCTCGGCCGCTTGGTTCGAGCCCACCCTATCCCGCTCAAGGTAATGCATAGATGCTCAGGATCCATTTCGTTGACAATCGCCAGAGTCCGGTATGGCTTGCCGATGAGACATTCACTCTTGGCTCGGACGGCAGCAACGATCTGGTACTAAACGACGTCGGCATTGCACCTTTTCACGCTGAGTTGCGCCACGACAATCGCTTCTATTACCTGACGGACCTGGGTACACCGAACGGTACTTTCGTCAACGAAGAAAAGATTGGTGAGCGCTATCAGATTCGCTCTGGCGACCGCGTTCGCCTTGGCAGGCTGGAGCTGGAGATCGTCGATCCCGCCAAGGTCGGCGCTAAGGTGGCGACTGCGCCACGCTGGTTGTTGCAGGTCGTAAAAGGCGAAAACCAGGGACAGAAGTACCACATCACCGGCTCGATGACGTTTGGGCGGTCGGTGAAGTGCGAGCTTTGCTTCAGTGACGCTGAGCTGTCGCGCCGGCACGCCGAGTTCTATCTCAAGGGCGACGTACTCGAAGTCAAAGACCTTGCATCAGCCAACGGTTTACTCGTCAATCGCGAGAAGGTCACAACAGCCGTGTTGCAGCCTGGCGATCAGGTCCAGCTGGGAAACACGACGTTGCTGGTCATTGGTCCCAAGGTCGACGCTCCGGTAGTTGCTGACGAAGACGCCACCGTTTTCATTCGCGCGGCCGACCTGCCTGCCCATGCGGGTCCTGAAGCGAAGCCCGCCCGTCCCCGCCCCGCCACGCCGAACCCGCTTCGCACCGCTGCAGCGATGGCACCAACCCAAGCGCCGGCCGAACATTCCGTTTCGCGTTGGCGCCTCGGACTACTGATCGGCGCTCTTGCATTGGCGGTCCTCGCTGGAGTCGCTGCGCAACGGATGCTGTAAAGACTGACGAAAACCTAGGTTTCAGAGAGCACGGCCAAATGCCGGGGCCTACTCCGCAATGATTGAGGCGTCGAGATGCATCCGATACCGAAGATTCAAGCTCGACTAGTCGTCGCTGCGGTACTGGCGACGCTCAGCTGCAACGTCGCAGCTGGCATGAACATCGAAAACATAGATCGAACTGTCGATGAGTCTGCAAAAGCCGCGATGGCTGAGCACGGGATACCGGGCATGGCGGTTGCTATCACCGCTCACGGTCAACAGCGGTTCTTTGATTTTGGCGTGGCGTCGAAGAAAACTGGCCAGCCTGTAACACGCGATACGTTGTTTGAGGTGGGCTCGGTCAGCAAAACGCTTACAGCCACGCTAGCCGCTTACTCGCAGGCGCAAGGCAAACTGTCGTTGAGTGACAGCCCCTGTCGCTACCTGCCAGCGCTTGAGTGCGACAGGCTCGGGCAGATCAGTCTGATCGATCTCGCAACGCACACAGCTGGCGGCTTTCCTCTGCAGCTGCCAGACGACATTCAAACCGAGCAGCAGCTGACGCAGTATTTCAACAACTGGCAGCCGCAACATCCCACCGGTCGCTGTCGCAGCTACGCCAACCCCAGCATCGGGCTGCTCGGACGGGCTGCGGCAAAAAGCCTTGGGATGCCCTATGCCAATGCGCTGCAGTCCCAGCTGTTGCCGAAACTGGGCATGGTCGACACTTATCTCACAGTGCCACCCGAGCAGATGACGCGCTACGCCCAGGGTTACGACAAGGCCGGAAAACCAGTTCGGCTGAATCCAGCGCTGTTGGCTGACGAAGCCTATGGTGTGAAAACAACGAGCAAAGATCTGCTGCACTTTGTTGACGCCCAGCTGGGCGTCGTCGAAATGGACACATCAATCAAGAGCGCCGTGGCGGCCACGCGAACCGGCTACTACCGTGTGGGCGCCATGACCCAGGCTCTGGTCTGGGAACAATATCCGTACCCGGCGAAACTGGACGATCTGCTAACTGGAAATGGCAGCTCCATGGTCCTCGAGAGCAAGCCGGTGGAGCCGATAGCACCGCCCCTTGAACCGCAGCGGTCTGTCTGGATCAACAAGACCGGGTCAACCAATGGCTTCGGCGCGTATGTGGCTTTCGTCCCGGCTAAGCAGATCGGCATCGTGATTCTGGCCAACCGGTACTACCCGAACGAAGAGCGGGTGAAGCTCGCCTATCGGATTTTGCAGCAGCTGGACTGATGAGCTCCGGCAGCCCTAAGGCTGCCCACCAAGCCGCCATCGATGAAGCCTGGCCGCCCAGGTCTGCGGACGTTTGGCGGTATGAGCACGGCGCCACGCCTCGGCAACGGCGAGACTGGCCTCGGCCAAGGTCGGGTTGATGTGTACGGTACGGCGCAGTTTGTTCAGACCCAGTTTGTGCTTCATCGCCAACACGAACACGGCAAGTGTTTCACTCGCGCCATCCCCGACAAGCGTGACGCCAATGATGCGGTCACGACCGCGTTCGGTGAGCACCTTCAGGAAGCCGCTGTTACCAGCGCTCATCTGTGCCGCCTCGAGCGAATCGAGGTCGAGCATGGTCACCTCGTATTCCACTTCAGCCAACTTTGCCTGGGCTTCAGTCAGGCCCACGCTGGCAATCTCGGGTGAAGTAAAGGCCACACGGGGGACCACTCTGTCGCTGACCATGAAACGGCGGAATCCGGAAAATAAACCATTGGCGGCGGCGTACCAGGCGTGGTGTTTAGCGCTTTGAAACGAGCTGTCCGGACCTGCCACTGCGCCCACGGCATAGACATTCGGGTAGCGCGTAGCGAGGTATTCGTCCACTTCCAGACTGCCGTCCTCGCGAATGTTCAACTCCAGCCTTTCCAGCCCTAGATTGTCCAGGTGGGCTTTGCGTCCCAACGCCAGCAGCACCTGATCGAACGGAAGCGAATGTTTTTGCTCATCAATCAAACAGTCCAGGCGGCGCTCGTTCTCGACCAATTCGAAACGCTGTGGTGAGACCTTCAATAGAACCTCAACCCCATCGGCGCGAAGGGCGTCATGGACAGCCTCGCGTGCCTCTGGCTCAGCGGCAGCCAACAACATCTCGCCTTCGACGGCCAGCGTCACCTGACAGCCGAGGCGCTGAAACGCCTGGGCCAGTTCGCAGGCATTGGCTTCGCCTCCCATGATCAGCAGCCGCTCTGGCCGTTGCTGCAAATCCCAGACGTTCTCGCAGGTCAGCGGCTCGACGTTTTCCAGGCCCGGTATCAGCGGGATGACGGGCTGGCTTCCCGTAGCGATGACGATAGCGCGGCTGCAAAGAGTGCGATCGCCTACCTGAACCGACCAGGGTGACGTCATCTGGGCTTTACCCCGGATCATCTCAACACCGGTGGCCTTGCAAGATTCTGCCGTGACCTGCTCTTGCGCCTCGTCAAGCGTACGGCGCACCTGTGCCATGACTTCAGCAAAGTCGACTTCGGTGTGCAGGCGAATGCCCAACGTACCGCCCTGGCGCAGCGCGTAATTCATGTTGGCTGCCCGCATCAGCGCCCTCGCCGGAACGCTGCCACTGTGCAGCGCCGCGCCACCAAGGCGCTCGCACTCGACCAATGCCACCCTGGCCTTCATCGACGCCGCAATCCGAGCCGCGGCCAGGCCCCCGCTGCCGCCACCGACGACCAGCAGGTTGTGCTCAAAACTCTTCGGCTTTTGCCAACCGCTATAGACCTTGCGCGCCTTGTAGAGCGTCAGCAGCTTGGTCGCGGCCAGCGGAAATATGGCAAGCAAGGCCAGCGTCCCTATCAAGCTCGGCGAGAGAATGTCGGAAATTTCCCGAATACGCGCGAGTTGGCGTCCGGCACCTACGTAGATCGCGTGCCCCGGCAGCATGCCGGCCTGGGTAGTCCACCAGAACGTCCACATGCTCACGCGCGTCAGACCGAGCGCAGGATTCAATAGAACGAAGGGAACGAGCGGAATCAACCGCAGCGAGAACAGGTAAAAGGCGCCGTCTCGCTCGAGTCCCCGATTGATACTCGCAATCTGTTTGTTGAATCGTTTTTGAATCCAGTCGCGTAACAAAAAGCGGCTGATGAGCATCGCGACCAGCGCGCCGATATTGCTGGCGAAGGAGACCATCAAGGTTCCGCCAACTAGGCCGAACAAGGCTCCGGCGAGGAGCGTCAGCACCACAGTGCCGGGGAACGACATGACCGTCAGCGCTACGTAAGCGGCAAAAAACACCGAACCGGTCCACCAGGGGTGCGCCTGAACCTCGTCTCGAAGCGCCCCACTCTTCGCCTGGATCATTTCCAGCGTCAGGTATTGCTCAAGATCGAACCAGAGAAAACAAGCTGCCGCGACCACGAAAGACAGCACGATCAGCCAGCGAGTGAGCTTCATGGATGGCAGTGCTCCGCGGCACGGCTAATACGTACGTTATTGGCAAGTGGACAGTTGAGCCGAAACCGAGGCATCAATCGCCTGGCCTGGCAGTCGCAAGCAGAACAGCAAATCATTAGGAAAAACTCTTGTCTGGGCACTACTTGGAGCTGACCAAACAGAGGATGTTCCAAGGGAGCCGACGATCAGCTACAGAGACAGCCCGCGAAAGGCGTTCAAGGTCTGAGTGGCCAAGGCTGTGGTAACAAAAGCCATACGGAAGATGGCTATCGCAATAGAAGTCAGCGTCCTTTGGGCAACAGCAGGCGTGCCACTTGGCTATGTCGGTGCGGATTGTCGTAATGGAACAGCACGGTTGAACGCAGCGCTTGCGGATCACATGGCTCGTTGGCATGCAAGCTGCGGTAACCCCAGAAAAAGTACAGGCTGCCCGGAGCAAGAACGACCTTTACTGGGTGGAGAAAACCAAGCCTGACAGCCACCGCTACCAACCGCTGACTGATGCGGTTCTGAATCACAGCTTTTTCGATCACATTGAACAATGCGCTAAAACGCAGTCCGCGCGTATTCGGAAAAAGGACCAAGCGTCCCTGCTCCGTACTGCATTCAGGCATCGAAACCGGCAGCAGCACCGTCAAGGTAGTAGCGTCATAGTGAAACCGGTTCGATTCCCTAGCACTGTCGCAACCCTTCAGGCAACGCATGACGGTGTGAACTTTCTCGGTAGGTAACGGTGTGCGTCCGGTTCCAGCGGTGAAAACACCCAGCAACAGCCGTTGGAATTCTTCCGAAACCACTAACCGTTCGAACAGCGTCCCCGTTATGTTGGGCGTGCCCCTGACAGCAAAGCTGGCGTTGCCACGAAAGCGGGCTTCGCATGCGATGTCCTCTCGTGCAGCCTCGAGCTGCTCCGGCGTCAGATAGTCGCTGATGGACGCAAAACCCGTTCGATTCAGCTCACCTGCGACATGTGAGACCGTATCTGCATCAATATTCATGAACGTCCGCATAGGGCAGCTCCACGTTACAGGAACAATCGAGGGGAAGTTATGGAGGAGGCAACCCGCCATCGGCCAGATTCCCACTAGCCCACTAGTCCACTAGCCCACTCTCGCTGAGCAAAGCGCCCTCCTTTTTCAGGCGCATTTCGCTATCGAGTGAAACGACTTTTTATTTTTCCACCGCCAGCCCAGCACTGGCGGACGCTCTCCCCTGAGCAATCAGAGGGCTGCCGTGCAAGGGACCGACTCGGCTGGCCGCGCTAACTTGCACATCCGAATACGCGCTGACGGTCACGCCACTCCCTGGGATCGCTTCGCCGACCACTGGCGCAGCATGGCCGGCCATAAAGCGCGCCAGTATCCGCTCCTTATCCAGAAATTCCTGGGCATAGGCGACCGCAATGCGATTGGGCGACGCCATGGCGATACATCTTTTGATGCCCTCGACGAGCGCTAGCGCGCACTCCGGCTCAACAAGCGCACCAATCCCCGGATATTCGCTGCAGAGCACTCCGAGGCTTGTCGTCGGGTCCGCCGTGATCACCGCGTTTCCGCCGACGGCGAGAATATTTGTGAGTTTCGAAGGCAACACGGCGTCGGCTGCACCACGACGCTGTATTACGAGATGGCAGTCGGCGGAAGCAAGAAGGGACGGCAAATCATCGTAAGACTGCAACGGTGCAAAGAGCACATTGCACAACCCTTTAAGCCGAACGCTCTCCACCAGCCGGCTCTTCCCCGCGCCTTCGCCTATTATGAGAAACACCAAATCATCACGTGTCTCCAAGAGCTCAGCTGCCCTAATTACTATCTCCAGACCCTGCTTCTCGCCGATATTTCCCGAATACATCACGACCTTTTTCTCAGCGGGCGCTCCCAGCCGCTTTAGCAGTTCAGGCGACTTCGTTACGCCTTGGAATCGTGATATTTCGGACCAATTGGGAAACAAACTAAGTTTTTCATCATTCACACCTTTATTTCGAGCGCGCGCCATCATCCCGCCCGATATGGTGGATATCTCATCGAACGCCTTCAACGTCCAGGCCTCTGCCGCATTAGCGAATTGTATGACCCTTTTGCATTTGCAGAGCCCCAAGCCGAACATGGCGTCAACCTCAAAGTCCTGTATGTGCAGCAGGCTATTTGCGCCAGTTAGTTTTGCGTAAAGGATTGCCTGGCTTGCGCAGAACAGCGTGGGCACCACCAGAATGACTTTGTCAGGTCGCCAGCCAATATTGGCAAAAAGCGCTAACGCAGATGAAAACGAGAAACTGGCCAGGTGCAACAAGCGCTTCAAGGCAGTAGGTTTTGCAGGAACATAAAGCGGACAGCGTATGACGGTGACTCCGTTCTCACGTGTCCTGGCATAGCGCCAACTGCAATGATCGGGAAAAACTTTCCAGTCTGGATAATAGGGGTGGGCCGTCACAACTCGCACTTCGTGCCCCTGCTCGGCGAGCCACGTAGCCATCTCTCCGTTATATTTCCCTATACCAGTCAATTCGGGGCTGTAGTTTATTCCGTAAATAAGATACTTCATCGTCGCCTCCCACATTGCACCTGCACACAGCACTTACAAACGCTATCCAGACCGTGCATGAAATTCGAAATAAAGCCGCCCAAAGAGGCGCCGCATAACCAAATTCAAGGCGAGACACCTCCTTCCGACTAACTCGCGGAATAACCAAACTTACGGATATCAACTATCCACAGTGTGTTCTAGAAATTGTATACAGGCACAGTTAAGCCTGCGCCAGGACCAACGTCCACGCAAAAGCGAGTTGCCTTTTTATGTTCAACAGCTACGAAGTTTCATTAACACCAGAAACACGGAGCAGTCCAGCGCCACGGCCAACAGTCAGGCATACTCCAAAACAGGATCTGAAGGCCAAGTTACCCCGCACACAGAAACTTTAGATGGTAACTCTGCGCTGGCTAAATCTCGCAAAAGTTATTACTGACGGCGCGGCAAACAGCGGCAACTGGATAACATACGCAAGCCGCTGTTTCGAATACATCTGAACTGGACTCTACTGTTTGAATCAACCCGCCAAGGCTTCTGCTGGCGTCGGATTCTCTTGCGTGAAACAGCTTCGGTAGAGTGCCAGGTACTGGGCCGCAACCCAGTCGTTGGAAAATTGCTTTACCGCTTTGGTACGAGCCTGGCTTCGCAAATCATTGCTGTTTTCGGCGTCCAACACCCAGGCGATGCCTTCAGCCAGGCTGGCTTCATCGAATGCGCTCGCCAGGTATCCATTCTGCTTGTGGTCGACGATATCCAGGAGCCCGGTTGCGCCAAACGCAACGACCGGAGTGCCGCAAGCCATGGCCTCGGTCGCAGTCTGTCCAAACGCTTCCTGCAACGAGGGCACGATCATTACGTCAGCAGCGCTATAGACGTCGCGCAACTGTTCATCACAACTGATGTGGCCAAAGTAGTGGGTCTTGTAAAAGGTCTCTTGGGAATGCTCGGAACCCGAGCCACCGAAGACCGCCAATTCGATATTTGTATGCCCCTGCTCTTTCAACAAGCACAAGGCTGGTAGCAGTTTATGGAACCCCTTGCGGTCGTCGCCAACGGCCGCAACAGCGCCAAAGGCGACCAGACGGGTCGTTGTGGAGATACCCAGTCTTGCCCGCGCCAACGACCTATCCTCAGGGCGGAAGACATTCACGTCGATGGGGTTCGGGAGCTGTTTGATTGTCAGCCGATTCATGGCCGTTGATCGACGAGCACTTTTGACCATCCAGCTGCTTAGCCCTACGATCGTCAGGTTTTTGACCTGAGCATATGCATGCGCTTTCTGTGCGGCGCCGACCGCGCTGAGATCGGCTGAGTCATCGGATTTGAGCAACGGACAACGTCCGCAGCCAGAAGCAAAACCGTTGCACTCAGCATCGTAGTGACAGCCTCCGGTAAAACCCCACATGTCATGCAGTGTCCAAACGATCGGCTTGTTGATGAGTTTGAGGTCATCTACAGACAGGCCGCCGCCGTTCACCCAATGCAAATGAAGCACGTCAGCATCTGATTCATTGATCGACTTGATCAGTTTTTCATTCGGCAGCGCACCCGATGAAAACATGCTTCGTTGTCGAGCAATGATCAAAGCAGGCACCCGATCATATGCAACACGTGCCAGATAGTGCACTTTCTGCCAAGTGTTCATTTGCTGCGGATAGATACTTTTATATTCCACCTGCACGCCGGCTTGAGCCAAGGCTTCAGTGAGCCTTGATGCTGCCCTAGCGGCCCCCCCTTTTGAGCGATATGAGCTGACCAGCAGTACTTTCATGAATGGTCCTTAGTTGGATGCACGCAGCGTCAACAAATAAATCGGCTTGATGAGTCCACCAATCTTGACTCGTTAGCAATGCCGCAGAAATAACCAAGCAACATGCTAGAAAATAGAAATGATGATGCAGGCGCGGAGAATAGAAAAAGCAAGACCACAAATAAGTTCGCCAGCAATTCAACCGTATTCCTGTCCATCGCCGCTTGCTTGAACAGCGCAAAGCAACGCCCCGCACAGGTAACAAAAATAAAGGCGAAGCACAGCGTTCCCAACAGTCCGAACCGAGCGAGCAATGCATAGTTTAAGAAATGGATATTATGGGTGTGCTGCCCACCCAGCAATTGGCTATCGATAACGGACGAGTCGATGCTCTGTGTCATGTCCAGCGTGTATCCATACCCCAGTCCGAACAGTAAAGAAAACGGCAATAATGTCCTTCCCACATCGTGATTAACCAGATCACCCTCGTAGAATCGTTGCTGGAGTGGAATAGGCAGCTCCGCACCCTGACTTGATGAGAGCAGCGAAAGACTTTCATCAATCCGCCTTTCGAAGCTACTCCCTTTGATAGCGCCCGATACGCCCACGACTGCACCTACCACAGTTATAAATACAGCTATCAAGGCGATTGTTTTTATCTTTTTAAGCAAAGGCGCACTGAGCAAATAAATCGCCAACCCTCCGATTACGGCAAAGACTAACGCCCTGTTTACGCCGGCGACCTGGGGAATGACAGCGAGCAACAAGAAAAAAGTGTGGGAATGTTTTTTATGAGCCATTGAGATGATCAGTGCACATCCCCATAGAATCAGCAGCTCCGGTGGCGTTCCAACCTGAAGATTAAAAGCCCAGCAGAAAGAAGTGACGCCGATCAGAATGATTACCACACGAATAAATTTGTTGTAGGAGAGTGCGACCGTTCCAACCCTGTAGCACCAGGCGCCCAATAAGAAGGTCAATAAGAACATCAACAGATAAATAAGATCAGTAATCAGATAGAGCTTGCTGTTTTCCCTGAGTAATCCCACCACCAAATAAACCAGCCCGAGCATTTGAAGCGCCAGAACCGCCCGCCATAGATTTCCACTGGCTAATCTGGGTTTCAGCCGCGTCTGGAGCAGGAACACGCCAACAAAAACAATGGCGGCTGCCACGACCGCGAGCCGTACGAAGGGCATCGCTCTGAAGCCGACGATGCCCAGGCCGTACGTCAACATGGCCGATGTCAAAATCGCGGTCGTCAGGCAGAACGCCGGGAACACGATGATGCTGTTAGGTGTGAGACGGTGAACAGACATCGCTACTCCTTGCTGGACGAACTCGACATCAATCGGCAGTCGCGACAGGCGCGCCTGTTGGCTCGCCCGTTGGCGCTTTGGTCATGAAGTTGGGCTCGGTCTGATCCAGCATCAGGAATTCGACTAGCTCAAGCGCCACTTTGCCGGTTTCGAAGTGGCCCTTGAAGCGGGTTCGGGCGCTAGCGCTAGCCGCTTCAAGCGCGGCAGGACGGCACAGCCATTGCTCAACGATCCGGGCTGCGGCTGCGGCGTCATCTAGCGGAATAAAGCGCCCTTCGATGCCGTCATTGAATACTTCCGGAACGCCGCCGACGCGACTCGCGAAGACCGGCAAGCCTTGCGACATCGCTTCGATCAACACGATGCCAAAGCTCTCCATGTGCGAGACGTGCAAGCAGGCTCGATGGCTCGCCATCAAATGAGCCACGTCATTCACATGGCCTGTGAAGACCACATCGCTCTCTACGCCCAGTGCCTGTGCCTCCTTGACCAGAGCCGCGCGATCCGGACCGCCACCGACAAGCGTCAGCCGCAGCGGATGACCATGTTGGCGTGCGGCTGCAGCTATCTCGAGGGCATAGCGTTGATTCTTTCTGCGCTCGAGGGTCCCAACGCAGATGAGGTCGCCGATTTTGCTCTGACTGATCCCGTCAGTCCGAGATTCGGAAATGAAGTTGGGTATTACCTTCGCGTCTACGACGCTTGTCTTGGGAATCCTTAGATAGATGTTTTGCTGCATGAAGGCCGATACGAAAACCAGCTGGTCAACGAGCGGAATCACACGCGCTTCAAAAGCCTGGATGCCCCTGAACAGCCTTCCATCGTGCGCGATGATGCCCTTCCCCGCCCATTCTTCTGCCTCCGAAATATTGAAATGGGCAATCATTACTACTCGTTGAGTCGGCGATACACGCGCCGTGAGCGCCGCCTGTGCTGACATCGGGCACTGGGCATAGATCACGCATGCCCGGCCATCGGCGAGCGTTGTCTTCAGGTTCAGGTACAGAAACAACTGGTGCCAGTAGCGGTACCACCACAGACCGAAGGTGCCGCTGAGCGGCGCAACCAAGCGACGTACCGCAAATACGGGATAGACCAGCCACTTGTATCGGTCGTAAGGCGTCACCAATGTCGGCGTCGTCCGGCCGGTTTTTTCCAGCCAGTCCGACCAGGTACGAAAGTGAGTGTGCACACCGGTCTCGCCGGTTCTACGCAGCACCGTCGCAATGATGATCGGTCTGGTCATCGCGCAACCCGCCTAGTCATTGATGAGTTTTCGATAGCTTTTGATCGTCAACGCACGCGCCGTCGCCAGAATCTGCATTAACAAACTGGCCGGCAGAGTAAGTGCTGGACCGGTGATAAAGACCACCGGAAAGTACTTCACGCGCTCCCACAGCGAGGCGTCGCGAAGCGAACGGACCAGCGTGGTGTGGACAAAGGCTGTAGATTGCTTGTCGTTATTCTTCAGCACCACCCGCAGATGGTTCATTGCAAAACCGCGCAAATGTTTTGGCGTATCGATGTAAGCGTTGAGGAAGTAGCTGCTTGCAGGAATGTTCAGCACGTTGCTCATGCGCCCACCATTGACTGATGAATCGATGATCGCGCCGTACTTTTCATCGAAACCCAGGCACTCGCCCGCCTTGGCAGCACGCAGGGCGAATCCCCAGTCCTGATGCTTGGCTTGCTGAGAGTCGAAGGTCGTACCTTTGTATCGGGATCGACACAAACTGATCGTCGAGCTTCGGACATCACCGTTCTGACAGAACAGATAATCGTGCATGTCGCCCAGGTAGCGGGGAAGCTCGACCTTGAACGTCCGGTAGGTATTTCTCGCCAGATAGCGGCCGAACAGGATGCCGTAACCGTCGCGCTGGTGAAGCAGCAAACGCCGCTGTATATGCTCCGGCGCGAACACATCATCGCTGTCGAGCAGAAAGATGAATTCACCCTTCGATGCCGCTATTCCCAGGTTCCTGGAATCTGCCGCATTGCCCTTCGCGGATTTCTCGATGATCGTCAGACAAGGCGTGTCTGCGGTCACAGCGCGCAACGCCGGCATATCGGGTGACCGGTCGTCCACCAGAATGATTTCATAGCTCAGCCCGGAAACCGCCTGTAGTACGGACGCCACGGCATCCATGATGAAGGTCGAACTGTTGTAGGTCGGTATGACTATCGAGACTGTTGGCATCAGGCGTCTCCTGGCTCGATCACATGACTGGACGGGACGCTTTGCGGTTGCAGCGCGTTGGATCGTTTGGTCCGAGAAACCCGTTCACCGAGCAACTCACGTACCACCCGGTTGACGCCCGGTAGGCCAAGGGTCAATACGGACCAGCTCTGCAATTTCAGGCATTCGAACGTTTTGGCGCTAAGGGCGTTTCCGATCCAAGAGGCAAATATCTGGCTGATCAGCGTCGCGGTTGCAGCGCCCCACAGACCGAAGCGAGGGATGAGCATCAGATTCAGGCCGATGTTCATCAACAGCCCGAGCCCGAGCCGCAACGGCCGCAGATGGCCAAGATCCACCGCGACTAGATAGTTTGTACAGGCGAACCCGACAACAGAAAAGACCGCCGCCAGCATGGAGATGCCTAATATCTCAAGCGCCTGCATGTACTCAGCGCCGAACAGCAAGGGGATGGCCAGGTGTGCCGCCGCCCAGACGGTGAGCCCCGTGGCTACCGACGAAAACACCACGATATCGAAATAGGTTCGGACCTTTTCTGCGTCTGGCTTGGTGCATATGTAGGGGAAGAACGCAGTTCCGACCAGCATGGGAATCACCGCGTACGCTTCGACGACGCGAATCGTGACGCTATAGACACCGGCCTGCGCGACGCCGAGCAGCGATGCGATCATCAGTTGATCCACGCGGGTATAGACGACGATCATCAACGAACACAGCAGCATCGGTGCAGCAGGTCGCCAGAGTTCTCGCACGATCGAAACGTTGAACGCTGACAATCTTACGCGTACGGCCCCCTTGGTTGGATACAGGGAATACAGCAACAGATTCATCGCAATATCGAAGGCGGCACTGAGGCAAAACAGGATCAGCCCAGCTTCGTTCCACAGCAGCACTATCTTGACCAACGAAGAGATGCACAAACTGGAGAGGCCAATCACCGCAATATGCGAAGACTGGGATTTGGCCTGATATAGCGCCTGATAACTGTTGAAGTTGTAGAACAGCACCGACCCGATCGTGATGGCATAGGCCAACTTGTGCTCAGGTGAAAACGCTGGGGCCAGATAGATCGCGATCAAGCAAGGAATCGCGATCAGGGCGCTCGCAGCGAGCCTGCATATAACGGTCGTACTGAGCAGCTGGCTGTCAGGGTATTTCTGTTGCGTGAATTCCTTGATGAGTATTTGATCCAGACCCAAGTTGCCCATTGCCCAGATAATGGTTGCCACACTAAGCCCCAGGCTGAGTACGCCGAAATCCTGCGGACCAAGCTGGTTAGCGACCAGGCCAATCAAAACAAAGGCAACGGCCAGTTTGGTTATCTTTTCCAACAACAGCCAAACGGAGTTCTTGATGTATCTTTTCACAGGTGGGTTCCATCCAGGGGGCAATGCGTTTATTAGCGTGACGACCATTCCATTCGTGGCGGGTTTCAGCTGGGCGAGCCTGACCCGTACTGGTAGTAGTCGTAATAACTGCTATATCGATAGCCATGCCTTTCCGCTTTTTTGATATCCACTTGATTCAGGATCACCCAGTCCACCGGAGTAGCGTTCTGCCGCAGCTGGGCAACGCCGCGCTCCACTTCGGTGCTGGACGTCACCTCGCTTCGCACGATGAACAACAGCGCTTCCGCATGTGCCGCCAAGACCATCGCATCGCTAACACCCTGAGTGGGTGGCGAGTCGACAACGATGCGGTCGTATCGGGTCTTCAGTGCTTCGATCAAAGCTGAAAACCGGCTCGACGAAAGCAGGCTCAGAGGATCTCGCACGGCGGTGCCGGCGCAGATCATGTCGACGCCGCTGACCTGTGTGATGCAGCTTTCCAGGCTGGCCCGGTTCTCGATGATGTCGGTCAGACCCATGCTGCCCTTGGGCCGTCCGAAGTTTTTGGCCAGCGTCGGCTTGCGTAGGTCTGCGTCGATCAGGATGACCTTGCCCAACTGAGCGAGGGCATGGGCGAGGTTGGCCGATAGCGTGCTCTTCCCCTCGCCGGGCAATGCCGACGTCGTCACGATGACCTGGCTGTAATGGTCGGTATTGGCCATTTCGAGCTTGGTCCGGATGGTGCGAATCGTCTCCGTGAAAAGAGGGTTGTTGCCTTCCGAATACATTCTTGCCAGCTGTGCGCCCTGTGCCTGTTGCACCAACGGCACGATGCCCAGCACAGGAATGTTCAGCTTGTTCTCGATGTCCTCGGTGGTCGTGAATGTGTCATTCAACACATCCTTGACCACACCCGTACCGGCTACGAAGAACAACGCGATCAAGCCAGCCACTGCAACGATCAATGGCCTGTTTGGCTTGACCGGTTCCTCTGGCACCATCGCCCGATCGACGACATGCACATTGACGCTGTTCTGATCGGCGGTGGCCGCAGTCTCCTTCAAGCGGACCAGAAACGTGTCGTAGAGCGCCCGGTTCGCCTCGACCTCTAGCGCCAACTCGCGGACTTTGAATTCTTTGCTGGACAGATTCTGGATCTGATACTTGTTCGAGTCGAACAGCGCTTGCTGGGATTGCTCATTGGCGACAGCCAATTGATAGTTCCGCTGAATACCCGAGACCACCTGGCTGACCTGCGTCTTAAGGCTGGCCGTGGCGGCATCGAGATCGGCCTTTGCAGCGATGAGTTCCGGATGGCCAGGCCCATAGCGCTGCGACACCTCATCGACGCGCGCAGCCGCTTGCGCCTTGGTCGCCTTAAACTGTTGGATGACCGGGTCCGACAGTACTGCCGGCACGCTGGCCAGCTCGTCGAGGCGGGAGCCTTTCATTGCTTCCACTTGGCGGAACTGGCTTTCCGATTCTGCCCGCTGGCGCCGAGCATTGATCAAACGATCACTGGTCAGCGTCAGCTCGGTGGCGGCGATCGTCGAGATACCCTGTAGATCAACCAGCCCCTCGGATTCGCGATAGGCCTGGAGCCGGTTTTCCGACTCCTGGAGTTTCTGCCGCAGTTCTTCTAGGCGGCTGTCCATCCAGGCCGTGGCCGTCGCAGACGTGGCAACCCCCGCCTCGAACTTGCTCGCTATGTAGCCTTCGACCAGAGCATTGGCTGCTTTCATGGCGACATACGAATCAGCCAGGAGCACCTCGACCGCGACCACCTGGCTTTTGCCCCGCGGGTTCACACTGATTGCCGCCATTAGTTTTTCGGTGGCCCTGTCGAACGCCTTGGAAGATGTGCCTTCACCTTGGGCAGCTTGGTCTGGCTGTTTCGTACGAACGAACGCGCCGAGTCGAGCGAACCAGGTTCCCACTCCTTGCCCTACTGACAGAGGCTGCGCAGCAAATTCCGGGTGATTGACCAGGTCAAGCTGGCGCACCACCCGCTCGGCCAACCCGCGAGACTTGAGCAGCTCAATTTCGGTCTGCAGAAAGTCGTTGTTGAGCGTTTCATTCTGATTGGCCTGTTCAATGGCCAATAGCTTCGCCCGCTCGCTCTCGACCAGAAGCGTGGCGCCGGCGCGATACAGCGGCGTCATCCAGGATGTTGCCCATGCAGCGGCCAGCGCTGCGAACAGCATGACGCCCAGAATCAGCCACTTGCGCAACCAGACACTCATCCAGAGTTTGCGCAGGTCGAGTTCAGCCTCGGCAGGGCCATGCGGCACCGCCGTCAGGTGATGCTCAATCGAAGGGGGTTTGCTGGTCATATCAAGCTCGCAAGGTGAGGAACCGCACTAGAAGAATCCTTCTTCGATGGTCACGGTGTCGCCCGGATATACAGGCGTATCCATCGACGCTTTGGTCGGGCCCTGACCCGGGTCTAGATTGCGGATGATGGTGATTCGCTTTGCTGATGCCCTTTCGGTCAATCCCCCGGCGAGCGCGGCGGCACGGCGCAAGGTCAAGCCCGGCTGATAGGGATAACCGCCGGGCAATTTCACCTCACCGATGATGTAGAAGTTTCGGTATTCAAGTACATTTACCGAAACGCGCGGACTTACCAGATATTTTCCCTTCAGCGCTTTCAGCAGTAACTCCTCGACTTGTGCAACAGTCTTACCGTTCGCCATTACTTCGCCAATAAACGGATAGGAGAACGACCCAGCGTCGGTTAGCCGAAGTTCTTCAAATGTCAGGTCCGGTTCGCCAAGCACCCTGATATTGATGACGTCACCAGCGGACATCCGATATTGAGAAATTACGTCGGCTCGAGTCCCATCGCTGATTAACATCAACAACAACGTAAGCAACCCGTAAACTATGCGTATCGACATCACTGTTCTCCTCGCTCCTTTTTTCACCTACCAACTGAACGATTAACTAACCCCTTGAATTCTGTATTGTCGTTCATTGATCAAGTGAAGCCGCTTTGCGTTCAGCCACGCTCCCGCCAGGAACCTAATGCCCTTGTTGAGTTAACGCCTTGTACGAATTCGGTGAGTGTGAATAAGTTAGAGTACTGCTTCGAACGTTAGGCAGGATGTACTGGCCTGACCGATGTATTCGAAACGGTCAGGCGACACTCCTGATTGAGTAGTCTCAACAGCAGAACGGCGCGCTCTGCGCCGTCTGAGGCCAGGAAAATCGCGTCGATACCGGTGTTCTGCCCGATTCTTACCTGAACCTTGCTCCCTGGCTCAGGCGTTCGGGCTCTGTCGCAACGTTCCTTTATCTGCTCGATAAGCTCGTTGCTGACCGGGTACGGCCGATTGTCAAAACCAACGACCCGAAGTACACCACGGGTGCAGCGAAGACTATGCCAGTTTGAGTCCGAAGAAAGCCGGACAAACATGTAACCAGGAAATAATGCCTGCTCTGATTTGTTCGTCGAAGCTCTACCGATAGTTGTAACTGCACCGGTGTGCAGAGTGGGTAGGTAGCAGATATAGCCCTGCTCTAACAGGTTTGCCAGCGCCCTAGGCTCTTGTCTGGATTTGCAATGGATCAAGAACCAAGCAGTACAAGGCGAAATCGAATCCTTCGTCATATAAACCAAATCCAACAGTTCGAGAGGTATCTGTTTTTAATGCGCGCTTAACAGCGCTTTCCAGCACCGCACTACCGTTTGCCGTGTAAAAACTATGGAAGCCTTTGTTTGCGGGTGCAAGACCGAATCGCTTGTATAAAGCGACCAGGCGCAGCGGCGCTAACAATTAGATCGCTATTCCACTCGTCGGATACTGAATCATAATCAGGGGATAATTAATCCGCCCCTGTTTAGAGAAAACCAAACAACAATGCTGTGATACATGGCTAAACTCGAGCTCTTTAACCATACAAAAAGTGCGCCTAAAAGCGTGCTAGAGCCCTTCTCCGGTGCATTACGATCCCGGCTGCGCTTGTTCATAACCGAAATAAAATGTAACGCCGGCTATTAATCAGGGGCATGGCGAAAAATGGAAATGGCATTAGCTCCGTTTCGTAACATTTTTAAGCGCTGGTGCCGACGAACGGTTCTTTTTTTTGTAGGAATGACGGGCCTGAAACGGCGGTTCAGAGCCTTCCGCGGGGCTCAACGATGCTGGCATGCTCGTCCGCCCATGATGGCATCAAGGGCGCGGCCAGCCCGTTTCGGTCATTTCATGGCTATTCGGTCACGCATCTCATCGGTGATTTGCTGGTCCGCCTCGTCGATGCCTGCCCACGGGTCGTCATCGCCCTGCTCTTCCAAACGCGGAATCAGGTTGCGGATGGTCCAGATGTTGGCGCCCTTGAGATCGGCCAGTTCGTCTCGATGGATAGGCACAGAGACAGCGAGCCCCTCGCGTGCACGTACCGAATAAGCCGCGACAGTGCTCGCGCCCTTACTGTTACGCAGGTAGTCGATAAAGATGCGCCCGACTCGATTCTTCGGCCCGCTGACTGCAGAGAAGTGCTGCGGCATCAACTTCGCCATGTACTGCGCAATCGCCTGGCTGAACGCTTTTACTTCTTTCCAGTTATGTACGGGTTTTAGCGGCACTATGATGTGCAACCCCTTACCACCGCTGGTTTTCAGGTACGACTGCAGTCCGATCTCGTCGAGCAGGGTCTGAGTCAGCTGAGTGGCTTCGAGCATGCGTTTCCAGGGCAGTGCGGGGTCAGGGTCGAGATCGAGCACAAAGCGATCCGGGTGGTCGAGCACCGGCGCCACGGCATTCCAGGTGTGCAGTTCTATCGTGCCCATCTGCGCCGCACTGACGAGCGCTTCAGCTGTGTCGATGGTCATCAATGCTGCATGGTTGGGGAACAGCGAAGTGTCAAGCTGAGTGACATGCGGGATGCTCAGCTTCTCGGTGTGCTTCTGAAAAAACAGCTCGCCGTCGATTCCCTCTGGAGCGCGGACCAACGCAAGCGGACGCTTACTCAGGTGCGGCAGCGCCCAAGGCGCGACCTCGGCATAGAAGCGCGCCAGCTCAATCTTGGTCGCACCGATGGACTTGTCGATGATGCGCTCGGGATTGGAAATCTTGATCTTGCCACCCGCCGTGTTCGGGGCCGGGTTGTTTTTAGCCTTCGCGGTGCCGGTTGCCTTGGCCGCTTTCGCAGCGCGTTCATGGGTGATTGCTTTGGCCGGTTTATCCGAGCGCAGGCCATGAAAGACCGAATGGCGAACCACGCCCTGGCGGGTCATCTCCGCATAGGCGACCTCGCACATCAGCTCGGGCTTTAGCCAGTGCGCGCCACGAACATCGGCGGCGGGCGGTGCTTTGGCTAACGGGCTTTTATCGACCTCTAGCGGCTTGAGCTTGGCGTGCAAGCTTTCCAGGGTGGCGTGGTTGAAGCCTGTTCCTACTTTTCCCGCGTATAGCAACTGACCTTGCTTATCGTGGAGGCCCAGCAGGAGCGCGCCGAACCCGCTGCGGGCGCCCTTGGGATCGGTGTAGCCGACGATGACGAACTCCTGCCGATTGTTGCACTTGATCTTGACCCAGCTGTTGCTCCGCCGGGAGACATAGGTGCTGCCTGCACGCTTGCCGATCAACCCTTCAAGTTTCATCTGGCATGCGCTTTCGAGCATGCTCTCCGGCTGGTCGGTAAAGTCGGCGGAGTACCGAAGCAACTCACTCTCGTCAGCCTCCAGTACTTGATTCAGAGCGGCCCGGCGTTCCTCCAACGCAACCTCGCGCAGATCCATGCCATTCAGATAGGGCATGTCGAACAGGTAATAAATGATCCTGCCGCTGCGCCCTGCTTCGAAGGCGTTCTGTAGTGCCTGGAAATCTGGCGTGCCGTCTTCATCGGGCACTACCACTTCGCCGTCCAGCCAGGCCGACGCCAGACCTAGCCCGGCCAGCGCTTCGGCTTGCGGTGGCATCTTGTGCGTCCAGTCATGGCCGTTACGCGTGAAGAGCTGGACCTTGCCAGCCTCGATGCGCGCCATGATGCGATACCCGTCGAATTTGATTTCATAGCGCCAGTCACCGTCAGGCACCGAGTCAACCAGCGTAGCAAGCTGCGGTTTCAAGCTTTCCGGCAATGGGGCCTGTTTGGCGCCGGACAGCGTCGCGTTTGGTTCATCCTTGCGGCTGCGCCGAGGAGCAGGCGTCTTGACGGCTTTGGTTGCCGCTGGGGGCTTGGCTTTACCTCGCTTGCGGGGAATCAGAGCTCGATCGCTCAGCACACTGTCTGGCTGCTCTTCGACGATGTTGTAATCGCTCTCTGGCCTGGCCGCATCATCATTGGATTTGATCAGAAACCACTGTTCCTTCCCGCCCTCCATGCGGGTGCGAACCAGATTCCAGGTACCGCTGAGTTTTTCCCCTTCAAGGCTGAACTTGAGCTTGCCTTTGCGATAACCCTCTTGCGGATCTCCCTCCGGAACCCACACGCCGCGATCCCAGACGATGACATCGCCCGCTCCGTAGTGTCCTTTCGGGATGCTGCCTTCGAACGTTGCGTATTCGAGGGGATGATCCTCGACATGCACGGCCAGACGTCGGGATTTCGGGTCTAGCGACGGCCCTTTGGGAACAGCCCAGCTTTTCAGCGTCCCATCGAGTTCCAATCGGAAGTCATAGTGCAGCCGAGTCGCGTCGTGCTTCTGGATGCAATATTGCAAGGCATGGGCTTTGCGGCGTTTGCCAGTACCGCTCTCACCGCCAGGCTCGGGGGTCGCGCTGAAGTCGCGCTTTCGGTTGTATTCGTCCAAGGCCATGGCAGCGACTCCGTTATCGTTTTGGTCGAGCTGCAAGCCGTCTGCCAAGCGGTTGCGCTAGGGTGTTTACATCTCGGCGAGGCCTGCTAGCGTTTGTAGAAGTTGAAAAACCAAGGCTGCGCCGCCTCGGCGCGAGCCATTCACATCACATGCGGACATCGATGGGAGGAAGGATCATGGGTACACGTCTACCTCTACCCACCATAGAGAACATCCTTCGCGACTATCTCCACCCTTTCCGCTGTGACTGCCATGCGCAGGAAGACAGCCATCTCACCGTGCGACTCTATGAAGACATCGCTGAGGGTGAAGAACTCACGGTGCTCGGCATTACCGACGACCAGTGCCGGGATGCCGCAAACCTGGTCCGCCTGGCTCAGGAGCTGCGTTTCGAACTCTATGCGACCCGCAGCGGTATGCCGGTCGCTGCGGGTGTCGCCAAGGTTGTCGGCAGCTAGCCATTCGGCGTCGCATCACCGACATTCCAGCGGCTGCGCTATCACCGCTTCGCTTCTGTATGCGGTTCGGCAGCTCGGGTCAGATAGGCCTGAGTCAGCTCGGCCAGGTGGCTGCGCATCCACTCGGCCATCGCGACTTCTTCACCGAGGATGCGGGTGCAGATATCAGCGGTTTCGGTGTCGCCAACCGCCTTGGCTGCAGCAATGAGGATCTCGTATGAGGCGATCTCAAGGTTCTCGAAGACGTAGCCCATCTGCGCGCCTTTGACGATTTCGTCATTGACCATCATCCCGCCCATGGCCTGCCCCATCGCCATCATCTTGCCGCCCAGGTCCTTGAAACCTGAGTAGGACTTGTCGTAACGCTGCAGACAGCTCTCGATCAGCTTCGCCTGGTTTTGCGTTTCGGTAATGTGCTGCTCGATCCGAGCCTTGAGCTGCGGATAATGCTCAATGCGGCTGGCCTGCTTGTTGAGCATGGTTTCAGCCTGCGCTTCCATGGCATGCGCGTCGCGAAGCCATTCAATCAATCGTTCAATGCGGACGTCATTTCCCGTCTGAGCGCTTTGCATGTTTCTCTCCCACTGGTTTGGATAGCCATCAGGGCGTTATCGCTGCCCTGTTGTTATGTGTGAGAGATGGCAGGCCAGCAAGGTTCCGCGGACCCGACTGGCTGCACTGCCATGAACTTTGCATAGGGCAACCAGTCCCTCATGCAACGGATTAGACGGAGCTGACCTCATCGAATTTCTAGATCCCCTCCTCCAGTGGGAAAACTACATCACCGAACCGGCGTTACGCACGGTTCTGGCCTCCGCCTTCGTCGTGGTCTTGCTCAGTGTATTCAGCCGAGTGCTGACGGCCGTGATGCTGCGGCTGGGCCGCGGATTTCTGCTTACCAAAGCCGTCTCGGAGCAGCTGGAAAAGCCCATCCGCGTGTTGCTGCCGCTGCTCGGCCTGCAAGCTGTGCTGGCGGCGGCCAGTGACGACCTGGCCTTGATCAGTCTCGCTCGACGCCTCACCGCATTGGTCATGATTGCCTGCTTCACCTGGCTGGCCATGCGACTGATGCGAGGGCTTGAACAGGCCGTACGACTTAGAAACCCCGTCGACGTCAGCGACAACTTGCGTGCGCGCCAGATCCAGACGCAATCGCGGGTGCTGTTGCGGACGCTGAGCTTCTTCATCCTCTTGATCGGTGCCGCCGGAATGCTCATGACGTTTCCGGGTGCTCGCCAGTTCGGCGCCAGTCTGCTGGCCTCGGCGGGTCTCGCCGGCCTGGCCGTCGGCTTCGCTGCGCGCCCGGTGCTGGCCAACCTGATTGCCGGTATACAGATCGCAATCACCCAGCCAATTCGTCTGGATGACGTGGTGATCGTCGAAGACGAGTGGGGGCGGATCGAGGAAATAACCGGCACCTACGTGGTGGTGCGGATCTGGGATGACCGCAGGCTGGTGGTTCCTCTGCAGTATTTTATCGAGAAGCCCTTCCAGAACTGGACACGCCGTAATTCCAGCATCATCGGCTCAGTGTTTCTTTGGGTCGATTACTCGCTGCCACTGGAGCCCGTGCGCGAGGAGCTGCGCCGCCTTTGCCGTGAGGTGCCTGAGTTATGGGACGGGCGCGTGATCGTGCTGCAGGTAACCGATACCAGCGAGAAGTCAATCCAGGTGCGGGTGCTGGTCAGTTCGCCAGATTCATCGCGCGCCTGGGATCTGCGCTGCCACCTGCGCGAGGCGTTGATCAACTTCATCCAGCGCGAGTATCCCGGCTGCTTGCCGCAGCTGCGCGCGGATCTCAACGTGGGCCGGAAGCCAAATGTCGAACATTCCGTTCCCGACCATATCGAGCCCGAACGTCAGCCGCCGGTGTGACCACAGGAATCATGCCGGCTGTGCTGCAATATGGGGCGTTACGTTGCGAACTGTCGTCTGTCGGTGCGCGGACGCAGTCACCGCAAAGTCATTCGTGCTCACGCAGTTTGCGTACCAGCTGTTCGTATTTGCTCGGCAACTGCTCTAGCCCGTAGCGAGCTGCCTGTTTACGAATGGCCACGCGATCACCTTCGAACTGAACGGTCTCGCTGATGCTTACTTGGCGCTCCCCTTGCATCAGTGCAAAGGCGTAACACTGTGTACCGCCGGCATCCTCTCCGCTGTCGTCGGCCACACCGGTGTTTGCAATGGCGATATCGGCAACGCTGGCGTTCAGCGCGCCGATGGCCATTTCGGTGGCGACCTCTTCGCTGGTAAGGCCAAAGGTTTCGATGGTTTCGAAACTGACGTGCAGCAGCTGGTTCTTCGCCTTTGGCGAGTAGACAACGAATCCGCTGTCGAGCGCTCTGCCACAGCCCGGGATGTCGCCTAACAGGGAGGCCATCAGGCCACAGGTGCAGGATTCCGCAGTGGTCAACATCATCTGTTTGTCACGAAGAAACCGCACGATTTCAGCAAGGTCTTGCATGGTCTTGACTCCGGCTTTCGTCTTGAAAAAAGCTGACTTGAGTCAAATTTCCGAGGCAATACCCAAGGGCAAAGTTCCAAGCTTCAGTATTCCGCCTAAAGGCGAGAACTATTTCACGGCGTGCCGGTCTTGTTTCAGGGTAGGGCCAACGCAGCTCTACGCCGCTCCACACGCGGCCTCAATACAGAAAATTCAGCTTTGTCGTGCTCATGGTTTGCGGCGCCGCGGCGGTGCTGCATGGAAGAAACGTGCTTGTAGCAGGCTTGGCAAAGAGGCCGGCCGCTTGGGGAGAGGTAAATTATGAGTATTGCTGCTGTGAACGCCCGGCCTGTCAGCTTGAATATCGCACAACGCCTGGCACCGCCAGCAGAGCGACCCCTGCTGCAATTGCGCAGCACGCAGGACGACAAGAAGAAAATACTTTTCGTGACGTCCGAGTTGACCGATCTGGTCAAGACCGGCGGCCTGGCCGATGTGTCTGCAGCCCTCCCCCGAGCCCTGAGTGATCTACACGACGTGCGCGTGCTCATCCCCGGCTACACCCAGGTGATGCAGTGCGGCGAACCGATACGGATTGTCGGCAGCGTAATCTCCCACGCTGACCTGCCGCCGAGCCGCATCGGCCGGCTAGACATGCCTGACGGCCTGATCATCTACGTGGTGATCTGCCCGGAACTCTACGAGCGTGACGGCCTGCCGTATGGCGATGAGCATGGCCAGGACTGGCCGGATAACCCGGTGCGCTTTGCCCGCCTGTGCATGGCAGCGACCGATATCGCCGACGGCACGGCGGGCATTCGTTGGACACCCGATCTGGTCCACGCCCATGACTGGCCGACCGGCCTGACACCTGCCTACATGCACTGGCGCGGGCTTACCACGCCGAGTGTTTTCACCATTCACAACCTGGCGTACCAGGGCAACATCGATATGAGCCTGCGCCGCTCGCTGGCCATTCCTCTGGAAGGCTGCGGCCCCGAGCGCATGGAGTTTTATGGCTCGCTGTCGCTGCTCAAAGCCGGCATCGCCTATGCAAACCATGTGACCACTGTCAGCGCGACCTATGCCGAGGAAATCACCACGCCGGAATTCGGTTGCGGCATGGAAGGTTTCCTCAGCATGAAGGCACGCCAAGGCCTGCTCAGCGGCTTGCTCAACGGCATCGAAGAAAGCTGGGAGCCGCGCAGCTGTTCTCATCTGGTCAGCCCGTTCGGCCCGAACGATTGGTCCGGCAAACAGGCCAACGCGGCGCACGTGCGCGAACTGTTCGAGCTGGACGCAGGTGATGGCCCGCTGTTCTCGGTGGTGTCTCGCCTGGTGCACCAGAAAGGCATCGACCTGACCATCGCGGTTGCCGAAACCATTGTGGAACGCGGCGGCCAGCTCGCCATCCTGGGTCGTGGCGAGCCACACATCGAAGACGAGGTTCGCCGCCTGGTCGAGCGTTTCCCCGGCCGTGTCGGTGCGCATATCGGCTTCAACGAAACCGACGCCCGGCGCCTGTTTGCCGGCAGTGACTTCCTGCTCATGCCATCGCGCTACGAGCCGTGCGGCCTGAGCCAGATGTACGCACAGCGCTTCGCGTCATTGCCGATAGCCCACCGCACGGGCGGCCTGGCGGACAGCATCGACGACGGCGTCACCGGGTTCCTCTTCGGTGAAGCCACCGTCGACAGCTATCGCGGCGCAGTCGAACGCGCCCTGTCGGTGCATCAGAACGCCCAATTACTCAATGCGATGCGCTGCCGTGCCATGAGTGGGGGATTTTTCTGGAGTCATGCGATCGAACCCTATGACCGGTTGTACCAACGCCTGCTGGGCGGACGACGCGAGGTCAGTGCCACTATCTAACGAGGTTGATCAATGCAGAATAGGCCTGCCCGCAACGGGCAACACGGACCGGTGTTACTGGAAGAATCCCGTACCCGGTTCAGGCTCTGGGCACCGGACGCGCAAAGCGTCAGCCTGGTGATCATTGGCGGCGCTACGCTGCCAATGCAGGAAGGTAAAGACGGCTGGTACAGCATCGAGGCAGATGTCGGCGCCGGCACGCAGTACAGTTTCCTCATCGACGATGAACTTCAGGTGCCCGACCCCGCGTCCCGGGCACAGTCTGCCGATGTGCACGACCCGAGCGTAGTCGTCGATCCTGCAGCCTATACGTGGCGCAACGCGGATTGGCCAGGCCGCCCCTGGCACGAAACCGTGCTCTACGAACTGCACGTTGGCAGTTACGGAGGCTATGCGCAGATCGAGCAGCGTCTTCAGGCGCTGGCGGATCTCGGCGTGACTGCCATCGAGTTGATGCCGCTCGCCGAATTCCCCGGCGACCGCAACTGGGGCTACGACGGCGTTCTGCTCTACGCGCCGGAAGCTTCCTACGGCACACCCGATCAGCTCAAGCACCTGATCGACACCGCTCATGGTCTGGGGCTGACGGTATTCATCGATGTGGTCTACAACCACTTCGGGCCGGACGGTAATTACCTGCACAGCTACGCCAAGCACTTCTTCCGTCACGACCAGCAGACGCCCTGGGGAGACGGCATCGATTTCCGTCGTCGCGAAGTGCGCGATTTCTTCATCGATAACGCCCTGATGTGGCTGATGGACTATCGCTTCGACGGGCTGCGCATGGACGCTGTCCACGCGATTCCAGACCCAACCTTCCTACCCGAATTGGCCGAACGCGTTCGAGCGGAGGTCGAGCCGGGTCGCCACGTGCATCTGGTACTGGAGAACGAACACAACCTTTCCAGCCTGCTCTCCGATGACTTCACCGCCCAGTGGAACGACGACGGTCATAACGTGCTGCACACCCTGCTCACCGATGAGAGCCAGGGCTACTACGGCGATTACCACAGCGACTCGACCAGCAAACTGGTGCGTTTTCTCGGTCAAGGCTTCGTCTATCAAGGGCATGAGAATCGCCGTGGTGAATCGCGCGGCGAGCCCAGCGGTCACCTCTCCCCGACCGCCTTCGTCCTGTTTTTGCAGAACCATGATCAGACCGGTAACCGTGCCTTCGGCGACCGGCTGATCAACCTGGCACCACCCGATGCACTTAAAGCGGCAACGACCGTACTGCTGCTTTCGCCCATGGTGCCACTGCTGTTCATGGGCGAGGAATGGGGCGCGCGCGAGCCCTTCCTGTTCTTCACCAGCCACCACGGAGAGCTGGCCGACGCCGTGCGTGAGGGTCGCCGGGGTGAATTCGCGGAATTTGCCGAGTTCGCCGACGAGCACACCCGTGAGCGTATACCCGATCCAAACGCGGTCGAGACGTATGAGGCCTCCAAGCCTGACTTCAGTAAGCGCGACGAGCCTGAGCACGCCGAATGGCTGAGCCTGTATCGCCATCTGCTGCAGCTTCGCCACGCCGAAATCGTGCCGCGGCTGGAAGGCTCGCAATTCCTCGGCGCCGAAACCTTGGGCGAAAGCGCGGCCTTGGCTCGCTGGCAACTGGGTGACCGCAGCGAGTTGCGCCTGGAGCTCAACTTGAGTGGCAACGACCTTGCCGTTACGCCCCCTGCCTCGACTGCGCGCTTGCTGCATAGCAGCCGTGAAGGCGATTCAGGCGGCACCGACACATTACCTGCGCGCACCGCCAGGATGTATTTGCTCGAATCAGCAGGAGTGTCTTAATGAGCGATGAACGACTGAACCGCCTGGCCAAGGCGGCTGGCCTGTCCATCGAATGGGTTGATGCGGATGGCAAGGATCAACGGGTCAAACCGGAGGTCTTGCGCGCCGTGCTCGGCGGGCTGGGGCTGCCAGCCACCAGCGACGAGGAGATTGAACTCAGCCTGGAAAAACTCGACGCCGGCTCAGGCGCGGCCAGTGTGCCGCCGCTGCTGACGCTGGATCAGGGCGCGCCGCTGGACCTCAGTCAGTACTTCGAGCCATCGGCACCTTACAGCCTGACCCTCGAAGACGGTAGCGAGCAGGACGGAAGCCTGGATAGCCAGTCGCGTCTTGCGGCCATCGATACGCCTGGCTATCACCGGCTGAGTATTGCTGACCAGCAGCTTACACTGGCCGTCTCCCCTGCCGCCTGCCCTAGCGTAGAAGACGTGGCCGGCCCGGGAGCATGGGGGGTTACGGTGCAGCTCTATGGATTGCGTCGGCCCGGTGATGGCGGGCTCGGCGATACCCAGGCACTTGAAGCGATTGCGCGCAATGCAGCTGCACATGGGGCCGACGCGCTGGGCATCAGCCCGGTGCACGCGATGTTTACCGGCAACAGCGGTCAATACAGCCCGTATTCGCCTTCCAGCCGGCTGTTCTACAACATTCTGCACAGTGCACCTGGCACCGTGCTGGGTGAGAAGCCGCTGCGCATGGCAATCGAGTCCTGCGGGCTTGCTGACGAGCTACAACGCCTCGAGGCGCTCGACCTGATCGATTGGAGCGCAGCCTCGCAAGCCCGTCAGTGCCTGCTGCGCACGCTCTACGAGGATTTCGCCACCGGCGGTAACGCCCAGCAGGCGGACTTCGACAGTTTTCGCGAAGCCGGCGGCGAAGCACTGGAAAACCATTGTCGCTTCGAGGCCTTGCACGCAGCCCTCCTCGGCCCAGAAGGTTTCCCACAGCACTGGCGCGACTGGCCCGAGGAATACCGCACGCCCCAAAGCGCCGCCGTTGAACAGTTCGCACAGGAAAACGCCTCCGAGGTCAGCTATTACGCCTTTTGCCAATGGCTGATCGCCCGTGGGCTCGAGCGTGCCCAGATTGCCGCCTGCAGCGCTGGAATGAAGATCGGCCTGATCAGCGACCTGGCCGTGGGTGCCGACGGGGGTGGCAGCCAGGCTTGGAGTCGCCAGGATGAAGTTTTGGCGGCGCTCAGCGTGGGTGCACCGCCCGATGTCATCAATCGTCAGGGACAAAGCTGGGGGATCTCAGCGTTCTCCCCATGGGGCCTCAATGCACACGGTTACCGCGCGTTCATCGAAATGGTTCGGGCCAACCTGGCGCATGCCGGCGGCATACGCATCGATCATGTGATGGGCTTGATGCGTCTGTGGGTGATGCCCGCAGGCGCCGGCCCCACCGAAGGCGCTTACCTCAATTACCCCTTTGACGACCTGCTGCGCCTGCTCACGCTGGAGGCCTGGCGGCGTAACGCTGTGGTGCTGGGCGAAGACCTCGGGACGGTCCCCGAAGGACTGCGCGACAAGCTGGCGGCACGCAAGCTGCTGGGCATGCGCGTGCTGTTTTTCGAACGCGACAACAACGGCACTTTCAAGCCACTCGATGAATGGCCAGACAGCGCAATCGCCACGTCGACCACGCATGACCTGCCGACCATCGAGGGCTGGTGGACAGCCCATGACATCGACTGGCGTATCCAGGTCGGCCAGCACCGCGAGGACGAACGCCCCGCACAGCTGGAGGAACGCGAACGCGAGCGTGGCGGGCTGCTGAGGCTGTTACGTGAATACGCACCGAGCATCGAGGGCGACCTCACCGATCCAGACGTACTCGCCGACGCTTGTGCCGTCTTCCTCGGCCGCACGCCGGCTCCGCTGGTGCTGTTCCCTGTCGAGGACGCCCTGGGCCTGCTCGAACAACCGAATCTGCCCGGCATCATCGACACCCATCCCAACTGGCGCCGACGCTACCCCAGCGACAGCGCTACCCTGCTTGATGACCCCGCTTGCTCGCACCGCCTGGAGCTGCTCTCCAGCGCGCGCAAGCAGGCCACTGGAAGTAAACATCGATGAGAGACCTTAGCGCCACGTTGCGACTGCAGTTCCATCGTGACTTCACCCTCGACGATGCCACCGCTCTGGTCGACTACTTTGCCGACCTTGGTATCAGCCATCTGTACGCGTCCCCGCTGCTGACGGCACGGCCCGGCTCAATGCACGGCTACGACGTCATCGACCCGACCCGTATCAATCCAGAGCTGGGCGGTGAGCCGGCGCTGCGAAGACTGGTCGATGCACTGCGCGCCAAGGGCATGGGCCTGATACTGGACATTGTCTCCAACCACATGGCGGTTGGCGGCTCCGGCAACGCCTGGTGGCTCGACGTGCTCGAGTGGGGGCGCCGCAGCCCCTACGCACAATTTTTCGATATCCAGTGGAATTCCCCCGATCCACTGCTGGAAGGCCAGCTATTGGTGCCTTTCCTTGGCAGTGACTACGGCGATGCGCTGCAGGAAGGCAAGATTCCCCTGCGCCTGGATATCGAAAATGGCGCTTTTTACGCCGAGCACTACGAGCACCGCTTCCCCATTTCGCCACCCACTTACGGCGAGATCCTGCGCCTGACCGATCAACCTGAGTTGCGTAGCCTGGCGCAGCATTTCGATGCCTTGAAAACCGAGCCGGCGCCTTATCAGACTGCGCGTGAATTGCGTGCCGACCTGGCCCGACTGCTGGAGGACAGCAATACTCGGCAAACGCTGGAACAAGCAATCAGACACTACGACTCGACCACCGAAGAAGGCTTCAAACGCCTGCATGGTCTGCTCGAACGACAGAACTATCGCCTCGCCAGCTGGCGTACCGCGGGAGACGACATCAACTGGCGGCGATTCTTCGACATCAATGAGCTGGGCGGTCTGCGCGTCGAGCGCCCCGTTGTGTTCGAGGAAACCCATGCCAAGATCTTCGAGCTGATCAGTGAAGGGTTGGTTGACGGCTTGCGCATCGATCACATCGACGGGCTGGCCAATCCACGCGGTTACTGCCGGCGCTTGCGGCGTCGTGTCGATCGACTCAATGCCGCGCGGCCCGAGGATGCGGAACAGGATCATGTGCCGATCTACGTCGAGAAGATTCTCGCTGAGGGCGAACATCTCCATGACGACTGGGGCGTCGACGGCACTACTGGCTACGAATTCATGAACCAGGTGTCGCTGCTGCAACACGACCCGGCCGGTAAATCCGTGCTGTGTACGCTGTGGAGCGAAACTGCCGAGCGCCCGGCCGATTTCATGGAGGAAGTCCGGCAGGCGCGACAGCTGGTGCTGACCGGACCGCTGGCCGGCGACTTCGAAACCGTTGCCCAAGCGCTGCTGCAGGTCGCGCGCCATGACGTGATGACCCGCGATATCACACTCGGCGCGATCCGCCGCGGGCTGCTCGAGTTGATCGTGCATTTCCCGGTGTACCGCACCTACATCGCGGCCCGCGGCCGACGCGAGTCTGACGAGCCATTCTTCCAGCAGGCGCTGGCGGGAGCGCGCACCACACTTGGCGAAGCCGACTGGCCGCTGCTGGATCAGCTTGATCGCTGGCTCGGCGGGGAAGACCTGCGCTCCTTACCGCCGGGACCTGCACGGCGGATTCGCCGCTATGCCTGTACCCGCTTCCAGCAGCTGACCTCGCCTGCCGCCGCCAAGGCCGTGGAAGACACCGCCTGCTACCGCTCCGGCACGCTGCTGTCGCGCAACGATGTCGGCTTCGACGCGCAGACCTTCAGCGCACCGGTCGACACCTTCCATGCCGAGTGCCTTGAACGTGCGGAGCACTTCCCGCGCAACTTGCTGACCACGGCTACCCATGATCACAAACGCGGCGAAGACACCCGTGCGAGGATGACGGTGATCAGCGAACGTGCCGAATGGTTCGCCAGCAAAGTCAAACATTGGCGTCAGCTCGCCTACGGCCAGCGCCAGGAGCTGCCGGAGGGACCAGCGCCTTCGCCGGGCGACGAAATGTTGCTGTATCAGGTGCTGCTCGGCTGCTGGCCGCTGGACCTGAAGGCGGACGACAAGTCGGCCATGGAAACCTTCTGCGAGCGGATGATCCAATGGCAGGAAAAGGCTGTGCGCGAGGCCAAATTACGCAGCACCTGGACCGATCCGAACAGTGATTACGAAGGCGCCTGCCAGCACTACCTGCGCGCCCTGCTTCTGGGGGACGAATGCAAGACGCTGCGCGACGACATCGCCGCAGCTGCCGCCGAGCTGGCCCCTGCCGGCGCACTCAACAGTCTTACCCAGACTTTTCTGCGCATGACCACGCCGGGCGTGCCCGACCTCTATCAGGGCGCGGACTACTGGGACTTCAGTCTGGTCGACCCCGACAACCGCCGTCCCGTCGATTTCGACCGTCGTCGCGCTACCTTTAGCCTGGACGCACAGCCAGCCGAGCTCATGGCGAACTGGCAGGACGGTCGCATCAAGCAATGGCTGATCGCGAACACACTGAAACTGCGTCGTGCTCACCCGCGTCTGTTTACCGAGGGCCGCTATCTTCCTTTGAAGGTCGAAGGCGAGCATGCCGAACGTGTGATTGCCTTCGCTCGTGAGCTCGACGGCCACTGCGTGATTGTGATTGCCGCACGTCTGGCCTACGGCTTGCTTGGCGACAGCCAGACACCACAGGTTCCGATCGAGCGCTGGGGCGACACACATGTCCGATTGCCCGATGCGCTGAGCGGTAAAGCAATGGAGCGACTTTTCGACGGAATGACAGTCAGACCCAAACAAGAAGGTTTAAGCGTGCCCGATGTTTTGCAGCACCTGCCCTTTGCGCTTTTACAGCTAACAATGAGTTCAACAGGAGAATCAGAACGATGACCAAACAAGAGCAGCGCATCCGCGAGTTGGCCTACGACATTTGGGTTTCGGAAGGCCGCCCGCACGGGCAGGACGAACGTCATTGGGAGATGGCCCGCAAGCTGGCTGAAGCGGAAAACGATACCTCCGAATCAAAGCCGGCAGCCCGCGCGCGTAAAGCAGTCACAAAACCAACGGATGCCACCCCTGCTGACAAACCCGCCAAAGCGACTAAGGCAGCCAAGCCTGCGAAGGAAGCCAAGGAGCCAAAAGACGTCAAGCCAGCCAAGCCTGCGGTCGCTCCGGCCAAGGGGACTGCACGTCCCAAAGCCAAAGCAGGTACCAACGCAGCCGAGGGCACCCCGGAAGGCGTGAAAAAACCTCGTGCACCACGGGTCAAGAAAGACAGCTGAACGACACCGCGCCATGCCACCGAGCTGGCTCCATCCGGGAGCCGGCCAGTCGTGGTCCTTCATCGCCCTGCACAGCCATTGGGCAGAGTAGCCATCGGAGATTTCATGAGTAGAAAAAAACCTGCGGCGCCTCAAATTCTGGTGCCTTCGCGTATTCGCGAGGGACAGCCCTTCCCGCTTGGCGCCACCTGGGACGGATTAGGGGTCAACTTCGCGATCTTTTCCGCGAATGCCACAAAGGTTGAGCTGTGCCTGTTCGATGCCGATGGCGAAACCGAGCTCGAGCGCATCGAGCTGCCGGAATACACCGACGAAATCTGGCACGGTTATCTGCCCGATGCCCATCCAGGGCAGATCTATGGCTACCGCGTGCATGGCCCGTATGCGCCGGATGCCGGACACCGCTTCAACCCGAATAAGTTGCTGATCGACCCCTATGCCAAGCAACTGGTCGGTGGGCTGAAATGGTCCGAGGCGCTGTTTGGCTACACCATTGGCCATGCCGATGCGGACCTGAGCTATGACGAACGCGACAGTGCGCCCTTCGTACCGAAGTCCAAGATCATCGACCCTGCTTTCACATGGGGGCATGACCGCCCGGTACAGGTACCCTGGGATCGCACGATCATCTACGAAACCCACGTGCGGGGTTTCACAATGCAGCACCCGGCTGTTCCCGAGGACATGCGCGGCACCTTTGGCGGTTTCAAAACGCCGGAAGTGATCGACTACGTGCGCAAGCTCGGTGTTTCATCCATCGAGTTTCTGCCGATCCACGGTTTCGTGCAGGATCAGCATCTGCTCGAAAAAGGGATGAGCAACTATTGGGGTTACAACAGCATCGCCTTCTTCGCACCGCACCCGAAATATTTGGCGAGCGGCAAGATCAGCGAATTCAAGGAAATGGTCGCCCACCTTCACAACGCGGATCTCGAGGTCATTCTCGACGTGGTCTACAACCACACCGCCGAGGGCAACGAGCTGGGCCCAACGCTTTCCATGCGCGGCATCGACAATGCCTCGTACTACCGGCTGATGCCCGACCAGAAGCGCTACTACATCAACGATTCAGGCACCGGCAACACGTTGGACATGAGTCACCCCTGTGTCCTGCAAATGGTGACTGACTCCCTGCGCTACTGGGCCGAAGAGATGCATGTCGATGGCTTCCGCTTCGATCTGGCGACCATCCTCGGCCGCGAGCACGACGGTTATGACGAACGCCACGGGTTCCTGGTCGCCTGCCGTCAGGACCCGGTGCTGGCAAAAACCAAACTTATCGCCGAGCCCTGGGACTGTGGCCCCGGCGGTTATCAGGTCGGTGGCTTCCCGCCGGGCTGGGCCGAGTGGAACGACCAGTATCGCGACACCGTGCGCGCGTTCTGGAAAGGCGACGAGGATCAGCTGCCGGACTTTGCAGCGCGCCTGACCGGTTCTGGGGACCTGTTCAATCAGCGTGGCCGCCGCCCATTCAGTTCGGTGAACTTCATCACCGCGCATGACGGCTTCACCCTGAATGACCTGGTGTCGTACAACGACAAGCACAACGAGGCCAATGACGAAGACAACCGTGACGGCAGCAGCAACAACATCTCCTGGAACCATGGCACGGAAGGCCCGACTGACGATCCGGAGATCAACGAGTTGCGCTTCCGTCAGATGCGTAACTTCTTCGGCACGCTGCTGTTCTCCCAGGGCACGCCGATGATCGTGGCCGGTGACGAGTTCGCGCGCACCCAGAACGGCAATAACAACGCGTATTGCCAGGACAGTGAAATCGGCTGGGTCAACTGGGATATTTCCGAGGATGGCCGCACGCTGCAGGCCTTCGTGCGCAAGCTGATCCGGCTGCGTCAACGCTATCCGATGCTGCGTCGCGGACGTTTCCTCGTCGGTGCCTATAACGAAGAACTGGACATCAAGGACGTCACCTGGCTGGCGCCACATGGCGAAGAAATGACCATCGAGCACTGGGAAGATGGCAACAACCGGTGCATGGGCATGCTGTTGGATGGGCGTGCGCAGCCCACCGGTATCCGCAAGGCCGGCTCGGACGCTACCCTGCTGCTGATCGTCAACTCCCATCACGACGTGGTCAATTTCACGCTACCCGAGGTGCCTCAAGGCATCTACTGGAACCGCCTGATTGATACCAACAACCCCAACGCCCGGTCCGAGCGTTTCGACTTCAACAACGAGTACGCCCTCACCGGCCGTTCGCTGTTGCTGTTCGAACTGATCAAGGAAGAGGAATAACGGGCGAGCAGGCACCGACCTGACCACTATTGCTTTCAAGGCCCCGGTTTCCGGGGCTTTTTTGTCTCTGAGGCAGAACAACCGCGCCATTACTCAACCGTTCGTTTGAACTCGACGTGCGGTAGTGAACCCCGCCAAGCGACTCCAGTCCCAACCCACAGCGCGGCGTTCATGAACCTACGGATTTGTTCCTGCCAGTCGCGGGCAGAGTGTCCCTTCCGTGACGGACCACTTCTTTATGCATCTCATTCGGCTGATCATTTCCTCCGTTCTGCTGACCTTCTGCTCCATCGTTGCCCTGCCCTCACATGCCGGCGGCACCATCAGTAATGCGACGTTGCCCGCCACCAAACCGGGCACCGTAAAACTGTTCGTCAACCGCATCGGCTCGGGCAAAGCGATGGACGTTCGCAACGACACCGACGTTCCGGTCGAAGTCGTGTTGCGCCTGACGCACATGGTCAACGTCACTGGCGTTGGCAAAGGCGTAGTCCGCAAGACAGTGCCAGCACGGACCCGTATGCGCATCGCCACATTGCGCAAACGCCAGCCCGGCTATCCGCTGATGTACCAGCATTCGTTCAGCTACTCGCTGATCTACTCACCTGAGCCGGGCAAAAAGGGTTCCGTTGGCGGTTATGCCTATGCCCTGCCCTGGAAAGGCGGCCCGTTCTCCATTTCGCAGGGCGCAGGCGGGGACTACAGCCACACGTCGCCCAAGGGCCGTTATGCGGTCGATATCGCCATGCCGCAGGGCACCCCCATCGTGGCGGCGCGTGCGGGAACGGTGTTGAAGGCTCATGATGGGCAGCACGGGCGGATGCCCAACCCGGCCGGCAACTACGTGCGAATCCTGCACGACGACGGCACGCATAGCGCATACCTGCACCTGAAGCGCGGTTCAGTGAAGGTCAAGGCGGGGCAACAGGTAAAAGTCGGCAGTCTGCTTGGCCAGTCCGGCAATACCGGCCGTAGCACCGGCCCACACCTGCATTTCGTCGTGCAAAAAGCTTATGGCGACTCGATGATGTCCATTCCTTTCCGCTTTTCGCAACCGGTCAGCACGTTGCCGAACTTCGCCAGCAACAACTGATCGACAGCACCTCAGCGCTGCCAGGAAAAATTGAACGTCTCGTCGGCTGACATGCGCTGCAGGTGGTCAGCCACAACGGCTTCCATGCGCGCCTGCTGTTCCTCGTTCGTGGTCTGCAAGGTCGCGGTCAGGCTGTTTTTTCCAGCCGTCAGCGAGCACTGAGTGTCGCCCAAGGCGATATGACCATGTCGGTCATCGAAATCCACCTCGAACTTGTGGCTCCAGTGTTTGCAGAGCCTGCGGATAAGGCGGCTGGGGTCGGATGTCTGGATCTGTACGGTAGAACTGCGCATGAAGAGACCTCTTTGCTAAATGGACTGATGGATCAGTCAAACCGGTAGGCCGACAGCGTCGTATGCATGACGCGATCGGTGAATACCTTGCGTCCCGCCCCGTCCGGCGCAGCGCCAGCCGCCACCATCAGCGGCAATAGGTGCTCTTCGCCACGGGGCGGATGGCAGAGCCTCGCTGAAGGCGCCTGCTCCCATCCTTGCAGCAGCGCCTCACGATCCGAACTCGGTGCACTGACGGCATTGCTCAACCAGTGGTCGAACTCATCCGAAATCGGCGCGAAACGCGGATCGCCATAGCCACGCATGTTGTGAAAGCTCATGCCGCTGCCGACGATCAACACACCCTCATCACGCAGCGGGGCGATGGCGCGACCAATAGCGAGATGGGTCGCCGCGTCCAGATCGCGCTGCAGCGACAACTGCACCACCGGCACGTCTGCCTCGGCAAACATCAGCTTCAGTGGGATGAAGGTGCCGTGGTCGTAGCCGCGTCGCCCGTCCTCGCCCGCCGCAATGCCAGCCTCACCAAGCAAATCGACCAGCCGTGCCGCCAGCGATGGATCGCCTGGTGCCGGGTACTCCAAGGCGTAGGTGTGCGCGGGAAATCCGCTGTAGTCATAGATGAGCTCAGGTCGTGCGTTCGCCGTGACCATGACGCGGGACTCCAGCCAATGCCCGGAGATCAGCACGATCGCACGAGGGCGCTGCGGCAACGTTGCGGCGACAGATCTCAGAAAGGCAGCCATCGCATCCCATGCGTCGACAGGGTTCCACTCCATGAAGAAGCACGGCCCGGCACCGTGCGGAACGAACAGTGTGGGCATCCTCATATTGGCGTAGTTGTGCATCGCATCTTGATCCTGAGGGGGCGGACGCACAGTATGGATTACGGTTGTTTTGAGCTGAACAAGGCAATCTGAATCAACAGTTTCAACTGAGAGTAGGAGCTGCAATGCTCGACCGAATCACCGGAATGCGAGTGTTTGCCCGTGCAGCCAGTGCTGGCAGCCTGTCTGCCGCTGCGCGTCATCTGGGCTTGTCACCGGCCATGGCGACCAAGCATGTGGATGCGCTGGAAGCACGCCTAGGGGTCAAGCTTTTTCACCGCAGCACCCGACGGCTAAGCCTGACAGCGGCGGGCAGCAGCTACCTCGAGGCGTGCCTGCGGATCCTCCCGGAAATCGACGAAGCCGAGGCCAGCGTCGCCTCACAGCGGGTCGAAGCCTCAGGCCTGCTGCGCATGAACGTGCCTCTGTCGTTCGGTACCCGTTTCATCGCGCCCTTGATGCCTGAATTCAGTCAGCGCCACCCAGCGGTCAAAGTCGAACTGGGGCTGACCGACAGCCAGGTCGACTTGATCGATGGGAGCTGGGACATGGCCGTGCGAATTGGCCGCCTGACCGACAGCCCGTTGCAGGCCAGGCGTCTGACTGACTGCCGGATGCAGGTCTGCGCCTCGCCCGGCTATCTGGCCCGGCATGGCGTGCCGAAGCGGGTGAGCGATCTGTCGCAGCACAATTGCCTGGGTTACAGCCTGTCGAACTTGCTGGGCGGTCGAGAATGGGCATTCGGACCCGAGGGAGAATTCCGCGTACCGATCCAGGGCAACCTGGTGGCTAACAACGGCGCGGCGCTGGTTGCAGCCGCCGTGGGTGACCAAGGGCTGATCTACCAGCCGCAGTTCATCGTGGCGGCGGCCCTCAGCCGAGGTGAGCTGGAAGTCATCGAACTCGATCAGCCACCGTTGGGCCTCGGCGGGATCCATGTGGTCTACCCACCAGATCGCCGCCCGCCGGCCAAAGTTCGAGCCATGATCGACTATCTGGTCGAAGCGTTCGCGGGCGAGCTGCCATGGGAGCACCCGTTTCGTTGACCCGGCCGTGCCTTTCGCCTCGGCTCAGCACTCTTCCAACAGGCGGTAACTCCCGATACTGAGCGGCCCCGGCTGCGCTGCAGGGGAAAAAAAGATGAACCGGGCAAGCCGCTATCAGTCCGAATGAAGGGAGCAGATTGCGTAAGCAACGTGCCGTGGATCGCGCCGCCCGCACAGGCAGGCGCATGCCCAAGGATTTTTCAGCCCAGCTGCTCCAGCTCGGCTGATCTGCTGGATGTCACTCACCATTCATTCAGACCAATCGATGCCCGGCCAGGCGCGATTGGACCGTTTATGGAGACGCCCATGAAAGCTGTGGTCTATCACGATGTCGGCGACATACGCCTCGAAGACGTACCCGACCCCAAGATCGAAGCCCCGACCGACGCCATTGTGCGCATCACCGCCTCTGCCATTTGCGGGACGGATCTGCACTTCGTGCGCGGCACCTTCAGCGGCATGAAGCCCGGCACCATTCTTGGCCATGAGGGTGTCGGCATCGTTGAAGAGCTCGGCGAGGACGTGCGCAACCTGCAGATCGGCGACCGCGTGGTGATTCCCTCGACCATCGCCTGCGGCAACTGCTCGTACTGCCGCTCGGGCTATTTCGCCCAGTGCGACGTGGCCAATCCAAACGGCAAGGAAGCAGGCACTGCATTCTACGGCGGCCCTGCAGCCACAGGGCCATTCCATGGACTGCAAGCCGAAAAGGCGCGCATTCCCTTTGCCAACATCGGTCTGGTGAAGCTGCCGCCGGAAATCAGCGATGACCAGGCAATTCTGCTGTCGGACATTTTCCCGACCGGCTATTTCGGCGCGGAGATGGCCGAGATCGAAGCCGGCGACACGGTAGCCGTATTCGGCTGCGGTCCGGTCGGTCAGTTCGCCATTGCCAGCGCCAAACTGCTGGGGGCCGGGCGCATCTTTGCCATCGATCAATACGACGACCGTCTGCGCATGGCCCAGCGTCAGGGGGCGGAGATCATCGACTTCAATCGAGAAGACCCGATCGAAACGCTCAAGCGTTTGACCGGCGGGATTGGCGTCGACCGCGTGATTGATGCCGTGGGCGTCGATGCGGAACACGGTTGCTGCGGCGGCAAACCTGCCGACGGCGCCAATGCCGATCAGAACGCCAAGTGGCAACCGGGCGATGCCCCCTCACAGGCGCTCGAATGGGGCGTGCAGTGTCTGGCCAAGGCCGGCACCTTGTCGATCATTGGCGTCTACCCGCCGGATGCCACGACCTTCCCCATCGGCATGGCGATGAACAAGAACATCACCATGAACATGGGTAACTGCCACCACCGCAAATACATCCCCCGGCTGATCGAGATGATCCAGGCGCGGCGCATCGACCCGACGAAGATTCTCACGCAGGTCAAGCCGATGAGCGATGTCATCGCGGCATTCGAAGCGTTCGATCGGCGCGAAGGCGGTTGGATCAAGGTCGAGCTGAAGCCCCAACGAGAGGGCTCGAACGTACACGGCTCGGAAGAAACGCTGGTCGACGAGGCCGTCGCCGACACCTTCCCGGCCAGCGACCCGACCAGCATGCAGAACCCCCGTTAGACTACAGGAGCAAGCGATGGCAGCCATCCATATAGGCATTTCCGGCTGGCGCTACGCACCTTGGCGAGGCGACTTCTATCCCAAGGGTCTCGTCCAGAAGAACGAGCTGAAGTTCGCCTCGCGCGCCGTGAGCAGCATCGAGATCAACGGCTCGTTCTACTCGCTGCAGAAGCCAGAGCTCTACGCCGGCTGGTATGACGAGACACCCAAGGGCTTCGTTTTCAGCGTCAAGGCGCCCCGCTACATCACCCATGTGCTGCGCCTTCGGGAGGTCGAGAAGCCCATTGCCAACTTTCTCGCCTCCGGTGTTCTTGCGCTCAAGGACAAGCTCGGTCCGATGCTGTGGCAGTTCCCGCCTTCGTTCAAATTCGATCCCGAGCGTTTCGAAACCTTCCTCAGTTTGCTGCCGCATGACACGGCTGCGGCGTTGGAAATGGCAAAAGGCTGTGAACCACGCATGGAGGGGCGCAGTTATCTGCAGATTGACCGCAAACGCTCCCTTCGCCATGCGGTCGAAATACGTAACGAGAGCTTCGTCGATCAGTCGTTCGTAGCGCTTTTGCGCAAATATAAGGTTGCACTGGTTGTAGCCGACACGGCCGGCAAGTGGCCATACCGAGAGGATCTCACCAGTGATTTCGTCTACATCCGCCTTCACGGGGCCGAACAGCTCTACACCAGCGGCTACACCGATGAGGCGCTGGATAACTGGGCCCAGCGCATCACCCGCTGGAACAATGGCGGCCAGCCTGACGACGCTCATCTGATCAGCTCCATCAAGCCTCCGGCGCGCAAGCATCGCGCCGTTTATTGCTATTTCGATAACGATGTAAAGGTCCGGGCGCCCTATGACGCGCGACAGCTGTTGCGCCGGCTCGGACTGGATAAAGACCTGGAAACCACTCCAGGCCAGTTGGAAGGAGCATTGGCGTGAATCTGGACAAGACCCACCCCCTCGACAGCCGCGACCTCGACGCGCATATGTCCACGGCCGTCAGCACGGTGCGCCTGCTGACCGTGAACACACATAAAGGCTTCACCGCGCTCAACCGGCGTTTCATCCTTCCGGAGCTGCGCGAGGCAGTGAGGGCGGTATCGGCCGATATCGTGTTTTTGCAGGAAGTCCTCGGCACTCATGAAAAGCATGCCTTGCGCTTTCATGACTGGCCCAAGATGTCGCAGTACGAGTTCCTGGCTGACAGCATCTGGACCGATTTCGCCTATGGCCGCAACGCCGTCTACCCTGACGGCGACCACGGCAATGCCCTGCTCTCTAAATTCCCCATCACGCGCTACGAGAACCTCGACATTTCCATTGCTGGCCCTGAGCGTCGCGGCCTGTTGCACAGCGTGCTGCAGGTACCGGGGCATGACGAGTTCCACGCTATCTGCGTGCACCTGGGCTTGCGCGAAGCTCATCGTCAGCAGCAATTGCGCCTGCTCTGCGACCTTCTTGATTCGCTGCCAGCCGATGCCCCGGTGGTGGTCGCCGGGGACTTCAACGACTGGCGACTCAAAGGTGCTCAGGTGCTGGATCGCTGTGCCGGTATGCACGAGGTTTTCGCGGTAGCACAGGGCAAGGTGGCGAAAACCTTCCCGGCGCGCTGGCCGATGCTGCGGCTGGACCGGATCTATGTGCGAAATGCCACGAGTCACAAACCGAGAATACTGGGTAACAAACCCTGGACACACTTGTCCGATCATCTGCCCTTGGCGGTGGAGATACACCTATGAATTTTCACTGGAGAGACGGGAATCGTCTTCAGTTGCTGGAAAACGGCGAGGAATTCTTTCCCGCTGTGTTCGAGGCCATTGCGGCCGCGGAAAAGGAAGTCCTGTTGGAAACCTTCATCTTTTTCAAAGACAAGGTTGGGCAGGAGCTGCAACAGACACTGATCGCGGCAGCAGAGCGCGGCGTGAGCGTGGACGTGACCGTAGACGGTTATGGCTCGGCTGACCTGGATGGCGATTTTGCTGCGGCGATGGCGCGGGCCGGTGTACGCGTCCACGTATTCGATCCGGGCAAGCGGGTGTTGGGCAAGCGTCTGAACGTATTCCGCCGAATGCACCGCAAGATTGTCGTCGTGGATGGCGATCTGGCTTTCATCGGAGGCATCAACTTTTCAGCTGACCATCTAGGCGATTTCGGCCCAGCAGCCAAACAGGATTACGCGCTTCGGGTAGAAGGCCCGGTCGTACACGATATCCACCGCTTTTCACTCGCGAACATCACGGCCACCTCTTCGCACCGGCGCTGGTGGCATCGGCGACCACGAACTCAAAGCAACGGTTTTGTCGGCGTCAGCCGAGGAGAAGCCCGCGCCCTGTTCGTGACCCGCGACAACAACGACCACAGCAACGACATCGAGCAGCATTATCTGCAGGCGATCCGCGATGCTCGCTCACGCCTGCTGATCGCCAACGCTTATTTCTTCCCCGGTTACCGGGTGCTGCGGGAAATCCGAAACGCCGCACGGCGTGGCGTCAGGGTCCGGTTGATTCTGCAGGGCGAACCGGACATGCCGATTGCGAAGTTCGGCGCGCGCATGCTCTACAACTATCTGATGAGCGACGGCGTGGAGATCCATGAATACTGCCGCCGGCCGTTGCATGGCAAGGTAGCGCTGGCCGACTACGAGTGGTCCACAGTGGGCTCGAGCAATCTCGATCCCCTGAGCCTGTCGCTCAACCTCGAGGCGAACCTGATCATTCGTGATCACAGCTTCAACCGCCAATTGCACGAGAACCTGGACCGACTGCTGCAACAGGACTGCCGCCGCATTCCGCTGGAGCGCATCATCCGTGGTTACTGGTGGCGAGCACCGCTGGCCTTCATCATTTTCCACTTCCTGCGTCACTTCCCTCAGTGGGTGGGCCTGTTGCCGGCGCACAAACCAAGGTTGCAGCTGCTCGATCCGGAGCCCTTGGAGCCCAGTCCCGCCCCCATGCAGCGAGAACATCAATGACAGAGCGACACCACCAGCCACAGAGCGGGTGGCGCCGCCGATGGCCGCTGATCAAGCGGATCCTGACCTACTGCTTCTTCATTCTGGTCGCCGGGCTATTGATCGGGCTTGCCCGCAACGTCAACTGGAGTGAGGTCTATCAGACGCTGCGCAACTACAGCGCCAGGACGCTGTGGATGGCTGGTGCAGCCACCGCGGTGAGTTATGCGGTGTACTGCTGTTTCGACGTACTCGGCAAACGCTATGCCCAGCACGACATGCCAATCCGGCAAATCCTCCCGGTGACCTTTGTCTGCTACGCCTTCAACCTCAACCTGAGCGCCTGGGTAGGCGGAATCGCGCTGCGCTATCGGCTCTACTCGCGGTTTGGCCTGCGCACCTCGCAGATCACCCGTGTGTTCACCATGAGCGTGCTGACCAACTGGCTCGGCTATTTGTGGCTGGCGGGGCTGATCTTTTCCCTGGGATGGATCACGCCGCCCGCTGACTGGGAGATCGGTCATACCGCATTGCGTGTACTGGGCGCTGGGCTGCTGCTGGTCTCGGCGGTCTATCTCTGGGCGTGCGGTTTCTCCAAACGTCGCCACTGGACGATCCGCAAGCACGAGATCTATTTGCCGAGCCTGCGCCTGGCTGTGGTCCAGATGCTGCTCGGCGCCAGCAACTGGGCACTGATGGCGCTGGTGGTCTATTTCATGCTGTCGCAACAGGTGCCCTATCCCGTCGTGCTGGGCATTCTGATGATCAGCAGCGTAGCGGGCGTGATTGCCCACATACCGGCCGGGCTGGGCGTGATTGAAGCGGTGTTCGTGGCAATGCTCAGCGGAGGTGAACTCAGCCAGGCCAACATCGTGGCCGGGTTGATCGGCTACCGGGTGGTCTACTTCCTTATCCCGCTTATGTTCGCCACGATGGTTTACGTGGCGCTGGAACTACGGGCGAAGAAGCTGCGTTCTCGTGGCCAGGCGCAAAACGACGACGACCCGCAGGAAGAGCACCCGTCTACAGCGACTTGATAATGACCGCAAGTTTGCTCTGCCCGCTGCCACCGCAAGCACCATAAACAAAAAAGCCGGAGCGATCATCGCTCCGGCTTTTTTTGTACCGGCGTCTGGCATCAGGCGCCGGTCTGCAGCAGTTACACCTGGGGTCGAAGGATGATCACACCCAGCGGCGGCAGGGTCAGCGCCAGTGACACATCCTGACCATGAGCCGGAATCTGCTCGGCCAATATGCCGCCGCCATTACCCACGTTGGAGCCGCCATAGCACTCGGCGTCACTGTTGAAGATTTCCTCCCAGCGGCTGTCGACGGGCACGCCAATGCGATAGTTCTCGCGAACGACCGGCGTGTAATTACCCACGATCAACAATGGATTGCCGCTGGAATCCATGCGCAGCCAAGCAAACACGCTGTTGGCGCGATCATCACCGATCAACCACTGGAAGCCGGCCGGATCGGAGTCGAGCTCATGCAGCGCAGGTTCCTTGCTGTACAGATGATTGAGATCGCGCACCAGATTCTGCGCGCCGCGGTGGTCGGGCTCTTCCAGCAGATGCCAATCAAGCTCGCGGTCATGGTTCCATTCACGCCATTGGCCGAACTCGCAGCCCATGAACAGTAGCTTCTTGCCGGGGTGCGTCCACATGAACGACAGATAAGCCCGCAGGTTGGCGAATTTCTGCCAGCGGTCGCCCGGCATTTTGTCGATCAACGAGCCTTTGCCGTGCACCACCTCATCGTGGGAAATCGGCAGGACGAAGTGTTCCGAATAGGCGTAGACCATGCCGAAAGTGAATTTGTCGTGGTGGTACTGACGGTTGATCGGGTCTTCTTCGATGTATTGGAGCGTGTCGTGCATCCAGCCCATGTTCCACTTGTAGGCAAAGCCGAGCCCGTCCTCGGACGTTGGCTTGCTCACGCCGGGGAATGCTGTGGACTCCTCAGCAATGACCAGCGCACCAGGGGTTTCAGTCGCCACGACATCATTCAGGTGACGCAGGAAGTCGATGGCTTCCAGATTCTCCCGGCCGCCATGACGGTTGGGAATCCACTCACCATCCTTGCGCGAGTAGTCGCGATACAGCATCGAGGCCACCGCATCCACACGCAGCGCGTCGACGTGGAATTCGCGCAGCCAGTGCAATGCCGAGGCAAGCATGAAGCCATGCACCTCGGTACGCCCCAGGTTGTAGATGTAGGTATCCCAGTCCTGATGGAAGCCCTCGAACGGGTGCGCGTACTCGTAAAGCGCAGTGCCATCGAACTCGCCCAAACCATGAGCATCAGTCGGGAAGTGGGCCGGAACCCAGTCGAGAATCACACCAATACCGGCGGCGTGGCAGGCATCGATGAAGGCTGCGAAGTCGTGCGCCGACCCATAACGCGCGCTTGGCGCGAACTGGGACAGCAGCTGGTAACCCCAGGAGCCGCCGAAGGGGTGCTCCATGATGGGCATCAGTTCGATATGGGTGAAACCCAGATCGACCACATAGGGAATCAGCCGCTCGGCCAGTTCATGCCAGTCGTACAAGCGACCGTCGTCGCCGCCGTCGCGACGCCAGGAGCCAGCGTGCAGCTCGTAGATGCTCATCGGTGCTTTCACCGACTGCTGCTTTGCCCGCTGCTCCAGCCAGGCCTCGTCTTTCCATTCGTATTCAAGCGGGTGCGAGACTACCGATGCAGTGCCTGGCGGCAGTTCGGTGGCCAGTGCAATTGGATCGGCCTTCAGTGGCAGGATGCCGTGCGGGCCAAGAATCTCGTATTTGTAGGCCTCGCCCGGCTGCAAACGCGGGATGAAGATCTCCCACACGCCTGACGGAAAGCGCAAGCGCATGGGGTGCCGACGCCCGTCCCAACCGTTGAAGCTGCCAACTACCGATACGCGGCGAGCGTTAGGCGCCCACACTGCGAAGCGAACACCCTGAACGCCATCGACCTCCATGGGCTGAGCGCCGAACACGCGGCCGATTTCCCGATGGTTGCCCTCGGAAAACAGGTACATGTCCATTTCGCCGAGCTGGGGACCAAAGCTGAAAGGGTCTTCGGTGATTTGTTCGCCACTGGCCCAGCGAATCTTCAACAGATACGGCTGTTGATTGGTCAATCGGGTGAAGAAAAAGCCGGGCACCTGCCCTTGCTCCATGGCCGCCAGGACTCTCCCGCCGCTGCGTTCAAGCACTTCGACGCCCAACGCATTAGGCAGGTAGGCGCGCACGACCAGCCCATCACCGTCCGGGTGCGGGCCAAGAATGGAAAACGGGTTGCCATGTTCGGCGCGCACCAGCGCGTCGACATCAGCATCGGTTGGTAGCAGGTTTTCACCGGGCATTGTCACGGCCGGACGATCATTCATTGGGAACCTCCATCGGAAATCTGTTGTGCCAGCGTCGCCAGTCCCTGAAGCGGGACGGTCAGCCAAGCCGGGCGGTTCTCTGCTTCATAAGCTACTTCATACGCGGTCTTTTCCAGACTGAACAGGGCCAGAGCCGCATCAGCACCGGCCGCGTCCTTCCAGGCATGTGGCAACTCGGCGGTCGCCTCGCGATAAGCTTTCAGGAAGACCGCACGTGCACTTTGTTGATAGGTGTCGGAAATGGTGCGGCGAGCCTGGTCGGCAACTTCCGAGCTGTCGCTCGACTGGGCGTTACGCAGCGTCATGGCGGTGGCGTATTCAAAGGAGCGCAGGACACCGGCGACGTCCTTGAACGGGCTCAGCTTGCTGCGTCGCTCCTCAAGCGAGCGTGCGGGCTCGCCCTCGAAGTCGATGAAGTAGGCATCACCCTGCGCTACCAGAATCTGGCCAAGGTGCAGGTCACCATGCACTCGCGTCCGCAGCCCACCCAGCGTGCGATTGGCTAGCCGCTTGACCTCAGCCAGCAACTGTTTGCGCTGATCAAGGAGCTGATCGACCTGTGCGGTAGTTTTACGATCCAGATCGCCACGGCGAGCCTGCAGCAGATCAAGCGCATGTTCGACCTGCCCGGAAATCAACTGCGTCCATTCCTTGGCATCCGAAGCCGTGGTCGGCTCGGCAGCAAAGGCCTGGTTGTCGGTCTGCACCGCCAGGGTCATGTGCATTTCGCCCAGGCGTTGACCAAGCAGCCGGTTGAAGGCTTCAAGCTCTTCCAGGGCACTGAACTGGTTTTCATGCAGTGAAACGCCGCCAGCGATCTGGTCGCGCACCGCCCGGTCCAGCGTGTTCAGCGTCCACTCCCAGGCGTCGCCCTGGTTGTCGAGGAAGCGCTGCACGACCATCAGGGCGTATTGCTCACCGCTCTTGTCGAAGCGGCTCACCTGCCCCAGCATCGCCGAGATATGGGTGAAGCCTTGTTCGGTCAGGAAGCTGCCCATCTCCAGTTCCGGGTGCATCCCGGCCGAAACGCGGCGCAAGACCTTGATCATCATGCAGCTGCCGATGATCGCCGAGCTGTTGGACTGTTCGGCAGTGAGGTAGCGCACTTCCGCCTCGGCTGGCAGTTCGATTTCTGCGAGCTGCGCCATGGGCTGGAAACGTATCTCGCCTTCGCCGCACGGCAGCACCTGCTCCTCGCGCAGCCCCTGGATGACGCCGAGTACGAACTGCTTGAGCGCGAAGGCATCGGTCAGGAGGCCCACTTGCGGCCCGCGACGAACCCGCGCCATTGCCAGTTGCTGAGGCAGCGCGATATCGAAGTCACCCTCGTCGAGGAAGCCCAATGGCAACTGATAACGGTCGCTGCGTCCGCCTGCATCGACCGCCACCTCACTCAACAATACCGGGCGTTGCGGGTCGCCGAACGGCACGCTGTAGCAGATTTTGATCGAGTTGATCGTCGCATCCTTGCTGGCGAACCAGCGACGCTTGGGCAGGTATGCCGGCAGCGATTCGGTTTCCAGAATCCGTTTGTTGGCCGCATTGAGCGTATCCAGGCGCTTGAGCACCAACGTTTGAAAATCAGGCATGGTTTCCACCGGTTCTTGGTGCCAGCTCGGCATCTGGTGACTGGTTGCCAGCTGGAACCAGTAAAAGCCGTAGGGAGGTAGAGTCAGCAGATACGGCAGTTGGCCGATCGGCGGGAAGGCACTGCCGCCGACCATTTCCACCGGCACCATGCCGGCGTAATGCGACAGCTCCAGCTCTGCGGCCTGTGCCGAACGCGAGACGTTGGCGACGCAGAAGATCACTTCCGTCTCGCCGGTTGCCGTCGTGAACTCGCGGATATAGGCAAGAATGCGACGGTTGCTCGGCGCCAGCATCTTCAGGGTGCCACGGCCAAATGCCTTGAACTGCTTGCGGATGGAAAGCAGCCGTCGCGTCCAGTTGAGCAGTGAATGCGGGTCGCGCTGCTGAGCCTCGACGTTGATCGCCTGATAGCCGTAGAGCGGGTCCATGATCGGCGGCAGCACCAGGCTGGGCGGGTCGGCGCGGGAAAAGCCGCCGTTGCGGTCGACCGACCACTGCATCGGCGTGCGCACACCGTCTCGGTCACCGAGAAAGATGTTGTCGCCCATGCCGATTTCATCGCCGTAATAGATCACCGGCGTACCGGGCATCGAGAGCAACAGGCTGTTGAGCAGCTCGATCCTGCGGCGGTCCCGTTCCAGCAGTGGCGCCAGGCGACGTCGGATGCCGAGGTTGATTCGCGCGCGCTTGTCCGAGGCGTAGTAATTCCAGAGGTAGTCACGCTCCTTGTCGGTCACCATTTCCAGCGTCAGCTCGTCATGGTTGCGCAGGAAGATCGCCCACTGGCAGTTCTCGGGAATGTCCGGTGTTTGCCGGAGAATGTCGGTAATCGGGAAACGGTCTTCCTGGGCAAGCGCCATGTACATGCGCGGCATCAACGGGAAATGGAAGGCCATGTGGCATTCGTCGCCGAGCCCGCCATCCTCGCCGCCGAAGTACAGCTGCGTGTCTTCCGGCCATTGATTGGCTTCGGCCAGCAGCATGCGGTCGGGGTAGTTGGCGTCGATCTCGGCGCGGATCTTTTTCAGCACCACATGGGTTTCGGGCAGGTTCTCGTTGTTAGTGCCGTCGCGTTCCACCAGGTAGGGAATCGCGTCCAGACGCAGTCCGTCGATCCCGAGATCCAGCCAGTAGCGCATCACGCTGAGAACCGCCTTCATCACCTGCGGGTTGTCGAAGTTGAGGTCCGGCTGGTGAGAATAGAAGCGATGCCAGAAGTACTGCTGTGCTACCGGGTCCCAGGTCCAGTTCGACACTTCGGTATCCAGAAAGATGATCCGCGTGCCGTCGTATTTCTCGTCAGTGTCGGACCACACGTAAAAGTCACGCGCCGCGGACCCCTTCTTCGCCTTGCGCGCACGCTGAAACCACGGGTGCTGATCGGAGGTGTGGTTGATGACCAGTTCGGTGATCACCCGCAGGCCACGCTTGTGAGCCTCAGAGATAAAGCGCTTGGCGTCAGCCATGGTGCCGTAATCCGAATGCACGCCACGGTATTCAGCGATGTCATAACCGTCGTCGCGACGCGGCGATGGGTAGAACGGCAGTAGCCAGATGGTGTTCACGCCGAGGTCGGCGATGTAGTCGAGCTTGTCGATCAAGCCCTGAAAGTCGCCGACGCCGTCGTTGTTCGAATCGAAGAAGGATTTCAGGTGGACCTGATAGACCACCGCATCCTTGTACCAAAGAGGGTCCTTGATAAAGGCAGCAGGTTTGCGCGCTCTGGCCATGGTCTCGTTCCTTTCATCTGCCTCCTGACTGGCCCACACATTTGGCCAGCCGAGGCGGAAAAGTAAGCCAGCTAGTCTATAAACGAGATGAGCTAATGTTTATAAACAACTGATAAATAGCGTTTTTATACCCTTCTTAATAAATCACTTTAAGTCAGGGTCCATGGCATCAGAACTGATGCGCCAAATGCCGAAGGGCAAGTGCCAGGGCTCAATCCGCATAAACTGAGTCTTGCCGTACCAAGTCCAGCGATGACCGTTCATAAGGTCTTCGCCTCGGGTCTCGGCATTGTCCGGGAGCCCCATCTCCCACAGCGGCAGCTCGAAATGCGCTTCCTGGGCGTTATGTGGGTCAAGGCTAACCGCAACCAGGATGAAGTTCTTCAGATCCGGCGTGCGTTTGCCGAAGAACAGGATGTTGTCGTTGTAGGCCGTGTATGCCTTGAACCCCAAATGCGTCTGCAGGGCCGGGTTCTGCCTGCGGATTCGATTGAGCTGGGCAATCTCGGCAACGATGTTGCCCGGTGCGTGATAGTCCCGTACTCGTATCTGGTACTTCTCCGAATCCAGGTACTCCTCCTTGCCTGGAATCGCCGCCGATTCGCACAGTTCAAACCCCGAGTACATGCCCCACAGCCCGGAGCCCATCGTCGCCAGCGCCGCGCGAATCAGGAACCCAGCGCGCCCGGAGTCGTGCAAGAAGAACGGGTTGATGTCCGGCGTGTTGACGAAGAAGTTAGGCCGGTAGCAATCGCGAAGCGGATGCTCGTTGAGCTCGGTGAGATATTCGCTGAGCTCAGCTTTGTTGTTGCGCCAGGTGAAGTAGGTGTAGCTCTGGTTGAAGCCAGCCTTGCCCAGGCGCGCCATCATCGCCGGCTTGGTGAAAGCCTCAGAAAGGAACATGACATCCGGGTCTCGCTCGCGGATATCGGCAATCATCCACTCCCAGAATGGCAGCGGTTTGGTGTGCGGATTATCGACGCGGAAGATCTTCACGCCCTGCTCCACCCAGTGCCAGATCACATCGCGCAGGGCGATCCACAGATCGGGCATGGCGTCCTCGGCGTAGAAATCGACGTTGACGATGTCCTGGTACTTTTTCGGCGGGTTCTCCGCATAGCGGATGGTCCCGTCCGGTCGCCAGGAGAACCAGCCCGGATGCTCGTTGAGCCACGGGTGATCCTGCGAACACTGAATCGCGAAGTCGAGTGCGATTTCCAGACCGTGCTCTCGGGCCGCAGCGACCAGTGCGCGGAAATCGTCAAGCGTACCCAGCTCCGGGTGAACAGCATCGTGCCCACCGGCTTCGCTGCCGATTGCATACGGGCTGCCTGGATCATCCGGACCGGCATGCAGGGTGTTGTTCGGGCCTTTGCGGTGCTGCCGGCCGATAGGGTGAATCGGCGTGAAATAGAGCACGTCGAAGCCCATGTCGCGGATCGACGGCAAACGCTTGTGTACGTCGTGGAAGGTACCGTGACGGTTGGGGTCATCGGTTTCAGAGCGGGGGAACAACTCGTACCAGCTGGCAAACAGTGCAAGCGGTCGCTCGACCTCCACCGGGTATACATCGCTCTGGCTGCAATGCTCACGTGGGTCTGCATCAGCCATCGCCGCGGCGGTTTCACTGGCCAGCATCACCGAGACGCGCTCGTCGTCCAGGTGCGCCACGCTCAGGCGGTGCAGCAGATCATCGAGGATGGCCTTGGTTTCGCCCTGCGCGCGTTGGCTGGCGCGCTCAAGCAGCAGTCGTCCTTCTTCCAGCTCAAGCTGCACTGGAACGCCGGCGGTGTGCTTCTTCGACAGCTCGTAACGGTAGGTCTCGTAGATATCCCACCAGGCTTCGATCATGAACTCGTGTGATGCGACCTGGGTTGGGGTGAACTGCCCCTCCCAGCTGTCGTTGCCGATCAACTTGAGCCGTGCGCGGCGCCAGGTGGTTTCGTCCTTGGTCCGCCAGCAGATCGTCGCAGCGAGCTGATCGTGCCCATCGGCAAAGATCTTGCTCGTGACGTTGATCGGGTGGCCAATGGTTGCCTTTGCGGCAAATCGCCCCCCTTCAAGGACGGGTTGGGTAGATTCAATGGCGATGCGCGGCATCCGCAAGGCCTGTTCAAGTCGGGGGTGAATCACCGGATGGGGCTTTGCATCGGTCATCGAACGGGGCTCCTAGGCGAAATGACAGCGAAACGGCAAAACCTCCCCGCTCGTGATTGGCGATCGAGCGGGGTTGGCAATACCGGCGGAAAACCCTTCATGCGGGCTTTCTCGGGCTCTGTTCTTTCCGAACCAAAGGAGGCGTGAAAAGTTCAGCAGGAAGGCCGCTACCGCTAGTCACAGACAGCGCTGCGGTTGTTTTAGGACAAACGCCGGACAGAACGGCCGGCGTGTGGGTGCATTGCTCCAGTAGGAGCCAGTTTGCTGGCAATTCGAAGCGCATTTGATGTGCGGCTGCCCCCAAAGGTGCCCGGCTGAAACATACGCCTGGTGCGCTAGTCACCACCGACGATCAGCAACGGGTTGTACCCGCTACGGCCGTATTCGCCCTGTTCGGCCAGCAGCATATCGAGCGCAAGGCTGGCAAGGTCGTCTGCTACCGGGTCAGCGCGCCCGTGCTCCTCGCGCAACATGACCTTGAGATAGCTGTGACATTCGCCGCACGACTCCGCCTGAACCGGCATAGCAGGCTTGCCTTGCTCGTCATCCAACGTCAGGTACAGCAGCTTCGCACCGCTGTCACAGACACTGCACTTGAGTCGCTCCAGATGCCACTCAGTGGCGCACAGCGAGCAATGCAGATAACGCACGCCCGCGCGGTGACGTTCGTTGTGAATGACGCTGGCGACCGGTGGGGCACCGCAGCACGGGCACAGCCCTTTCGCTTCGCCCACAGGTTTTTCGGGGGGCCGAGGCAACGCCATCGCCAGCCTCATCCAACTGATCTGCAGGGCGGCGGCGACCAGTGGCAGCAACGGCCGGCTAGTTTCATCACCGGGTCGGGCCTCGAGAACGTCGTCCGCCAACGCATCGAGCTGCTCACGCGAGGATTCCCGGAGTCTCTTGAGCAACGGTCGTTGAATCTCCCCTACGTGAAGCTCCATCGCATCAAGCATCGACAGCAGGTCTTCATTCCAGGGCACGTCACGCTTCAAGGCCTGAAAACCGAGTGGCGGCAGCCCATGCTTCAACGCTTGATCGAATGCGTCCTCAGCCGGACGCCAAACTGGTTCCCGCTCAATCAGTACCTGGTGCTGGGCTTGCACCAAGCGCGCCATGAAGGCGAGAAACTCATCCAGCGGTGGAACCTGCTGGACGAGTTCCCGCAGCCTCGTCGCACGCTTGCTGAACACTTTGGCGTTCGGCAACACCACATTTGGCGCCTCCATGATTCCCGATGGCGCACTTCCAAAAGAGTGGTTCACTGCAGCTCCTTACGTTCGTTTCGAGGGTACGTCCCGGTTGGGCGACAGACCGCCCGGATCCTCATGCCCTCCCTTGCGGCGTACCTCGTCATACCAGAGACCGTGGTGGTGACGCGCCCAGGCGTGGCTTACACGTCCCTGCGTCATCGCGCGTACCGACCCCTTCACCCAGATCGCCGAGTAGATGTGGATCACCAGTGTGATGATCGCAATGAAGGCGGTGTATGCATGGATGGTGACCGCCCAGCGCAGCGCCCAGACCGGCATGTCATCGGCGATCCATGGGCGCCAGAGAACGATGCCGGTGATCAGCAGCACCGGCACAGTGGCGAGGAAGATCCAGTACACCAGCTTCTGCCCGGCGTTGTTCTTGCCTACCGGCGGCAGTCGCTCGTCGCGGTTGGCCAGCACGTCGCGGATCTGCTTCATCCATTGCACATCGTGACGACGGATCAGGTTGTCGCCGAAAAAGCGCACCGCCTGGATGACGAAGAACAACGACATGAACACGCCGATGTACGGGTGAACGATGCGCGTCGGCTCTGGCCCGCCGAACAGCGCGGTCAGGCCGAAGAAGAACGGGTAGAACAACGCCAACCCGCTCAGCACGAGCAGCACGAAGCTGATCGCGATGAGCCAGTGATTTACGCGCGTCCACCAGCCATAGCGCAGGATGCCGTGTTTGACATTCGAGTGGCTCATAGCCGGTCCTCCCCGCGCTTGTCGATTTCACGGGCGTCATGCGCATTTTCCGGATCCGGATCGTCCTCCGGCTCCTCTTTCGGCCCTTTCATCACGTAATGGAAGAAGCCCGCCAGCACCGACATGCCCAGCGCCACCGACATGATCGGTTTGGTCACCCCTTTCCACAGCTCGACCGTGGGCGCGATATGGGGATCACGCGGCAACCCGCTGTAGAGCTCCGGCCTGTCGTTGTGCTGCAGCACATAGACCACGTGAGTGCCGCCAACACCTGGCGGATCGTAGATCCCGGCATTTTCGTAACCACGCCCCTGCAGATCCGCGACTCGGTGCGCACCGTAGTCGAGCATGTCTTCCTTGGTGCCGAACATGATGGCCGAGGTCGGGCAGCTCTTGACGCACGCCGGCTCCAGCCCGTTGTAGACCCGATCCGAACACAGGGTGCACTTGTACGCCTTGTTGTCCTTTTTCGAGATTCGCGGAATGTCGAACGGGCAACCCGCCACGCAATAACCACAGCCGATGCAATGCTCGGAATTGAAATCGACGATGCCGTTGGCGTACTGCACGATGGCGCCGGGTGACGGGCAGGCCTTGAGACAGCCAGGCTCGGCGCAATGCATGCAGTTGTCCTTGCGGATCAGCCATTCGAGGTTGCCCTGCTCGTCCTCGTATTCCGAGAAACGCATCACCTCGAATGACTCAGGCGAAAGGTCCTGAGGGTTGTTGTAAGTACCGTCACACTCCCCAACCTCGTCGCGCAGGTCGTTCCACTCCGAGCACGCCACCTGACAGGCCTTGCAGCCAATGCAGACCGACACGTCGATCAGTTTGGTGACCTTCTCCACACCCCCATGGCGTACCTGTGGCGAAGGCGTGGTCGTCGCCGAACGGGCGATGATGTTTTGCAGATTGATCTGGTCGCCTCTCATCAGAGGATCCCTCCGACTTTTTCCACGTTCACCAGGAACGACTTGAACTCTGGCGTCTGCGTATTACCGTCGCCCACGAAGGGTGTCAGGGTGTTGGTCAGGTGCGCCTTCTTCGCCACACCCTTGAACCCCCAGTGAATCGGGATACCGATCTGATGCACCGTGCGGCCGTCGATCTCCAGCGGCACCAGCCGTTTGGTGACCACCGCCACGGCGGTGATATAGCCGCGCTTGGAGCTGACCTTGACCCGATCACCGGCCGCAATGCCCAGTTCGCCGGCGAGCACTTCGCTGATCTCGATGAACTTCTCCGGCTGAGCGATGGCGTTGAGCCGCGCATGGGTGGTCCAGTAATGGAAGTGCTCGGTCAGGCGATAGGTCGTCGCCGCATAGGGGAATTCCGTGTTTGAACCGAACGAGTCGCGGTCCTGCTCGAACACCCGGGCGATGGGGTTATGCAGCGCCAAGGGGTTGTCCGGGCTCAGTGGATTGCGGTCGATCGGCGTCTCCATGGGCTCGTAATGCTCGGGGAAAGGCCCTTCGTTCAACCATTCGCAGGCGAAGAAATGCCCACGTCCGGTCTGGGTGACGATGAACGGACCCACCCCTTGCGAGGGCGGCGACGTGACCGGGAAGTCGGGCACATCAGCGCCTGTCCAGCGCTCGCCGTTCCACCAGATGAACGCCTTGTTCGGTGCCCATGGCGTACCGTCGGGACGCGCCGAAGCGCGGTTATAGAGCAGTCGCCGATTCATCGGCCAGGCCCAGGCCCAGCCCAGGGTATTACCGGTGTTGTAGGGGTCCGAATTGTCGCGACGGGCCATCATGTTGCCCTGCTCGGGCCAGGCGCCGGAATAGATCCAGCAACCACAGGCGGTCGAGCCGTCCGAGCGCAGTTCACTGAAATCCTGCAACTGCTCGCCTTTGCGCCGAATGACCTTGCCGCTGTCATCGGTAATGTCCGCCAGTGCGCGACCGTTGTACTCCATGGCCAGTTCGGATGCCTTGGGATACTGCGGCACCTTGTAGTTCCACGTCAGATTGAGGATCGGATCGGGGAAGGCACCACCCTCCTCCTGGTACATGAGCTTCAGGCGCAACATGACCTCACCCAGGATCTCCGTATCGGTCATGGCTTCGCCCGGGCCAGGCACGGCCCGCTCATGCCATTGCAACCAGCGCGCACTGTTGGTGATGGAGCCGTCATCCTCCGCAAAACAGGTGGTCGGCAACCGGAACACCTCGGTGGGGATCTGCGACGGGTCGACGTCGTGGTATTCACCGAAGTTTTTCCAGAACTCGCCTGTCTCCACGGTGAGCGGGTCCATGATCACCAGGAATTTAAGCTTCGACAGACCGTCCATGACCTTCGCCTTGTTCGGGAAAGCCGCCAGAATGTTGAAGCCCTGACAGAATGCGCCGGTCATCTTGCCAAGCGTCATGTCGTTGATGGCGTACAGCACGTCATAGATTGGTTCGGACAGCTTTGGCAGCCAGTCGTAGCACCAATTGTTTTCCTTGGCTGCCACATCGCCGTACCAATCTTTCATCAAACTGACGAAGAACCGCTCATAGAACTTCCAGTAGGAAACCTCGCCTTCGAGCAGCGGCAGCTTGATGCGGGTCTTCATGTAGTCCTCGTAGGACTGCAGGTTCACCGACGGAAGATTCATGTAGCCGGGGAGCAGGTTTGACAGCAACCCGATGTCCGTAAGCCCCTGAATGTTGGAATGCCCGCGCAGCGCATTCACGCCGCCACCCGGCATTCCCATGTTGCCCAGCAACAGCTGGACCATGGCTCCGCAGCGGATGATCTGCGAGCCGATGGTGTGCTGCGTCCAGCCCAGGGCGTAGAGGATGGTCATGGTCTTGTCGGGCGCCGAAGTGGTCGCCATCAGGTCCCAGAGCTCAAGCACCTTTGCCTTGGGCATGCCGCAGATGTTTTCCACCTGATCGACGCTGTAGCGGCTGTAATGCTGACGTAACAGCTGCAGTACACAGCGTGGATGCTGCAACGTAGGGTCGGTTCGGGCGAAGCCGTTTTCGTCCAGCTCGAAATTCCAGGTTTTCCGGTCGTAGGTTCGATCTGCAGGGTTGTACCCAGTGAACAACCCTTCCTCGAAACCAAACCCCTCGGCCACGATCAGGCTGGCGTCGGTGTACTCGCGAACGTACTCATGGGCATAGCGCTCGGTTTCGATCAGATAGTTGATGAAACCACCAAGGAACACGATATCCGTGCCGGTACGAAGCCAGGCGTGATAGTCCGCAACTGCGGTGGTGCGATTGAAGCGTGGGTCAATCGAAATAAGGACAGCATTGCTGCGCTGCTTGGCATGCATGACCCAGCGGAAGCCCACCGGATGCGCTTCAGCCGAATTGCCGCCCATCGACAGGATGACATTGGCGTTGGCAATGTCGGTCCAGTGATTCGTCATGGCACCGCGACCAAATGTTGGGGCAAGACCTGCCACCGTTGGTCCGTGTCAAACGCGAGCCTGGTTGTCTATTTTGAGAATGCCGAGCGCTCGGGTGATCTTCTGCGTGAGATAGGCCGTCTCGTTGGTACAGGCCGAAGCCGCTACCATCGATGTGGTCATCCAGCGGTTGACCAGCCGGCCCTGCTCGTCATGCGTCTCGAAATTCCGGTCGCGGTCATCTTTCATGTGCCGGGCGATACGCGCGAAGGCCTCGTCCCAGCTGATGCGCTTCCACTCATTGGTGTAAGGCTCACGGACCTCAGGGTATTTGACCCTCGATTCGCTCTTGATGAAGTCGAGAACACCTGCGCCGCGTGGGCAAAGCGAACCGCGGCTGACCGGGTGATCCGGATCGCCTTCGACGTGGTAGATCTCGTCGATCACGTTGATCGCGCCATCGCCACGGGAGTAAAGCAGCATGCCGCAGCCTACTGAGCAGTAGGTGCAGATATTGCGGGTCATTTTTGCGCCGGTCAGCTTGAAGTGACGAATCGACGCGAAGGCTTCATCAGGCGCAAATCCCATCATGGCCATGCTCGACGCGCCTACACCAGCCGCACCGAACTTCAGGAACTGTCGCCGGGATACTCGCACGGTCATCGGTATCTCCTGTTACTTATTGTGTCTGTCCATCTAACAGGTCGACTGGACCGCTCTGGAATGGTTCCTCCAGAGGGACAGACGGGCGTCACAGTCGTTACGCTTAAAAGGCTAGTTCAGGACCTCGACCATCAACAGGTCACCCGTCGCGTCACTGGCGCGCAGCGAGGTCTTTTAACAGTTGAGCCGAGAGAATCTGGCGGGTCGCAGGGTATTCGGCCCAGGGATCGTGCTTCAGGTTGTCGAGGCGCTCATGCAGGTTGAGGATATTCCATTGACCGGCGCCGCTGATCTGCTGCAATTCCTCCCGGGCGATGGGTACGGAAACCGGCAAACCGGGCCTTGCCCGCGCGGAAAAGGCAGCGACCGTGCTCGCGCCCCGCTGGTTGCGCAGGTAGTCGACGAAGATCTTGCCGACCCGGTTCTTCGGCCCCATCTTCGCGACGATTTGCTCCGGTGCCTCCTTTGCCAGCCGGACCGTAACGCCACGGGCAAATTCATTTGCGCAATCCCAGCTGTGACGACGGTCGATGGGCACGACTACGTGTACGCCCCGGCCTCCGCTGGTTTTGAGGAAGGCCCGAAGACCGAGTTCGTCGAGCAGGTCGAGGGTCATGCAGGTGGCTCGCACCATGCTCGACCATGGCAGTTCCGGGTCGGGATCAAGATCGAAAACGACCCGGTCCGGCTTGTCGATCCGATCGCTACGCGCATTCCAGGTGTGGAACTCGATGGTGCCCATCTGCACCGCCTCGACCACCGCAGTCACGCTGTCCGCCTGGATCAGACGGGCGTGTTCGGGATCCAGTGATTTATCCAGTACGCGCATGTGGGGCATTTTCAAACGTCCACAGTGGCGCTGGAAGAAACTATCGCCACTCACGCCCTCAGGGGCGCGAACAATCGACAGCGGCCGCTTGGCCAACTGAGGCGTCAGCCATTCACCGACTGCCAGGTAGTATTCAGCGAGCTGCAGCTTGGTGGCGCCGCTGGCCGGGTCGATGACCCGCTGCGGGTTACTGATGCCGATACCGCCCACATCGGGGCGGCTCTTGGCCGCCTTCTCAGCCATGGGCAATCCTCATGGGCTCAGCTCGCCTTCTTGCTGCTGGACTTGCTGGCAGCGGGTTTGCTGGCACTCGTCTTGCGTGCCGTCGAAGTTTTGCTGGTTGAAGACTTACTGGCAGTGGATTTGGCTGGAGCCTTGGATTTGCTCGCTGCGGTTTTGCTCGTGGTCCGCTTGGCCGGGGCAGCAGCCTCTTCGCTGTCATCCTCGTCGACTTCTTCCGCCGGTGCAGCTTTCTTGGCTGACGACTTGCCGGCCAGGCTGCGCTTGAGCAGCTCGGTCAGATCGATGACATCGGCGCTGCGACGATCCACTGCTTCTTCCGGCCCACCCACGGCTTCGAGCTTGCCTTCTCGGGCCTTGGTCTCCACCAGATCCATGATCTGATCCTGAAAGGTGTCTTTGTACTGCTCGGGGTTCCAGTCTTCGCTCATGTCCTCGACCAACCGCTTGGCCATGTCGAGTTCCTTGGGGTTGAGGTCGGGGTTAAGCGCTTCGTCCTTCATCTCAAGGTATTCCACGCCGCGAACCTCATCGGCCCAGCGCAAGGTATTCATGACCAGCGCCTTGCCCAGCGGCATCACAACCGCCAGATGCTGCTTGTTGCGTAGCACAACATTGGCGATGCCGACCTTACCGGTCTGCTCCAGGGTTTCGCGGAGCAATGCATAGACCTTTTCACCCCTTCGGTCCGGGGTGAGGTAGTACGGCGTAGCGATGTACAGGAAAGAAATGTCCTTGGCATCGACAAAGGCAACGATATCGACCGTCTGCGTGGCTTCAGGGTGGGCTGATTTGATTTCATCATCACTGATGACGACGTAATTACCCTTTTCGTACTCCACGCCTTTGACGATGTTCTCGCTTTCGATGTCTTCCCCAGTGGTCTTGTTGATGCGCTTGTAGCCGACCCTGTCCATGCTGCGTTTATCCAGCCAGTCGAAATCGATACCCTGCCGGGTCGTAGCCGGTACAAGCGCGACGGGGATGTGAACGAGGCCGAAACTGACGGCGCCTTTCCAGATCGTACGGGGCATATGCCTTACCTCCTGTCGACAGTCGTTCGGTCAGCCGTTGAGCACAGTGCCGCCGTTTACGTGAATAACTTGTCCACTGACGTAGGACGAGTCGCTGCTGGCCAGATACACGTATGCCGGCGCCACTTCATCAGGCTGCCCCGGACGCTCCATAGGCACGTTGGCGCCGAATTTCTTCACCTTTTCTTCATCGAACGTCGACGGAATCAGCGGCGTCCAGATCGGCCCAGGCGCTACTCCGTTCACGCGGATTCCGCGGTCGGCGATGTTGATCGACAGCGAACGGGTAAATGAGGTGATTGCGCCCTTGGTCGACGAGTAATCCAACAGGTGCGGGCTGCCCTTGTAGGCGGTAACCGAGGTCGTGTTGATGATGGAGGCGCCTTTTTTCAGATGCGGCAGTGCGGCCTTGGTCATCTGGAACATGCCGAAGATGTTGGTGCGGAAGGTTTTCTCCCACTGCTCTTCGCTGATGTCCTCGAGCTTTTCCTGCGGATGCTGCTCGGCTGCGTTGTTGACCAGGATGTCGAGTTTGCCGAACGCGCTCAGCGTTTCATCGATCACCTTGCGGCATACACCGCGGTCCGCCACGTCGCCGGCGAAAGTCAGGCATTTGCGCCCCTGCTCTTCCACTACGCGCTTGGTTTGCTCGGCGTCCTGGTGCTGATCCAGATAAAGAATCGCCACGTCAGCGCCTTCGCGGGCAAATAACACCGCGACAGAGCGGCCGATACCACTGTCGCCACCGGTAATGACCGCAACCTTGCCCGTGAGCTTGCCGGCGGCCTTGTAGTCCTCTCCACGGTACTCCGGGCGAGGGCTCATCTCGCTTTCCTTGCCAGGCTCCGGTTGCTGTTGAGGTGGGAGCGTCTGGTTTTCGTCGGGCATGCTGGATCCTCCGTAAGAGCCTGAAAGCTGTATTCGGAGGACTTGACGGCGGAAGGAAAAGTTTCTGTGAAGCGATGAGAGGCCCCTGAACAGGGGCCTCGGACAATCAGTCGACGCGCAGTGCGACCCGCCCACGCGGAGCACCACTCTCAACATACTCGTGCGCGGCCACCACCTCGTCGAAGGTAAATACTTTGTCGACCTGCGGAGTGACCAGACGATCGGCCGTGAGCTGGTTGATGTGCAGCAAGGCACGCTCGACTGCGTCGCGGTTCTGCTCGATGCCCAGTTCGGGCTGGCCAGTAAAATCACAGAGGCAATGCAGGAAGAACTTGAAGTTCTTCTTGAACGCTGCGCAGGCGGGAAACGCGGTCTCGTTACCACCGTTAAGCCCATAGAGGATCAGTTTGCCGCGCGGTGCGATCACGTCGCCCAGCAGCTTCATCTGCGAGCCGCCGCAACCGTCGAGTACGACTTCCACGCCAGCCCCACCGGTGATCTTCTGCAGCCGCCCGACCAGATCTTCCTCTTCGGTAACGATGACCGTCTCGGCACCCAACTCACGCAGGAAGTCGCGATCCTCAGCCGTCTCGCAGGTGGCGATCACACGTCCGCCAAGTGCTTTCGCCAGCTGCACCGCAGAAGGCCCGGTGCAATGCCGCGCCTGGGTGACCAGCACGTATTGTCCAGGCTCGAGCTGAGCCAGTTCGATCAGGGCGAAATAAGACACCAGTGCCGGCGTGTAGTGGACGCAGGCCTCGATTGCGCTGAGCATTTCTGGATAGTGGACCAATGCCGCCTGCGGCAGCAGGACCTGCTCGCCGTACAGGGGGTACTGGTTGAGATCGTGCGCAGGGAAGCTGGCGACACGATCACCCACCGCGAAACCGTCTACATCATCACCTACCGCCAACACCTCGCCGGCGATCTCGCTGCCCAGCCCTGCCGGGAGCTTGGCGTGACGCGGAGCCAAGTCCTGCCGCCAGAGTACGTCGTTCCAGCTGATGCCGATCGCTTTCACGTCGACAAGCACCTCGCCCGGGCCAGGCTTTGGCACGTCGCGCTGCTCATAACGCAGCACTTCGGCTGGCCCGAACTGGTGGAAACGGATGATGCGGGACATTGAAAGACCCCTCGATTACTACTGTGCCAGTGACTCTATCTGCACCGCCGGAACAACTCCAGCGCCGATCCCTGCATTCCGCTCGATAGTCGCCATGCGTGGGAATGATGATGAGCTGTATGTAAACCTGCGCCACAGACTGCAGGTTTGTGTAATTCCAAAGCTGAAATGGACATGCCGGCGTCACTCCGATCTGTCTAGAATGCAACCGCAACCCTCCAGAAGGTCAGCCGCGCCTTTGTCTGACCACAGCTTGAAGTGAATGGCATGAACCGCAACGACCTTCGCCGCGTGGATCTGAATCTGCTTATCGTCTTCGAAACGCTGATGCATGAGCGCAGCGTGACTCGCGCCGCTGAAAAGCTGTTTCTTGGGCAGCCCGCCATCAGTGCCGCCCTGGCACGCCTGCGTACGTTGTTTGACGACCCGCTGTTCGTGCGCACCGGGCGCAGCATGGAGCCCACCGCACGCGCGCAAGAGATCGCCGGGTTGCTGTCGCCAGCGCTGGATTCGATCTCCACGGCCGTCAGCCGCGCCTCGGACTTCAACCCGGCCACCAGCGAACTGGTGTTTCGCATCGGCCTGACCGATGAGGTGGAATTTGCCCTGCTACCGCAATTGCTCAGGCGCGTCCGTGCCGAAGCGCCGGGCGTGGTGCTGGTAGTGCGTCGTGCCAATTACCTGTTGATGCCGGGCCTGCTTGCCTCGGGCGAGATCTCGGTGGGGGTCTGCTACACCGAGGAACTGCCGGCCAACGCCAAGCGCAAGGTATTGCGCAGACCGAAACCCATGCTGCTGCGTGCCGACAGCATCCCTGGCCGTATGACGATGGAAGACTACTGCTCGCGCCCGCACGCCATGGTTTCCTTTGCTGGCGACCTGAACGGCTATATCGATGACGAGTTGGCGCTGCACGGCTGCAAGCGAAAGGTCGTGCTGGCGGTGCCGCAGTTCAACGGGTTGGCGAGCCTGCTGGCCGGAACCGACCTGGTCGCGACCATGCCGGACTATGCCGCCGCAGCGCTTGCCGCCAACGGTGGCGTGCGGGCCGAGCCGCTGCCATTCGAGACCAGCCAGGACTTCGAGCTGTCCATGGCCTGGCGCGGCGCTCAGGACAACGACCCGGCCGAGCGCTGGCTGCGCTCGCGCATCCAGATGTTCGTAGGCGATCCGGACAGTCTCTGAACCCAGATCGCCATGATGTCCAGCACGGGTTGCCGCTCGGGCGCAGAGGCCCCCTGTAGCTGCAATTGATGACGCCTTTTACTCTCTTCTGCTCCTTAATGTAGCCAGCGCGGCCGGGCTTGGGGCGGGCTGAAGCTCAACCTGCAGCGCCATCCATGACAAATGCTGCAACATCATCCCGAATGATATTCACATTCGCCTTGTTCGATTTCTGCTTGAGCAGCCCTGCCGCCACACTTCCGCCATCAAAAAAACGAGTTGCGGAGTCAAGCATGGATCGTTCACTCAAAGCCTTGCGTTACCCATTGGTTGCGGTTGCTGCCGCCCTTTTAGGCGCATGCGGTAAAGCGCCCGAAGCCACCGAAGCGGCCATGCCGCCCCCCGCCGTCAGTGTTGCCGAGGTCATCGAACAGCAGGTGACCGAATGGGACGAGCTCACCGGCCGCCTGGAAGCGCCCGAATCGGTCGATATTCGTCCTCGCGTGTCGGGCTTCATCGATAAGGTCGCGTTCGAAGAAGGCTCGCTGGTGAAGAAAGGCGATCTGCTGTTTCAGATCGACCCGCGCCCGTTTGAAGCGCAGGTCAAGCGCCTGCAGGCCGAATTGCAGCAGGCTCGTGCCACTGAGCGCCGGACCGCAAGCGAAGCCGAGCGCGGTGAGCGACTGCGCGCCAACAATGCCATTTCCGCCGAACTGGCTGACGCGCGAGCCAGCGCCGCCAGCGAAGCGAAGTCCGCCGTCGCCGCCATCCAGGCTCAGCTCGATGCCGCCAAGCTCGATCTCGGGTTCACCCGCGTCACCGCCCCCATCGATGGCCGCGCAGGTCGTGCGCTGATTACAGCGGGCAACCTGGTCAATGCTGGCGAAGCCTTGCTGACAACGCTGGTCTCCACCGACAAGGTCTATGCCTACTTCGAGGCGGACGAACGCACCTACCTGAAGTACCGCGAACTCGCCCGTAACGGTGAGCGTAGCGAGGAGACACCGGTGTATCTCGGGCTCTCCAGCGAGGCAGGCCACCCTCATCTGGGGCACATGGACTTCATCGACAATCAGGTCGACCCACGCACCGGCACCATTCGCGGACGCGCCGTGTTCGACAACCGTGACGGGCGCTTCACTCCCGGTCTTTACGCCCGCCTGAAGCTGGTCGGTAGCGCCACCTACGACGCCGTCCTGATCAAGGATGTCGCGGTCGGAACCGATCTTGGGAAGAAGTTCGTCCTGGTGCTCGGGGAGGACGACACCGTCAACTATCGCGCCATCGAGCTGGGTCCGAAGCTGGAGGGCCTGCGCATCGTTCGTAGCGGTCTGGAGGAAGGTGAAACCATCGTCGTGAACGGCCTGCAGCGCGTGCGACCCGGTAATGCCGTACAGCCAGAGGACGTACCGATGGCAGATGCGGACACCCTCGCCGCGCTGAAAGAACAGAGCCGTGCCATATCGGCAGCGATGAACCCGCAGGTGGTCGACCGGACCCTGGCGCGAGGGCCGAGCAGTTGACGTTCAGCACGTCCCACTGACCGGCGCCAAGGCGCCAACTCAAACAAAACCAATTCCGTCAGGGCACGTCGCGCGTGCCCTCTCCCCCGGAGTGCGTCATGAATTTCTCCCAGTTCTTCATCCAGCGGCCAATCTTTGCCGCGGTGCTATCACTGATCATCTTGATCGGTGGCGCCATATCGCTGTTCCAGCTGCCGATCAGCGAATATCCCGAAGTCGTGCCACCGACTGTCGTGGTGCGCGCCAGCTTCCCGGGCGCCAACCCGAAAGTGATCGGCGAAACCGTCGCGTCTCCCCTCGAACAGGCCATCACCGGTGTCGAGGGCATGCTCTACATGTCGTCCCAGGCAACCGCTGACGGCAAGCTGACCCTGACCATCACCTTCGCTCTGGGGACCGATCTGGATAACGCCCAGGTGCAGGTGCAGAACCGCGTCACGCGTACCCAACCGACGTTGCCGACCGAAGTGCAGCGCCTTGGCGTAACGGTAGACAAGGCATCGCCGGACCTGACGATGGTGGTGCACCTGACATCGCCGGACGAGCGCTACGACATGCTCTATCTCTCCAACTATGCGGCGCTCAACGTCAAGGACGAGCTGGCGCGACTGGACGGGATTGGCGATGTGCAGCTGTTCGGCATGGGTGATTATTCGCTGCGCGTCTGGCTCGACCCGAACAAGGTCGCCTCGCGCAACCTCACCGCAACCGACGTGGTTAACGCGATCCGCGAGCAGAACCGTCAGGTTGCGGCGGGTTCGCTGGGTGCGCCACCCGCGCCGGGCGCGACGGACTTCCAGCTGTCGATCAACACACAGGGCCGGCTGGTCAGCGAAGAAGAGTTCGAGAACATCATCATTCGCGCCGGTGAAGACGGTTCGATCACTCGCCTCCGGGACATCGCTCGTATCGAACTGGGCTCCAGTCAATACGCACTGCGTTCACTGCTTAACAACCAGCCTGCCGTTGCCATCCCGGTTTTCCAGCGTCCTGGCTCAAACGCCATCGAAATCTCGGACTCAGTGCGTGCTCGCATGGCCGAACTGAAGAAGGACTTCCCTGAAGGCGTGGACTACGAAATCGTCTACGACCCAACCATCTTCGTGCGCGGTTCTATCGAGGCGGTGGTGCATACCCTGCTTGAAGCGATTGTGCTCGTGGTGCTGGTGGTGATTCTGTTCTTGCAAACCTGGCGCGCGTCGATCATCCCGCTGGCCGCCGTACCGGTATCACTCATCGGCACCTTTGCCGTGATGCACATGCTGGGTTTCTCGCTCAATGCGCTGTCACTGTTCGGCCTGGTGCTGGCAATCGGCATCGTGGTGGATGACGCCATCGTGGTGGTGGAGAACGTCGAGCGGAACATCGGCCTCGGCAAGTCGCCAGTGGAAGCCACCAAGCAGGCGATGAAGGAAGTGACTGGGCCGATCATCGCCACGGCGCTGGTGCTCTGCGCGGTGTTCATCCCGACTGCCTTCATCTCGGGCCTTACCGGGCAGTTCTATCAACAGTTTGCGTTGACCATTGCGATTTCGACGGTCATTTCCGCCTTCAACTCCCTGACCCTGTCGCCAGCGTTGGCTGCCGCGTTGCTGCGTAGCCATGACGCGCCTAAAGACGGCTTCTCACGCCTGCTGGACAAGCTGTTCGGCGGCTGGCTGTTCGCCCCCTTCAACCGGGTATTCGAACGCGCCAGCCACGGCTACGTCGGTGCGGTTAAACGCATTCTGCGTGGCAGCGGCATTGCCCTGGTGGTTTATCTCGGCCTAGTCGGACTCGGCTATATGGGCTTCGCCAGCACACCGACCGGTTTCGTGCCGCCGCAGGACAAGCAGTACCTGGTGGCCTTTGCGCAACTGCCGGATGCCGCCACGCTGGATCGCACGGAAGACGTCATCAAACGCATGTCACAGATCGCTGCCGAGCATCCCGGTGTCGAGAACACCGTGGCCTTCCCAGGCCTGTCGATCAACGGATTCACCAACAGCCCGAACAGCGGCATCGTCTTCACCCCGCTCAAGCCCTTTGATGAGCGCAGTGATCCCTCACTGTCCGCCAACGCCATCGCGGCTGATCTGAACGGCCAGTTCGCGCAAATTCAGGACGCCTTCATCGCGATCTTCCCGCCGCCACCGGTGCAAGGGTTGGGCACCATCGGCGGCTTCCGCGTGCAGGTGCAGGACCGCGGCAATCTTGGCTACGAAGAGCTGTACAAACAGGTGCAGAACGTCATCGCCAAGAGCGCGGACTATCCCGAGCTAGCCGGGCTGTTTACCAGCTATCAGGTCAACGTGCCGCAGATCGATGCCGACATCGACCGGGAGAAAGCTAAGACCCACGGGGTGGCTATCGATCAGATCTTCGACACCATGCAGGTCTATCTCGGCTCGCTGTATGCCAACGACTTCAACCGTTTTGGTCGCACCTATCAAGTCAACGTCCAGGCCGAGCAGAAGTTTCGCCTGACGCCCGACCAGATCGGCCAGCTGAAGGTGCGCAACAACCGTGGCGAGATGGTCCCGCTGTCGACCTTCGTCAAGGTCAGCGACAGTTCCGGCCCGGATCGCGTGATGCACTACAACGGCTTCCTGACCGCTGAAATCAACGGTGCGGCCGCGCCCGGCTACAGCTCCGGTCAGGCCGAAGCTGCGATGGAGCGGCTGCTGCAAGCTGAGCTACCGAATGGCATGAGCTTCGAATGGACCGAGCTGACCTATCAGCAGATCCTGGCGGGGAACACTGCAATGTTCGTCTTCCCGCTCTGCGTGCTGCTGGCCTTCCTGGTATTAGCGGCGCAGTACGAGAGCTGGAGCTTGCCATTGGCGGTGATCCTGATCGTACCTATGACACTGCTCTCGGCCATCACCGGGGTGATCTTGTCGGGCGGCGACAACAACGTGTTTACCCAGATTGGCCTGATCGTGCTCGTCGGCCTGGCGTGCAAGAACGCGATCCTGATCGTCGAGTTCGCCAAGGACAAACAGGAAGAAGGCATGGATCGCCTATCCGCTGTGCTCGAGGCCTGCCGCCTGCGGCTGCGCCCGATCCTGATGACCAGCTTCGCGTTCATTATGGGTGTGGTTCCGTTGGTGCTCTCCTCCGGCGCCGGTGCTGAGATGCGGCATGCCATGGGTGTAGCAGTGTTCAGCGGCATGCTTGGCGTGACCTTTTTCGGGCTGTTGCTGACGCCGGTGTTCTACCTGGTCATTCGCGCCTTCGTCGAACGGCGCGCGGAGAAAAAAGCAATACTGAAGGAGGTGCACGCATGAAGGCTGTCATTAGCACACCGCTTCTGCTCGCGGCCGCCATAGCCTTGAGCGCCTGCGCGGTGGGGCCGGATTACCGCGCACCGGACGTCGCTCCGGCGCATATCGAAAGGGCTGCGGCGACTGGCTTCGATCAGTCGCGTTTTCAGGCGGCTTGGTGGCGCCAGTTCGATGACCCGACGCTGGATGCTCTGGTGGGTGAAGCATTGTCCGAGAACCGCGAACTGCGCATCGCATTCGCCCGGCTCCGCGCCGCTCGTTCCATTCGCGATGACGTGACCAATGATCGCTTCCCTACCGTAACCGCAGGGGCCGGTGCTGAGTATGGCGAGGCTCAGCAGCCGGGCTTCGGCGAGGAGCGCAGCAGCATCGAGCGCTACGATCTGGGACTGGACATGGCCTGGGAACTCGACCTGTTCGGCCGAGTTCAGCGGCGCATCGAAGCCAGCGAGGCACAGAGCGAAGCCGCGGAAGCCGAGCTTTATCAACTACAGGTCAGCCTGATTGCCGAACTGGTCGATGCCTACGGCCAGCTGCGCGGCGCGCAATTGCGTGAACGCATCGCCCGGGAAAACCTTGAGAACCAGCGCAACTCACATCGTTTGACTGAGCAGTTGCGCGACGCGGGCGTGGGTAACGAGCTCGACGTGCTGCGTGCTGATGCGCGGCTAGCAGCGACCCAGGCCAGCTTGCCGCAACTGCAGGCACAGCAGACCCGGGCAACCAATCGCATCGCGACCCTGCTCGGCCAGCGCGCCGACACACTCAGCGTCGACCTGACGCCGCGCGAGTTGCCTGCCATCGCCAAGGCTCTGCCGATTGGTGACCCCACCGAGCTGCTACGTCGCCGACCGGACATTCTCGCGGCCGAACGACAGCTGGCAGCGGCAACTGCCAACGTGGGCGTAGCGACGGCTGATCTGTTTCCGCGGGTAAGCCTGAGCGGTTTTCTGGGCTTCATCGCCGGGCGCGGTTCTCAGATCGGATCAAGTGCGGCGCAGGCCTGGGGTGTAGCGCCAAGCATTACCTGGGCGGCGTTCGACATGGGCAGCGTTCGCGCCAGGCTGCGCGGTGCAGAAGCAGACGCCGAAGGTGCGTTGGCCAGTTATGAGCAGCAGGTCCTGCTGGCGCTGGAGGAATCGGAAAACGCGTTCAGCGACTATGCGCGCGCCCAGGAGCGACTGCTCGCACTGCTGCGTCAGTCCGGCGCCAGTCGCGCGGCAGCGGAGCAAGCGGCAATCCGCTACCGGGAAGGCACGGTGGACTTTCTGGTGCTACTGGATGCCGAGCGGGAGCGCCTGGCGGCGGAGGATGCGCAGGCGCAGGCCGAAGTCGAGGTGTATCGCGGCGTCGTGGGCCTCTACAAGGCACTTGGCGGCGGGTGGCAGCTCGCCAGCAACTGACGGGAAGCCTCTCTGCGCCGTTGAATTGCGGCGCAGAGCAGTCGCTCTCAGCGGCCAAAGTGTGACCTGTTGCAACTCCCGCTCCCTCAATTATGAATTCTGTGAGAAAGCCCTTTTTACGGTGCGGCTTATTTGGCATAACGCTTCATTGAAGCTCAATCACATCCGTCTCCCGGATGTCATGCCAACCCACCAAAAATAAAGAGCCTTTTCATGATCAAGCCGATCATCACCCTCGCTGGCCTAGTGCTGGCGTTGACCGCGACCGCGGTCGAAGCTGAGCCGATCGTCATCAAGTTCTCGCACGTCGTCGCTGAAGACACCCCGAAAGGCAAGGGTGCCCTGCTGTTCAAGAAACTGGTTGAAGAGCGTCTACCCGGCCAGGTGACCGTCGAGGTTTATCCCAACTCGACACTGTTCGGTGATGCCAACGAGCTTGAGGCATTGGCCAACGACGAGGTGCAGCTGCTGGCGCCGTCGTTAGCGAAGTTCGAGAAGTACACCAAGCAGGTGCAAGTATTCGATCTGCCTTTCCTGTTCGACGACCTGGAGGCCGTCAACCGGTTTCAGAAGCGCGCCAAGGGCCGCCAATTGCTGCGCTCGATGGAAAAGGAAAACATCACTGGCCTGGCTTACTGGCACAACGGAATGAAGCAGCTATCGGCAACGAAGGCGCTGTTGCAGCCGAGCGATGCCATGGGGCTGGCGTTCCGTATCCAGCCCTCCGCCGTTCTGGAATCGCAATTCGCTCAGGTAGGCGCAGCCACCAAGAAGATTCCGTTTGCCGAGGTCTACACATCGTTGCAGAACGGCACCGTCCAAGGGGCAGAAAACCCCTGGTCGAACATCTACAGCAAGAAGATGCACACGGTGCAGCCCTACATCACCGAATCCAACCATGGCGTGCTCGACTACATGCTGGTGAGCAATACGCGGTTCTGGTTCGGCATACCGCATCAGCTGCGTACCGAGCTGGAGGGCATCATCGACGAGGTCACCTTCGAGGTGAACCGTGCCGCGGAAGAAGCCAACCAGGCCGACCGTGAGCGGATCCGCAAAGCGGGCACATCGGAGATCGTCGAACTGACGCCTGAACAACGCGAAGCCTGGCGCGAAGCCATGCGACCGGTGTGGCAAGAATTCGAACCAGTGATTGGCGCTGACATCATCAAGGCGGCGCAAACGGTCAATCGCAAGCAGCGCAACTGATTACTCCCCGCCTCTCCTCCCAGCCGCGGCAGCAACGCCGCGGTTTGCCAACGCCGCTCGGCGAGTCCCTAAGTTCTTTAGCCTTCTATTAACCCCTCAGCGTGAAGCCTGCTCGCCGGAAGGCGTTTTGCACTCACGCGTCATTGGTCTCAGCGCTCTGACGCCTCCAGTACGGGCTCGAAATCCAACTGCGCTTCTTCCCATCCGCCGCCTAGCGCCGCGATCAGTTGAACGCTGGCGGCGAGCTGATCACCCAACAGCGTCAGATAGGTCCGCTCGTTGTTCAGCGCACTGGTTTGCACGGTGGCAACGCTGAGGAAGTCCACGGTGCCCGCGCGGTACTGGTTCTGGATCAGGCGCAGCGATTCCTGCGCGGCCTCCAGCGCTTGTCGCTGAACCACGGCCTCAGCCGCGAGAACACGCAGTTGCACCAGGTTGTCCTCGACCTCACGGAAGCTGTCGAGCACCGTCTGGCGATAGTTGGCCACTGTCAGGTCATAGTTGGCTTCGGCAGCTTCGAGGTCAGCGCGACGGCCACCAAAATCAAGCAATGTGACTGCCAGCTGCGGGCCGAGCGACCAGAAGCGGTTGGGAAGACTGATCAGGTCAGTAAAGCTGCTGTTTCGATAGCCACCGCTCGCGCTCAGCGTCAGGTCCGGATACCAGGCCGCTTCGGCCACCCCGATCTGTGCATTGGCCGCGATCACCTGACGTTCGGCCGACGCGATATCCGGGCGACGTTCAAGCAATTGCGAAGGCAGTGCCAGCGGCACTTCCGGCAGCTCCGGAATGTCGTCGAGTTCGGTAATGTTCAGCTCTGCCGGCGGCACCCCGACCAGCACCGCAATAGCGTGCTCCATCTGAGCTCGCTGCCACTGCAAGTCGATGGCCTGAGCCTCGGTACTCCGGAGTTGGGTCAGTGCCTGGGTGACATCGGACTTCGGCACGATGCCTGCGCGATACTGGTTTTCCGTCAACCTCAACGAGCGAGCAAAGGCTTCGACCGTCTGATTCAGCAAACGCTGCTGTTCATCCATCACGCGCAATCGAAGGTAGGTCTGGACGAGCTCGGACTGCAGGCTCAAGCGGACAGCGGCCAGGTCCGCTGCGGTGGCCTGCATATTGGCTCGGTTGGCTTCCAGATTGCGCCGCAGGCGACCCCATATATCCAGTTCCCAGGCCGCATCGAGCCCCACGCTATAACTCTCGCTGATGCCGCTGAAACTGCTGCCAGTCAATGCGGTAGATGAGGTCGAACTGCCCTGCCCGGCACGTGTTGCGCCAGCGCTGCTGCCTACCGTAGGAAACAGCTGTGATCGTGCCCCCATAACCAGTGCCCGCGCCTGGCGGTACTGCGCTTCAGCAGCCGCCAGATTCTGGTTGGAGACATTGAGGCGCCCAACCAAGGCATCCAATGCCACATCACCGTATAGCCGCCACCAATCACCGCGCTCCAGCACATCTGCCGGGTTGGCAACCTTCCACCCTTCGGCCTGTTTGAACTCCGCAGCCATTGGCGGCGCTGGGCGCTGGTAGTCAGGGCCCAAGGTGCAAGCGCCTAGGGAGAAAGCCATGCCCATAAGGGCCAGCGGGCGTAGGGCGTATTTCGAAAACAACTGACTCATAGCGGATCTTCCAGGGCGGCGTCGGTGCGGACACCGCGCCAGCTGTTGAATCGATGCCGCGCGCGGTCCAGATACAGGTAGACCACCGGCGTGGTGTAGAGCGTAAGGATCTGGCTGAGGATCAGGCCACCGATAATCGTCAGGCCCAGCGGCTGGCGCATTTCCGCACCTTCGGCGCCGCCCATGAGCAATGGCAACGCACCAAGGATCGCCGCCATGGTGGTCATCAGGATCGGCCGAAAACGCAACAGGCAGGCCCTACGAATCGACTCATCCGGCGGCAGGTGATCGTTACGTTCGAACTGCAGCGCCAGATCGATCATCAGGATCGCGTTCTTCTTCACCACACCGATCAGCAGGAACAGCCCAAGCAGCGAAATCAGACTGAACTGCTCGCCCGTCAGGATAATTGCCAGCAACGCCCCGACCCCGGCAGATGGCAGCGTTGAAAGGATCGTCAGCGGGTGGATATAACTCTCGTACAGCACGCCGAGCACGATGTAGACGAGCAGCAATGCTCCAAGAATCATGAACGGCTGGCTCTCCTGAGCCGCCTTGAAGACATCACCCGTGCCTCCCAGGCGCCCTTGGACTTCGCTCGGCAGCCCTATCGCCGCCACTGCGCGCTCGATAGCCCGCGTCGCTTGATCCAGGCTGACACCGGGCGCCAGATCGAAATCGATGCTCTCGGCAGCGAATTGCCCATCATGGCTGACCCGGTCCTCCTCAAGACTCCGCTCGTAACGGGCAAAGGCCGAGAGCGGCACGCGTCGGCCGTCGCTGGTGATCACCTGGATCTGCTCCAACACTTCAGGGTGCTGGGCATAGCTTGGGTCGATTTCCATGACAACCCGGTACTGATTGAGCGACTCGTAAATGGTGGATATCTGCCGTTGGCTGAAGGCGTTGTTGAGCAAGGTCGTCACCGTGCTCATGTCGATGCCAAGCCGCTTGGCCGCGTCACGGTCGATCTTCAGGCTGATCTGCTGGGCGCCCTCGCCTTCGTTGGCGTCGATACTGGTGAGCTCCGGCAAAGCCTTGAGCGCCTGGGTCACTTGCGGCACCCAGGTGCGCAGATCAGCCAGATCGCTGGCCAACAGGTTGTACGAATACGCTGAACTGCTCTGCCGACCGCCACCAAATTGCAGATCCTGATCGGCCATCAGGAACATCCGACCACCCGGCACTTTTGGCTGGTTCTTGCGAATACGCTCAATCACTTTCTGCGCAGAGATCTTGCGCTCATCCAATGGCTTTAGCCGGACGATCATGAACGCATTGTTGATGCCGCCCTGCCCGCCGATAAAGCCCGCCACGCTTTCCACGGCTGGGTCGGCCAGTACTGCCTTGCGGTAGGTTTCCATCTTTGGCTGCATGACCTGAAACGACAAGCCGTCGTCGCCGCGAATAAAGCCGGTCAGCTGGCCTGTGTCCTGCTGCGGCAGAAAGGTTTTCGGAACTTCGATGTACAGAAAAACGTTGAGCCCGATGGTCGCCAGCAGCGTAATCAGGGTGATCCGATGATGGCGCAGCGCCCAGCCGAGAGACCTGTCGTAATGGCCTAACAGCCATTGGTGGGCATTGTGACTCCAGCGATGCAGGCGCCCGTCATGCTCAGGCTGGTGGGGTTTGAGCCAACGTGCGCAGAGCATGGGTGTCAGGGTCAGCGAGACCAGCAACGACACCAGAATGGCGGCCGCCAGGGTGATGGAGAACTCTCGGAAAAGCCGTTCGACAAGGCCGCCCATGAACAGAATCGAGACGAATACCACCACCAGCGACAGGTTCATCGACAGCAAGGTGAAGCCAACCTCACGGGTGCCGATATAGGCGGCGCGCATCGGCGGCACACCCTGGTCGATATGTCGTGCAATGTTTTCCAGGACCACGATGGCGTCATCGACCACCAGCCCAGCGGCGAGGATCAAGGCCATCAGCGATAGCACGTTGAGCGAAAAACCGAACAGGTACATCACGGCAAAGGTGCCAACCAGCGATACCGGCACCGCCAGCGCCGGGATCAACGCGGTCCGCACTTTGCCCAGGAACAGGAACACAAGAACGATCACCAGCCCGACAGCAATCAGCAAGGTCCGCTCGGCCTCATGCAGGGTGGCGCGGATCACCGGTGAGCGATCCATTGCGACGGCCATATTGACGCTGCCCGGCACGATCGCCTGCAGAGCCGGCAGCTCGTTACGAATCCCCTCGATGGTTTCGATGATGTTGGCGCCGGCCTGGCGGTTTATGACCAGCAGCACGGCGCGGTCGTTGTTGAAGAAGCCGTCGTTGTAACGATCTTCCACGCCGTCCCTGACCTTCGCGACATCGCTCAGGCGAAGTGCTGCGCCGTCCTGATAGCGAATGATCAGCGGCAGGTAATCTGCGGCTTCATGCAGCTGGTCACTGGCCTGCACCTGCCAGTGGCGGTCGTCGTCTTCGACCATCCCCTTGGGTCGCCGGACATTCGCGTTGGCGATGGTCTGGCGGACCTCATCGAGTGAAACGCCGTACTGCTCCAGTTGCTGTGGTTGCAGCTCGACCCGGACGGCAGGCAGCGAACTCCCTCCCACCTGCACCTCGCCCACCCCAGGGACCTGCGATAGCTTCTGCGCCAGAATCGTCGAGCCGATGTCGTATAGCTGCCCCTTGTCGAGCACGTCGGACGTCAGCGACAACACCATGATCGGTGCCTGGGCTGGGTTGATTTTGCGGTAGCTCGGCATGCTGCGCATCCCGCTGGGCAGCAGATTGCGCGAGGCATTGATCGCCGCCTGCACATCGCGGGCGGCGCCGTTGATATCCCGCTCCAGGTCGAACTGGATGACGATGCGGGTCTGCCCCTGGCTGCTACGACTGCTCATCTGGCTGACGCCTGCGATGCTTCCGAGGGAGCGCTCCAGCGGGGTCGCCACGCTCGAAGCCATGATTTCGGGGCTGGCACCGGGCAGGCTTGCCTGCACGGTGATCACCGGAAAATCCATATTTGGCAGTGGCGAGACCGGTAAGAGACCAAAGCTGACGCTGCCCAGCAGCAGGATCGCCAGGCTCAGCAACATGGTCGCGACCGGGCGCGCGATGAAGGGGGCCGAGAGGTTCATGGCTGCGGGTCGCCGCAAACTGGGGAAGTCTGCTCTGCTGCCAGCGTCATGTACGCGCTTCCTGTACTGGCAGCTGCTTGCGGCCGAACCGGTTGCCCAGTCGATCAAAGAACAGGTAGATCACGGGCGTCGTGAACAGCGTCAGCAGCTGGCTAAGCAGCAAGCCGCCAACCAGTACCAGGCCCAGCGGCTGACGCAGCTCGGCACCGGAGCCTGATGCCAGCATCAGCGGCACCGCACCGAACAATGCCGCCAGGGTCGTCATCAGGATGGGCCGGAAGCGCAGCAACGCCGCGCGGTAGATCGCGTCCTGCGGACTCATGCCCTGATTGCGCTCAGCGTCCAGGGCAAAGTCGATCATCATGATGGCGTTCTTCTTGACGATGCCGATCAACAGGATGATCCCAATGATCGCAATCAGCCCCAGGTCGTTGCCGGTCAGCAGCAAAGCCAGCAAGGCGCCGACCGCAGCCGACGGCAGCGTCGAGAGAATGGTGATCGGGTGGATATAGCTCTCGTAGAGCACACCGAGCACGATGTACATGGTCACGACTGCCGCCAAAATCAGCAGCAATGTGCTCGACAGCGACGCGCGGAAAGCTTCGGCCGCGCCCTGGAACCGACTCTGGATTCCTGCCGGCAAACCGATCTTCGCCTCGACGCTTTCGATGACTTCCACAGCCTCACCCAACGAAACGCCATCAGCCAGATTGAACGACAACGTGACGGCCGGGAACTGGCCAATGTGATTGATCAGCAGGGGTGCGCTACGTTGTTGCAGCGTTGCCAGGCTGGACAGCCTAACCGGGGTTCCGCTCTCGCTCTGCACGTACAGCTGCTCCAGCGCCTGCGCGCCAAGGCGGTTGCCTGCCTCTGCTTCGAGCACAACGCGGTACTGGCTGGCCTGGGTGAAGATCGTTGAAATCTGTCGCTGACCGAAGGCGTCATACAGCGCATCGGTTATCGCCGATATCTCGATCCCCAAGCGGGCCGCGGCATCTCTGTCGATATCGAGGAAGATCTGCAACCCATCACTTTGCAGGTCGCTGGCCACATCGGTCAGCTCCGGGCGCTCACGCAACGCTGCCACCAGGCGTGGCGTCCACTCCTGCAACAGCTCACCATCGGGTGACTCCAGGCTGAACTGAAACTGCGTGCGGCTGACCCGGTCCTCAATCGACAGATCCTGCACCGGCTGCATGTACAGCTCGATTCCCGGTAGTTTCGCCAGCTCAGGACGTAGACGATCAATCACCTGGCTGGCGGTGACATCACGTTCGCCATGGGGTTTGAGGTTGATCAGCATCCGCCCGCTGTTGAGCGTTACGTTGTCGCCATCGACGCCAATGTACGACGACAGGCTGGCCACCGCCGGATCAGCCAGGATCACGCGCGACAAGGACTGCTGGCGTTCGCTCATGGCGCGGAAGGAAATCGACTGCGGCGCTTCGCTGATGCCTTGAATCACACCGGTGTCCTGCACCGGAAAGAAGCCCTTCGGCACCGCCAGATACAACACCACCGTCAGACCGAGCGTGCCCACCGCCACCAGCAGCGTCAGGGTCTGGTGACCCAGCACCCAGGTCAGCCAGCGGGAGTAACCTCCGATAAGGCGCTCGACCCAGTCGGGCTTGCCCTTTTCAACGGCGGTGGGCTTGAGCAGCTTGGCGCACATCATTGGCGTCAGCGTCAGCGAGACCACCAGTGAAATCAGGATCGCCACAGCCAGGGTGATGGCGAACTCGCGGAACAGCCGCCCCACCACGTCCTGCATGAACAGCAGCGGAATCAGTACGGCGATCAGCGACAAGGTCAGTGAGATCAACGTGAAGCCGATCTGCCTGGCACCTTTCAATGCGGCCTGCAGCGGCGTCTCACCCTCCTCCACGTGGCGTGCGATGTTCTCGAGCATGACGATGGCGTCATCCACAACGAATCCCGTCGCAATGGTCAGCGCCATCAAGGTCAGGTTGTTCAGCGAGAAACCGGCAAGGTGCATCACCGCGAAAGTGCCGATCAGCGACAGCGGCACTGCAATCGAAGGAATGATGGTCGCCGACAGGCGCTTGAGGAATACAAAGGTGACCATGACAACCAGGAAGGTCGCCATCAACAGTTCGTGCTGGACATCGGTGATTGCAGCCCGGATGGTCTGCGTTCGATCAGTCAGCACCACTACGTCGAGGCCGGTCGGCATGCTGGCGGTCACCTCAGGCAGCAGTTCCTGAATCCGTTCGACCACCTCGATCACGTTGGCGCCGGGCTGGCGCTGGATGTTCAAGAGCACGGCCTGACTTTCATTGGCCCACGCGGCCAAGCGCTCGTTCTCAGCCCCGTCGATAATGTCGGCGACATCCTTCAAGCGCAGCGTCGCGCCGCCCTCATAGGCCAGAATCAGCTCAGCGTATTCCTCCGGCGTTTTCAGCTGATCATTGGCATCGAGCATCGATACGCGAGTCGGGCCATCGAAATTACCCTTGGGTTGATTGACGTTGGAGCTGGTCACCAGGGAACGCACGTCAGCCAGCGACAGGCCGTAAGACGCAAGCGCCTCCGGATTGACCCGTATACGCACTGCTGGTCGCTGGCCGCCAGCGATGCTGACCATACCGACGCCGCTGATTTGCGCCAATTTCTGCGCCATGCGGGTATCGACCAGGTCGTGCAGCTCCGGCAGGGCCAGACTTTCCGAGGTCACCGCCAGTGTCATGACCGGCGTGTCAGCCGGGTTGACCTTGTTATAGACCGGCGGTGCCGGCAGATCATTGGGCAGCAGATTGCTGCCCGCGTTGATCGCCGCCTGGACCTCCTGCTCGGCAACGTCGAGCTCAACGTCCAGCGAGAAGCGTAAGGTGATCACCGATGCGCCGCCAGAGCTGGTGGAGGACATCTGCGTCAGGCCGGGCATCTGACCGAACTGCCTTTCCAGCGGCGCAGTCACCGCGCTGGTCATGACCTCCGGGCTGGCTCCGGGATACAGCGTCATCACCCGGATGGTCGGATAGTCCACCTGGGGCAAGGCGGACACCGGCAGCATGCGGTAGGCGATAAGCCCGGCCAGCAGAATCGCGATCATCGTCAGGGTGGTGGCCACTGGCCGAAGGACGAACAGCCGCGAGATGTTCATCGCGCCGGACGCTCCTTGGTGCTCTGAGTATCGGCCTTCGGAGTCGCAGCCGCTTCGTCGGCAAGTTTCTGACGATCCACCACTTCGACTTCGCTGCCGTCACGCAGGCGGTCTGTGCCCTCCATGACGATTCGCTCGCCGGGGTTCAAACCGTTCACCACGACGGTCCTGTCGCCATTGCTCGGACCGACTTCGAGCACCCGCAGCTCAACCTTCGAGTCCTCACCAACGACATACGCGTAGTTGCCGCGCGAGCCGAACTGCAGTGCTGCCGAAGGAATCAGAACCGCATCAGGCAAGGTTTCCACACGCAAACGAGCATTGACGAACTGGTTGGGTATCAACAGCTCGGCCTCGTTATCGAAGCGCGCCTTCATCTTCAGCGTGCCAGTGGTCGTATCGATCAGATTGTCGAGACTTTCCAGTACACCTTCACCTAAAAGGGATCGCTCGCCACGGTCCCAGGCCTGGACTGAGAGTTCTTCACCGCGGCGGAACCGGGAGATGACCGGCGGCAGCTCATTTTCGGGCAGCGTAAAGGTGATTGCGATGGGCTGGGTCTGGGTGATCACTACAAGCGGCGTGGTGTCGTTGGCCGCGACAAGGTTGCCCTGATCCAGCTGACGCAGGCCGACGCGGCCATCTATTGGCGCGCGAATCTTGGTGAACTGCAGGTTCAACTTGGCCTCGTTGACAGCGGCCTGGTTGGCTGCAAGCGTTCCCTTGTATTGATTGACCAGTGCCTGCTGCGTATCAAGCGTCTGCTTGGCAATGCTGTCGTCGGCGAACAGACCACGGTAACGGTCGAGGTCCAGCTGCGCATTCTGCAACAAAGCGCGGTTTTGCTGGAGGGTGCCTTCGGCTTGCTGCAGTGCCACTTCATAAGCGCGGGGATCGATGACGGCCAGCAGATCGCCGGCCTTGACTCGCTGGCCCTCCTCGAAGTGAATCTCCACCAGTTCACCGGCCACGCGGCTACGCACGTTGACGGTATTCAACGGTGTAACGGTGCCAAGCGCCTTGGCGTAGACCTCGAATTCACCTCGTTCCACCGGGGCAACCCGCACGGGCGTGGGGCCACCAAATGCGCCGAAAGCCGGACGCCCACCCGCCTGCTGTGGCGGCGTCTCGTCCGCGCTTGGCCATAGCCACCAGAGCAGCAACGCAATCACAACAACCACGCCGCCGATGATTAGCCAACGCCGCATGGAGCCCGCAGAAGAAGTAGTTGCCTCGGACATGAACTGGGTTCGCCTGAAAATGAGCGTGAACCATAAGCAGTCGCGCTCCGCTCGCAAAGGGGATTTACGGCATTTTTACGTATCAGGCTTTGTAGCAACCCGAACCGATGGCAAAACGCTCCATGCCGGCGCAGGAACCATGCTTGAGCCATCCAGTCTATGTATCGTTCGCCGGGACGCTGACCAATGTGGCTCAGCGGAATCGTCCCGTATTCGATGAGGCATGCCGCTATTTTTCAGGCCGTCCGATAATGGCCTGCACAGGATCAAGGAATGAACGCATCACTGGTCATCCTGGCGTTAACAGTTGCCAGCTTTCTACTCGGTTTTCTACGCGACCTGTTTATCGCCAAGTCTTTCGGACTGAGCTGGGAAGCGGACCTGATATTTGTCGCACTGATCCTGCCGATGTTCTTCGAGAACTTTCTCGGCCTCGCCCTGCGCGACGCAATGATTCCTTACCTGCAAAAGCTACGCAGCCAATCCGAAGCCCTGTTTGAAGCCGTCAGCCGCTGGCTCTATTGGCGGGTCATGCTCATGGGCGCAGCTGTGAGTGCCGTCGCCATCATTGCAAGCTATTGGATTCTGAACATGCTGGCGCCCGGCTGGACGGACGCTCAGGTTGCTTCCGGCCAGATCGTATTCTGCGTAGGCGCGGTACTGGTCGCCGTTCAGGCGGTTTTGTATTGCCAGGGTGCACTGCTGAACATGGATGAGGTGTTCATCCTGCCGATGACCCGGACGGTGCTGCTCAACGCTGGCGCGATCGTCGGCATCCTGCTGTTCCAACCCACCGGCATGGTGATCTTCATTGGCATGCTGCTGCCTCAGCTGGCGCTGATTCTGGTCCAGCATCAGCGTATCGCATACCTGCGCGGAGACAACAAAGTCGAGACAAAGGGGCATGCAGGTGGCTTCGGTCTCGCGTTCGCACCCGTACTGCTGGCGGCCGGGGCGCAACAAGCCTGCATTCTTGCCGAGCGGATGTTCGCCTCCTTCCTGGAGGAAGGCAGTATCACGATGCTGTCGTTTGCGTTTCGCATCGTCACCATTCCGCTCACGCTTTACGCCTTGTCCGTGCTCTCGGTGCTGTTCCCCCGCTTCGTCTCGAGCTGGAACGACGGCGATCTCAGCGGCCATGGCGCCGTTATTCGCAAAGGATTGCTGGCGACACTGCTATTTCTGGTTCCGGCGTCCGTCGTGCTCTGTTCATTTCCGCAACCGGTGGTCTCAGTACTATTGGAACGGGGGCAGTTCGGCGCAACACAAACCGACGCCACGGCCTCGCTGGTGGTCCTGTATGCACTCGGTCTGCCCGCGATGGGCTTGGCGCTGCTGTGGGGACGTGCGCTCCTGGCGCAGCATCAATCACGGTTGTTTCTGGTGATCATGCTGGTCAGTTCTGCCTTTACGATCGGCCTCGATGCGCTGCTCTACGGACCATATGGTGCCGAAGGTCTGGCCGTTGCGTTTACCAGCGGCGTGACCCTCCAGGCCCTCTTCATGGGACTGTACGTCTATCGTGCGTCACCTGCAGGCTTGGCTCCCGGCGTGCTCGGGCGCTGGCTCGCTACCGCCGTTGTGGTCGCAACCGCACTGCATTGGTTGCCTTCCCCGCACGGGCTACTGCAACTGTGCCTGTATATAGGCCTGGTGCTCTGTGCTTTCGCCCTGGGCGTGGGGCTGCTCGGCGAACGGGACCTGTTCAAGCCGGCGTACTGGTCCATGAAAAAAGCCTGACGACAGTTCTTGCTGTCACTTAGTCCGATAGCGCCGAGTTTTGTCTGTAGATACATGATGTGCTACTTTTAATTCTACAGACACAGCCAGGCAGCTTAACTATGGCAGCAGTTCTTCAAGCACAGGCATTCACGAAGGACCAGTGCGCAACCGGTCTACGGGCTGCGGTGAACATTCTGGAAAAATGGCAGGCAACCACCGACCAGGCCTGCACAATTCTTCGGATATCACGTAGCACCCATAATCGCGCCAGGTCAGGCGATGCTAGTTGGTCGGTCAGCCTCGACCCGGACCAGATGCAACGCATCAGCTTCGTTCTGAACATTCATGCCGCACTTCGGCTTGTTTTCGACAACCCGGAGAACATGTATGGCTTCCCGGCGATGGCCAACCATAACGAGTTCTTCAATGGGCGCTCACCGCTGGAAATCATGGCTCAGGGTGACATGGTCTCTCTGTACGAAACGTTCCGACGCATCGATAGCCTGCGAGGCGCTCAGTGGTAAGCCCGAGTCAGCTGCCAAGACTGGCTAATGTCGAACAACAGGCTTATCGGCTGGTTAACTCGAAGTTTCCACCCATTGCCTTGTTCGATGATGTCGCCGATGCCGACGAGTTCGAAACGCTCTACCAGCTTCAAGCCCTGACCAATCCACGGTTACGAAACGAGACAGGCCGTCTGGAGCTGATCGCGCGCGCTGAAATACCCTTCGGCATACCCGGCTGCTCATATGCCACTGCTCCGTTTACCCATGTAAACCCGGCCGGGTCGCGTTTCAGCGACGGTAGCTTTGGCGTGCTTTATCTGGCCAGCACAATGGATACAGCGCTTGCTGAAGTTCGCCATCACCAGGACCGCTACTGGTCGAAGGTGGTTGGCCTGAGCTATGAGCGCTTTGTTTTCCGCGGCTTGTCGTGCCGCTTCAGCGAAGCCGGGATGCTCGATGCGATGCCCATCCCAATGTCGGATCCGCTCTACGACCCTGAGGACTATTCGAGCGGCCATCGCCTCGGGCGACTGCTCAGAAAAGGTCAAAAGCCCGGCTTGCGCTACCACTCCGTACGCAAATCGGGTCAGCATTGCTGGGCATTGATGACCCCAAAGCCGGTAACCTCGATCATTCAAAGCGAGCATTACGAGATGGTCTGGAACGGTTGCATTTCAAGCGTCAGTTCAATCACCGCGATCTGAAATCGCCCCTTAAGATGGCTACCTTGCAGACCGACCGGCACGCATCGGGCATAGGATCATATCGGAAGCAGTAGATAAAACCGCTCAAGCGTCCGGCGCGCCCTCCCCCCTGAGTCTTCCCAGTACCGCACAACCCAAAGCCCCCATGCAGCAGAACGCGCTTCGGACGGGTCCGATCCATAACGGGCGGCTCAGCCTCGCCGAATTGTCAGGGGAGACAGACATGCAACACCTTGATCTGCAGGTGATCAATCAGGCGCTTAAATGGGTCTCGGAAGGACATGACATATGGTTTTGTACCGTGTTGTCGACCTACGGATCGGCGCCTCGAGCGCCGGGCGCCCTCCTTGCTGCCCGGGCAGACGGTGCGCACGTTGGCTCATTGTCCGGCGGTTGCGTCGAGGAGGAATTTCTCGCCTGTTTGGCGCAAGGCGAATTACAAGCGCCGGCCCAAATCGTTCGCTACGGCGAAACCGATGATGACCGGCGACGCCTACAGCTGCCGTGCGGCGGCATCCTGCAGGTGCTGGTGGAGCACCACACTCCGAGCGAAACATGGCGCACTCACTTGCTCATGCTACAAGCAGCTCTACAAGGCCAACAGCGCCTGCTGCGACGAGTAGACCTGACGACTGGCGCCGCTGAACTGCTGCCGGACCAAGGCGGTGAGCAGACCCGCCTTGAGGGTGAGCAAGTCGAAATCCGCATCGGCCCCGCGCTTCGGCTGCTTCTCGCAGGTGTATCGCCTGTTGCACAGGCGTGCGCCAGTTTCGCTCGGGCGCTTGGTTGCGAGGTGATTGCCTGTGATCCCCGAGACGAGATGCAGGGCACGCTGATCGAAGGCATCGAAGTGCAGCCGGTGTTGCCCTCCGTGTTTATTGCTTCTGGCGCGTGTCACGAGGCCACCGCCGTGGTCGCGCTGACGCACGATCCACGCATTGATGACCTCGCGCTGATGGAGGCGGTACGAACTCCAGCGTTCTACATCGGCGCTATGGGGTCGCAACAGACCTCCGCCAAGCGAGCCGAACGGTTGCAACGCGTGGGTGGGCTAGACGAACAGCAAATCGAGCGAATCCATATGCCTATCGGACTGGATCTCGGCAGCAAGACACCGGCTGAAATTGCCCTCTCGGTGATGGCTGATGTACTGCGGGTCTATCGAGGTAAAGCGCGGGACGCGCTTTGAAAAGCGATATCGGAAGCCATTTGCCCTGCCAGCAAGAGTGTCCGCTGCAAGGCAACCACAGGTGACTTCCTGCAATTGAATCACTGTCATAAACATCTGAGTTGTTCAGCGAAGCCGTGAAAGCCCCGCCGCGCTTGCCCTGCGCGCGTTATCCACAAAAGCTGTGGATAAGTCTGTGAACACATGATGGATGACTTGCTCAAACGCCCGGCTCACGTGGCTTTGGTACAGATCGTCGAGTTTTCAACCATATCCAAAAAAGGCTTTTAATTCAGTTACTTAAACCAATCTACCTAACAAACGAAACGGCGCAGACGTTGGGCATGGAGCTTTCCAGACCTGAGTGTGCATAACAATTCTTGTCAACGACTTTTTTAGACAGAATTGGCACTTGTAGCCATAGACGCGGCGCCATATTTGCTCTCTACATTTTCACCTTGATGGTAGCTCGATTAGTCGTCACGCCTGCACAACGAGCCAAAATGCCACTAGCGCACAATCATCTAACCGCTCCGGTTGACTCGATCCGTCGCACTGTGTAGAGCTGACCAGCGTTTACCGATCAGGAGCTTGGGTCTAAAAAGGCTGGGCCATGAAGCATCTGGCCAGCACTGGGGAAGCTGAGCGGGCAATAGATAACCCGGCTACAGCAGAGAAATGGTCTTAGAGCCGTAAAGAAGCACAGCGGATTTCGAAGAAAGCAGTCCGGCATTCACGCGCGCAGACACATGGAAATCGAAGCGCCGCATTCTCATTTCCCAGAAACGCGAAAGCCCCGATTAACGGGGCTTTCGCGTTTCAGATGGTGCGGACGGAGAGACTCGAACTCTCACACCTTGCGGCGCCAGAACCTAAATCTGGTGTGTCTACCAATTTCACCACGTCCGCAAACTTCTAAACGAAAACGCCAGGCAGTGCCTGGCGTTCCGGAATATGGGGTGGACGATGGGGTTCGAACCCACGACCGCAGGAGCCACAATCCTGTGCTCTACCAACTGAGCTACGCCCACCATATTGCCTTGCTTGTGCCAGAGCCCAAAATGGCGCACCCGGCAGGACTCGAACCTGCGACCATCCGCTTAGAAGGCGGATGCTCTATCCAACTGAGCTACGGGCGCTTTATATCTGCATTCGGCTGAGCGCAGACTTCAAGCTCCGACCAGTGAAGGACTGACCTTCAAAAGCCGCCTTACCCAGCAGCAAGCTGTGCTCGACAAGCGGGGCGAATCTTAATGGCCTGACTTCACCTCGTCAACAGCTAAACCAAAAAAAATTCAGCCTGGTAAAGGAGTTACGGGAATCCCCCACCGGGTCGCCTTTGCCGAACGGTGCCGCCGTGCGAGAATGCGCGTCCTTTTTCAGTCCTTCTCGATGGTTAATCACGCGTCATGACCGCAAAACTGATCGACGGTAAACAGATCGCTGCCAATGTCCGCCAGCATATTGCCGGCCGGGTTGCCGAGCGCTCCAAGCAAGGTTTACGAGTACCTGGCCTGGCAGTGATTCTCGTGGGCACGGACCCGGCCTCTCAGGTCTATGTGGCGCACAAGCGCAAGGATTGCGAGGAGGTAGGATTCAAGTCCACCGCTCATGATCTTCCCGCTTCGACCAGCCAGGATGAACTCCTGGGTTTGATCGATCAGCTTAATGATGACCCTTCGATCGATGGCATTCTCGTGCAGCTTCCGTTGCCTAAGCATCTGGATGCATCGCAACTGCTCGAACGCATTCGTCCGGACAAGGATGTGGATGGATTCCACCCCTATAACATCGGCCGTCTCGCCCAGCGGATGCCTTTGCTACGCCCCTGCACACCCAAAGGGATCATGACCCTACTCGAGAGCACTGGCGTTGACCTACATGGCCTCAACGCGGTGGTGGTAGGTGCGTCCAACATTGTCGGCAGGCCCATGGCGCTGGAATTATTGCTGGCAGGCTGCACGACAACCGTCACGCATCGCTTCACCAATGACCTGGCTGACCACGTCAAGCGCGCCGATCTGATCGTGGTCGCGACCGGCATCACGGGTCTTGTCAAAGGTGAATGGATCAAGGAAGGGGCCATCGTGATTGATGTGGGAATCAATCGCCAAGCCGACGGCAAGCTGGTGGGTGACGTCGAGTTCGATGTGGCTGTGCAACGTGCCGGCTGGATTACCCCGGTTCCCGGCGGAGTGGGCCCGATGACCCGTGCGTGCCTGTTGGAAAACACGCTGCATGCCGCTGAACACCTGCACGACTGAAGCCTTCAACGCCTTCACATAAAGCGCGTCTAGAGCAAAACGGCACCCTCGGGTGCCGTTTTTTTCCCATGGATCGCGACTACCGCGCCTGCTCCCACGACTTGATCAGCTCGTCGTAGCTGACTGTCTGCCCTTGTGGTTTTTCATTGTCCAGTTTGGCTTTGGGCGACCCTGGCTGGCTCAGCCAGTATTCCGGGTCACGTGGTTCATTCAGCTTTGGCCCACACTTCGGTTGCACATTGGCGCGTTCCAGTCGCGCCATCATGGTGTCCTGCGCTTCGGCAAGCCCGTCCAGCGCTTCCTGAGGCGTCTTGTCGCCACTGGCCGCTTCGGCGATGTACTGCCACCAGAGCTGCGCCAGACGTGGATAGTCCGGCACATTGGTCCCGGTCGGTGTCCACTGAACGCGAGCCGGGCTGCGATAGAACTCAACGAGACCGCCCAGTTTTGGCGCGGCCTCGGTCATGGCTTCCGAATTGATGTCGGACTCACGGATCGGCGTCAGCCCCACCAAGGTCTTTTTCAACGACACGGTTTTAGCCACTGTGAATTGCGCGTAGAGCCAGGCAGCCAGACGACGCTCCTCCGGGGTTGAGTTCAGGAAGGTCCAGGAGCCCGCATCCTGATAGCCGAGCTTCATTCCCTCCTCCCAATATGGCCCTTTTGGCGACGGCGCCATCCGCCACTTCGGCGTGCCGTCTTCGTTCACCACCGGCAGACCCGGCTTGGTCATGTCGGCCGTAAAGGCGGTGTACCAGAAGATCTGCTGGGCAATGTTGCCCTGTGCCGGAACCGGTCCCGACTCAGAAAAGGTCATGCCCTGAGCTTCGCGCGGTGCGTATTCACGCATCCAATCCACATATTTCTGCGTTGCATAAACCGCCGCAGGGCCATTGGTGGCGCCACCGCGCGCGACGCTCGAGCCGACCGGATGGCAATCCTCAACGCGGATGCCCCACTCATCTACCGGCAAACCGTTTGGAAGCCCTTTGTCGCCGGCACCCGCCATCGAGAACCACGCATCCGTAAAGCGCCAGCCAAGCGACGGATCCTTCTTGCCGTAGTCCATATGGCCGTACACCCGCTGCCCGTCGATCTCCTTGACGTGTTTGCTGAAGAATTCAGCGATGTCTTCATAGGCGGACCAGTTCACTGGCACACCAAGCTCGTACCCGTAGCGCTCTTTGAACTGCTTTTTCAGTTCAGGCCGCTCGAACCAGTCGGCACGAAACCAGTAGAGGTTGGCGAACTGCTGGACCGGCAGTTGGTAGATCTTGCCATCCGGACCGGTGGTGAACGAGATACCAATGAAGTCGTCCAGGTCGAGTGTCGGGAGTGTGTAGTCCTTGGCCTCACCCTCGATCATGTCGCTGATGGCCACGGCCTTGCCATAGCGGAAGTGCGTGCCGATCAGGTCCGAGTCGTTGATGTAGCCGTCGTAGATATTTTTGCCAGACTGCATCTGTGTCTGCAGCTTCTCGACGACATCGCCCTCCTGCATCAGGTCGTGCCGCAGCTTGATGCCTGTAATTTCACTGAACGCACGGGCCAAGGTCTTGGACTCGTATTCGTGCGTGGTGATGGTCTCCGATGCGACGTTGATTTCCATGCCGCGGAACGGCTCGGCCGCTTTGATGAACCAGCGCAGCTCTTCCATTTGCTGCTCAGGCGACAGGGTCGACGGATTGAATTCGGATTCGATCCATTTCTTCGCCGCATCTTCATAGGCATCGGCCCAAGCCGATCCTGAAATGCCGGACAACGTCAGCAGGGCCGCGAGCGCCATGCCATGTCGGGTGTTGTTTTTATTCTCGAACATACACACCTCCTTTGGGTTTTTCGGAGGGATGAACCCGAAGGCTCAGCCCCAGCGCATCACTGCAAACAACCAGACGAGAGACAGCGCGGACGCTATCCAGATGCTCCAGTCGGTCAGGCCGATTAGCAGAAGATGCCAATAGGCGCTGCCCAGAAGTCCAATAAACAGTCGATCGCCGCGCGTGGTGACGATCGGCAGAAAGCCTTTACGCGGCAGACAGGGACGCCGCAGCTCCCATGCGCTCATGCACGCCAGCATCAAGCCGATCACAGCAAAGAAGGCTGCTGTAGGGGTGGTCCAGGCCATCCAGCTCATCTGCGGTCTCCTATACCCGGCCAAGGGCAAAGCCCTTGGCGACATGATTGCGAACGAACCAGATCACCAGCATGCCGGGCAGAATCGTCAGCACACCGGCCGCCGCCAGAACGCCCCAGTCGATCCCCGATGCCGAAACGGTTCGTGTCATCACCGAAACGATCGGCTTGGCGTCAACCGAAGTCAGCGTGCGCGCCAGCAGCAGCTCCACCCAGGAAAACATAAAGCAGAAGAAAGCCGTGACGCCGATGCCTGAGCCAATCAGCGGAATGAAGAGCTTCACGAAGAATTTCGGAAAGCTGTAGCCGTCGATGTAAGCCGTTTCATCGATTTCCTTGGGTACACCGGACATGAACCCCTCAAGAATCCACACCGCCAATGGCACATTGAACAGGCAATGCGCGAGCGCCACGGCGATATGCGTGTCGAACAGCCCGATCGATGAGTAAAGCTGAAAGAAAGGCAACAAGAAGACGGCCGGTGGCGCCATCCGATTGGTCAGCAGCCAGAAGAACAGGTGCTTGTCACCGAGAAACCGAAACCGAGAAAAGGCATAGGCGGCGGGCAGCGCGACGGCCAGCGAAATGATCGTGTTCAGGCACACGTAATACAGAGAGTTGATATAGCCGCTGTACCAGCTGCGGTCGGTGAAGATCACCCGGTAGTTTTCCAGCGTGAACGCCTGCGGCCAGAGCGTCAGCCCACCGAGAATCTCGGTGTTGCTCTTGAACGACATGTTGATCAGCCAGTAGATCGGCACCATCAGAAACGCGATGTAGACGATCAGTACGACTCGCTTGCGCAGGTTCATCAGCAGACCCTCATTTTTGATCGCCATGGGTCATGGCCGTGTAGAACAACCAGGACACCAGCAGGATGATCAGGAAGTAGATCAGCGAGAACGCTGCAGCCGGCCCCAGATCGAACTGGCCGACCGCCATTTTGGTCAGGGTCTGGCTGAGGAAGGTCGTTGCATTGCCCGGCCCACCGCCGGTTAGCACGAAGGGCTCGGTATAGATCATGAAGCTGTCCATGAAGCGCAGCATGACCGCGATCAGCAGCACGCTCTTGAGCTTGGGCAGCTGTATGTAGCGGAACACCGCCCAGCTCGATGCCCGGTCGATGCGAGCCGCCTGGTAATAGGCATCGGGAATGGCTCGCAGGCCCGAGTAACACAGCAGCGCGACCAGCGATGTCCAGTGCCAGACGTCCATCACCAGCACCGTCAGCCAGGCATCCCTTGTATTGGATGCATAGTTGTAGCTGATGCCCAGCTCGCGAAGGCTGTAACCCAGCAAACCGATATCCGCGCGGCCGAAGATCTGCCAGATGGTTCCCACCACGTTCCATGGAATCAACAGTGGGATCGCCATCACGATCAGACACAGCGAAGCCCAGCGCCCACGTGTCGGCATCGCCAGCGCGACCGCAATCCCGAGCGGGATCTCGATCAACAGCACGCAGCCCGAAAAAATGAACTGCCGCAGCAGCGAATCGTGCAGCCGGGGATCATTGAGTATCTGCCGGTACCAATCCGCGCCAACGAAGAAGCGTGTCGAGGAGTCGAAGATGTCCTGCACCGAATAGTTCACGACGGTCATCATCGGCAGGATGGCGCTGAAGGCGACCAGCAGGAAAACCGGCAGGACCAGCCACCATGCGCGATTGTCATGAGTCTTGGTCATGGCAGCTCCTCCACCAGCTTGTCGTCGGCGTAAAGCATCAACCACTGCGCCGGGAGGCCCACCCAGGCCTTCCTTTTCGGAACCGCTTGATCCTCGGGCAAGCGCGCCTTGATCAGATGCCCTTGCAGACGAAGCGTGAGGATCTTGTAGGTGCCCAGATCCTCGACGCGTACTGCCTCGGCCTGCATTGCGCCAGCACCTGGCTCCTCGCTGACCTGAACGAACTCGGGACGGATGCCAATCTGCAGGCGACTTGTAGCCAAGCCCGGGAGGCGCGCGGCCAGCGCACCCGAAAGCGGGAGGTGCAGGCCATTGAAACCGACCCCTCCGTCCTGGGCATCCACCTCGATAAGGTTCATCCCAGGGCTGCCTACAAAATAACCAACAAAGGTGTGCTGGGGCCGCTCGAAGAGTTCTCGCGGCGTACCGAACTGGACAATCTGCCCGCCGTACATCACTGCTATCTTGTCAGCGAAGGTCGACGCCTCCAGCTGGTCATGGGTGACGTAAATCATGGTGATATTGAACTGCTCATGAATCTGCTTGAGCTTGCGTCTCAGCTTCCACTTGAGGTGTGGATCGATGACGGTAAGCGGCTCGTCAAAGAGGATCGCCGAGACGTCGTCCCTGACCAGGCCCCGCCCCATCGAGACCTTCTGCTTCTCATCGGCCGTCAGGTTGTGAGCTTTTCGTTTGAGCAGTGGGTGGAGGTCCAGCACCTCGGCAATTTCATGCACTTTGCTGGTGATGCGAGCCTCGGCAATGCCTTGATTGCGCAGCGGGAAAGCCAGGTTGTCGAAGACGGTCATGGTGTCGTAGACGACCGGAAACTGAAAAACCTGGGCGATGTTGCGTTGCTGCGGCGTCAGGGTGTTCACCTTGCGCGTATCGAACAGCACCTCGCCCTCGGACGGGCTGAGCAATCCCGAGATGATGTTGAGCAAGGTCGACTTGCCGCATCCAGAGGGACCCAGCAGCGCATAGGCACCGCCCTGCTCCCACACGTGGTCCATCTCACGGATCGCATAGTCCGCAGCGCCCTGCGGCTGGCTGCTATAGCTGTGCGCAAGATTCTGCAAACGAATTTCTGCCATAACGATGCCCTCAGCCGCGTCGAGACGGTGCCTGGGCCAGCCGGCCCGAGGCATCGAAGACGAACAATTTATGAGTAGGGATATACACGCGGATCGGCGAATCGACGTGATAGTCGTGAACGCCTTGCAGGTGCAGCACCAGGCTGAGGTGTTCGTTGCGCACATGTAGAAAGGTTTCCGAGCCGCTGATTTCTGCCAGCTCGACCAGGCCGGACACTTCCAGATCATCGTCATTGGATGGCACCAGACCGATATGACTGGGCCGAATCCCGAAGCGATACTCGCCCTTGTCCAACCCACTCAGGTCGCTGTTGAGCGGGAAATGCATGCGGTCTTGAAGACTCACCTCGTTCGCCGCGATCCGCCCGGGCACCAGGTTGATCGGTGGTTCGGAGAACAGCTCGGCACTGAGCACCTGGCTGGGGCGGTGATACACCGCTGACGTCGGCCCGCTCTGTATCACTCGACCTTCGTGCAAAACGGTTGCGGTCCCGCCTAGCGCGAGAGCCTCGTTCGGCTCAGTGGTTGCGTACACCGCGATACTGCGGCGAGTTTTGAACAGCTCGCGCATCTCCTGACGGAGCTCTTCGCGCAATTTGTAATCGAGGTTTACCAGCGGCTCATCAAACAGGACCAGATCGGCGTCTTTAACCAAGGCTCGCGCCATTGCAGTTCGCTGCTGCTGCCCCCCGGAGAGCTCCAGTGGGTGTTTGTGCAGGAAGGCTTCGATGTGCAACATCTCGGCGGTTTCGCGCACCTTGCGTTCGATTTCCGCTTTACCCACACCGGCCTGTCGCAACGGTGACGCGATGTTCTCGTATACGGTCAACGTCGGGTAGTTGATGAACTGCTGGTAAACCATCGACACATTGCGCTTGCGTACCGGAACCCCGGTTACGTCAGCGCCGTTCATTACGATTCGCCCCCGGGTCGGCTTGTCGAGCCCCGCCATGAGTCGCATCAGCGACGTTTTTCCCGACAGGGTTCGTCCGATCAGCACGTTGAACGAGCCGGGTTCGAAACTCAGGCTGGCGTCGTCGATGTGCAGCTGACCGTCAACAGTCTTGGTGACGTGTTCCAGGGTGAGGGACATGCCGCATCCTTCTGGTTGTTATGGAAGGATCAAGAGCGATATCCATGCCAGCTACGCTGTACTGCTCTAGCGCGCGGCCCTCTGCGCAGACAGCTGTTGTTAAGTGTTCAAAATGAACAGTTCTGAACATTGACAGTGAACAAAAATGAACAAGACTGTTTATGGCACCGACTGCGGCAAACATCAAAACAACAAGAACATGCAGCGATAAGAGGCAACATGGCCAACCCAGCCCAGCCCATCTCACACCAGGCTCTGGTAGAAGGTTCCTGGAGCCGTTGCGAACGCTACGGACTGAACCCGCTCAGCATTCCAAGCTTCGGCGACCCGACGGAGCGAGACGTCAGTGCGCTGCTAGAGCGTCAGCGAAACCTGGTCCACACCACACAGCGCGAAGTACTTCCTTATTACGAGAACATCCTTTCGAATTCGAGCTGCCTGATCCTGCTGGCGGACAGTGGCGGTCAACTGCTCGAGTCCTGGGGCGACCGGCGCTTCGTCGAGCCTGCGCAGCAGAGAGGATTCAAGCCGGGCGCCAGCTGGATGGAGCGAGATACCGGGACCAATGCGATCGGCACCGCATTGGCCAGCGGGCAGGCGGTACATATCCAGCGAGACGAGCACTTTCTCAAGGCCAATCGTTATCTGTCCGGCGCGGCGTCACCTATCTATGACGCACAACGCCAGCTGATCGCCGTGCTCGACGTATCCAGCGACAGCTACCTACCGCCGTCGCACACGCTGGGCATGGTCAAGATGATGAGTCAGTCTGTGGAAAACCGGCTGATCCTCAACCTGTTCCGCGACGACTATTTTCAGCTGACCTTCAACACCGGCCAGGACAATCTTGATAGCCAGTGGGCCGGCTTGCTGGTTTTCGACGAGTCCGGGCTGATCGTCTCAGCCAATCGCCGGGCAGACAATCTGCTTGGGTTAGCACTTACCCGGAGCCGCATCGACAGGCTGTTCGACGTTCCTCTGCAGCAGCTGCTCAGTCAGCCGGAAGATCAGCCGATGCTGCTGCGAACAACCGGCAATCACCGTTTTCATGGCCTGGTTCGACGCCCGCAAAAGCCCTTGGTCCAACCTCGTGATTTCCGGAATACAGCAACCAAACCCGCGCGCACCCTGGACCTTGCAAGCATCGACCAAGGCGACCCGCAGGTTCATAAGGTAATTGGCCAGGCGCAGCTCATGCTGGAAAAGGACATTCCGATTCTGGTCAATGGGGAAACGGGCGTCGGCAAGGAAGTGCTGGTCAAAGCACTGCATGCTGCCAGCTCAAGGGCAAACGCTCCGTTGATCGCCGTTAACTGCGCGGCGATTCCCAGCGAGCTAATCGAATCCGAACTCTTCGGCTACGAAAAAGGCGCGTTTACCGGCGCACATCAAAAAGGAAGCCTCGGTCTGATCCGCAAAGCAGACGGTGGCGTGCTGTTTCTCGACGAGATCGGGGATATGCCGCTGAGCTTGCAGGCACGCCTGTTGCGCGTCTTGCAGGAGCGAAGCGTTCAGCCACTGGGCGGTGGTGAGCCCTATCCAGTCGACTTTCGATTGATCTGTGCAACCAACCGTTCGCTGCGCAAGGAGGTTGAGAGTGGTCATTTTCGTCAGGACTTGTTCTATCGGGTCAGCGGCCTAAGCGTTGAACTGCCACCCCTTAGAGCGCGCCACGACAAGCATGCGCTTTTCCAGCAGATATGGGAGCAGTACCGGGAGCCCCAGCAGTGGGCAGGGTTCAGTCCAGAAGTGCAGCGTGTGCTGCACAGTCACCCTTGGCCGGGAAACATCCGCCAGCTAAGCAGTGTCGTGCAGGTTGCGCTGGCATTGGCTCAGGATCAACCGATCCGTATGGAACATTTACCGGATGATTTTCTTGTTGATACGGACTTAAGGCCGACGAATCAAAGCAATGCCGGGCCGTCTCTGCCGACAGGCACGATGCCATCGTTTCCGATAGCTGCGAATGAGCCGCTCCGCGCACAGTTCGAAGCCTGTCGCGGCAACGTTTCGCACCTGGCGCGGCATCTCGGCGTGAGCCGTAACACCCTATACAAGCGCTTGCGGGCCGAAGGCCTTTATCCAACATAAGCTTGCCGGGAGGCGAGCTTCCCACAGAAATGAGAATGACCTAACCAAGGCGCCGAGTGCGCCAGCATGCCGCCTGAACGGTTATCACAGCGAACATCGCAGACAATGAATGAAAAGTCCGCATCCAGGCGCGTGCAGTTTGAAATGCGGCCTGTAACTGACAGTACGCTTTAGTCGCCAAGTCGCCAGGTTGTGCCGCCCTTCCCGTCTTCGAGAACGACACCCATGTCGGTCAGTTGGTCGCGAATTCGGTCTGACTCCGCCCAGTTCTTATCGGCGCGAGCCTGGAGGCGTGCGGCAATCAGCGCTTCTACCTCAGCGGCATCCACCTTGCCTTCAGCGCCCGCTTGCAGGAAAGCGTCTGGGTCCATCTGCAATATACCGAGCACGTTGGCGAGCTCTTTGAGTTGGGCCGCAAGGCCAGCCGCAGCCTGCAGATCCGTATCGCGCAGACGGTTGATCTCGCGAGCCATCTCGAACAGTACCGCGCAGGCTTCGGGTGAGTTGAAGTCATCATCCATTGCCTCGCCAAAGCGAGCCGCGAAGGTATCGCCACCCTGCGCCGTTGCCTCAGACAGGCCTCTGAGGGCGGTATAAAACCGCTCCAGGGCGCCCTTGGCTTCCTTCAAACTGTCTTCGGAGTAATTGATCGGGCTGCGATAGTGGCTTGAGACAAGCAGGTAGCGAACCACTTCCGGCTGGTACTTCTCCAGCACTTCTCGGATGGTGAAGAAGTTGCCTAACGACTTCGACATCTTCTCGCCGTCGACACGCACGGCACCGGCATGCATCCAGGTATTGGCGTACTGCTTGCCCGTCGCAGCCTCACTCTGGGCGATCTCGTTCTCGTGATGCGGAAATACGAGGTCCGGGCCACCGCCATGAATATCAAAAGTGTCGCCCAGGCAGCAGGTGGACATGACGGAGCATTCGATGTGCCAGCCCGGACGGCCTGCGCCCCAAGGCGATCCCCAACTCGGCTCGCCCGGCTTGGCGGCCTTCCAGAGCACGAAATCCAACGGATCTTCCTTGGCTTCGTCAACCTCGATACGCGCGCCGATCTTGAGGTCTTCGATCTTGCGCCGCGACAACTTGCCGTAGCCGGCAAACTTGCCAACCCGGTAGTACACGTCGCCATTGCCCGGTGCGTAGGCAAACCCCTTGTCGATCAGCGTCTGGATCATGCCGTGCATGCCAGCGATGTGGTCGGTAGCCCGAGGTTCGATGTCTGGACGCAGCACGTTGAGCCGTGCCTCGTCGTCATGCATGGCCGCGATCATGCGGCCTGTCAGCGTCTCGAAGGTTTCGTCATTCTCATGAGCTCGGCGAATAATCTTGTCGTCGATGTCGGTAATGTTGCGCACATAGGTCAAGTCGTACCCGCTCTGACGCAGCCAGCGTGAGATGACGTCAAACGCCACCATGACCCGTGCATGACCGATATGGCAGAAGTCATAGACAGTCATGCCGCAGACGTACATGCGCACCTGGTTTCCGCTCAATGGCTTGAGCGGTTCCTTGGTTTTACTCAGCGTGTTGTAGATCGCCAGCGCCATTACTGGCCTCCCCAGGAATCACGCAGCGTTACGGTACGGTTGAAGACCATCGCGTCCGGCCGGCTGTCCTTGCGGTCAACACAGAAGTAGCCTTCACGCTCGAACTGGAAGCGATCCTCAGCCTCGGCAGAGGCCAGCGATGGCTCGGCGCGGCAGCCTTTCAGTACCACTAGCGAATCCGGGTTGATGTTATCCAGGAAGCTGCCGCCGTCTTCATCCTTCTCTGGGTTAGCCGAGCGGAACAGGCGATCGTACAAACGCACTTCGCACTCGACGCTCTCAGCAGCCGGCACCCAGTGAATGACGCCTTTGACCTTGCGGCCCTCGGGGTTCTTGCCCAGCGTGTTCTCGTCGTAGGTGCAGCGCAGTTCGATGATGTTGCCCTGCTCGTCCTTGACCGCTTCATCGGCACGGATCACATAACTGCCACGCAGACGCACTTCCCCGCCCGGAATCAGCCGTTTGAACCCGGCCGGCGGCACCTCTTCGAAATCGGTGGCGTCAATGTAGATTTCCCGCGAGAAAGGCAGCTGGCGCACGCCCATGTCGTGCTTTGGATGGCGCGGCAGCTCCAGATTCTCAGTCTGACCCTCGGGATAATTGGTGATGACGACCTTCAACGGCTTGAGTACGCACATGGCCCGCGGCGCGTTGGCGTCCAGATCTTCACGAATCGCAAACTCGAGCATACCGATATCGACCACGCCGCCCGCGCGGTTCACGCCGATCATGTCGCAGAAGGTACGAATCGACGCCGGGGTATAACCGCGTCGACGATAACCTGTGAGCGTCGACATGCGCGGATCGTCCCAGCCGCTGACGTGCTTTTCATCAACCAGCTGCTTGAGCTTGCGCTTGCTGGTGATGGTGTAGTTCAGGTTCAGCCGCGCGAATTCATACTGGCGCGGACGCGCCGGCACCGGGAGGTTCTCCAGAAACCACTCGTAGAGTGGGCGATGGTCTTCAAACTCGAGGGTGCAGACCGAGTGAGTAACGCCTTCGATGGCATCCGACTGGCCGTGGGTGAAGTCGTAGCTCGGGTAGATGCACCAGTCGTTTCCGGTCTGGTGGTGATGGGCATGGCGGATCCGGTAGAGAATCGGATCGCGCAGATTCATGTTCGGCGAGGCCATGTCGATCTTGGCGCGCAGCGCCTTGGCGCCGTCCGCAAACTCTCCAGCCTTCATCCGCGCGAACAGATCCAGATTCTCTTCCGCCGAGCGATCGCGGAACGGGCTGTTCTTGCCCGGTTCGGTCAGGCTGCCGCGGTACTCGCGGGCTTGCTCTGGCGTCAGGTCGCAAACGTAAGCCTTGCCCGCCTTGATCAGCTCGATAGCCCAATCATGCAGCTGGCCGAAGTAGTTCGAAGCGTAGCGCTCTTCACCTGCCCACTGAAAACCGAGCCACTGAACATCGCCCTTGATCGCATCGATGTATTCCTGGTCTTCTTTCGCCGGGTTGGTGTCATCGAAACGGAGATTGCACTCGCCACCAAACTCCTTCGCCAGACCGAAGTTCAGGCAGATCGACTTGGCATGGCCGATATGCAGGTAGCCATTGGGCTCTGGCGGGAAGCGGGTGATGATCTTGGCATGCTTACCCGATTCCAGGTCGGCCTGGACGATCGGGCGGAGAAAATTGGTGGCTGCGGTAGTCTCAGGCTTGCTCATGGTGTCCTTAACGATCTGCGAGTGTGCGGCTCAGGGTAGGCCCGCCAAATCAAAGCGCCTATCATAGCGGACCCGTCAACCCCCTGACAGAGCAAAGCGCCTGCCGTGCAGCGCCCTTCAGCCGCAGCGCTTACCCATTGTCGGCACGACGCGACCTTCCCTCTTCCTCATTAGGACGACTTTCAATGATCAAGCTACATACCAATCACGGCGTTATCACCGTCAAGCTCTTCGAAGACAAGGCTCCCGAGACAACCGCCAACTTCAAGGAATACGTCAAGAGCGGCCATTACGACGGCACCGTTTTCCATCGCGTGATCAGCAATTTCATGATTCAGGGTGGTGGTTTCGAATCCGGCATGAAGCAGAAAGCGACCCGCGCCCAGATCAAGAACGAAGCCAACAACGGCCTTTCCAACAAGACAGGCACGCTGGCCATGGCACGCACGATGGAACCGCACTCTGCGTCCGCCCAGTTCTTTATCAACGTCAAGGACAACGACTTCCTCGACCACACCGCGCCGACCGTTCAAGGCTGGGGTTACGCGGTATTTGGTGAAGTGGTTGAAGGCATGGACGTGGTCGAAAAGATCAAAGGCGTACCCACCACCATGAAGTCCGGCCATCAGGACGTTCCGGTGGAAGACGTAGTGATCGAGAAAGCCGAGATCGTCGAGTAACTTGCATTGATTCTGTTAATCTCAGATCTGCACCTCGAAGAAAAGCGCCCGGATATCACCCGGGCGTTTCTTCGTTTCCTGGAGACACGTGCAGCTCAAGCCGAGGCGCTCTATATCCTTGGCGACTTTTTTGAGGTCTGGGTCGGCGATGACGGCATGTCGCCGTTCCAGCATGAGATAGCCCGAGCGCTGAATGCGCTGAGTCAGGGTGGGACGCGTGTCTACCTGATGCACGGCAACCGCGACTTCATGATCGGTAAGGCGTTCTGTCGCGAGGCCGGCTGCACACTGCTGGCCGATCCGCATATTGCCCAAATTGGTGGCGAGCGGGTGCTGCTGACCCATGGCGACAGTCTATGCACGCGTGACGAAGGCTATATGCGCTTACGGCGCTGGCTGCGCAATCCTGTCAGTCTTTTCATCCTGCATAATCTTTCCCTCGCCAAGCGTCAGAAGCTGGCGCAGAAACTGCGCTCAAGCAGCAAGGAAGAGACGCGAATGAAGGCCAGCGACATCGTCGACGTGACGCCAGACGAAGTCATCAAGATCATGCAACGTCACAAAGTCCGCACCTTGATCCACGGCCACACCCACCGACCAGCAACCCATTCGATGCAGATCGACGGTCGAGCCGCCACGCGCATCGTGTTGGGTGACTGGGATCGCCAGGGCTGGGCGTTGCAGGTCGACGAGGCAAGCCTTCACCAAGCTCCATTTGACCTGACCTAAACCATCAAGCGGCGCTCGGTACGCCGCTGTGGAAGCGGAACTCGGAGTCAGGGCTTTCGATCAGTTCGCGCTCACGTTCACGAACGCGAACGATGGTTGCATCGATGTCCGCTGCCTCTCCATAGAGGTAGGCCAGCTTCAGGTAATCCTGAAAGTGCCTCGCTTCGGACTTTAGCAGCCCGTAGTAGAACCGCCCGAGCTCGTCGTCGAGGTGTGGCACCAGCACCGCAAAACGCTCACAAGAGCGAGCTTCGATGAATGCGCCAATCACCAGCGTATCGGTTAGACGGTAGGGTTCGTGGTTGCGTACCAACTCGCGCAAACCGGCGGCATAACGGGAAGAGCCAATATTGCGCAAACCGATTTCGCGCTTGCGGATGATCGAGAGCACCTGCTCGAAATGCCGCAATTCTTCTCTGGCCAAACGCGACATTTTGTTCTGCAAGTCGGGCTTATCGACGTAGCGAAACATCAACTGGAAGGCCGCGCCCGCAGCCTTCTTCTCGCAGTTGCCATGATCGATCAGCATCACGTCCTGGTTCTGCAGCGCAACGTCGACCCACGCCGAAGGTGTCACACAGCCAAGGAATTCATTCAGTTCAGGGAGCATGAGGTCTTGGTATTCATGAAGGAAATGAAAGCGGCGAACCGCATGAAGTCGTTCGCCCGCCGCGCATTATACGAGCCCGGCAATCAACGACCAGCGCTGCTTGATATGGATCAGTGGCTGTCGTGCAACCCTTGTCTATAGTGAAACCGTCCGATCACCCAAACGGAGCCGATCATGCAAGCCATACGCTGCATCCTCGTGGTAATTGACCCGAAACTTTCCGAAAACCTGGCGTTGAAAAGAGCGCGACTGATTTCCAGCGTCAGCCAGTCCCGGTTGCACTTGCTGATCTGCGACGCCAAACAGGACCACAGCAGCTACCTCGAGCGCTTGCGTCAAGAGCTTGAAGATCAGGGCCACGCCGTCACGGCAGGCCAGGCCTGGCATGAGAACCTTTACCAGACCATCATCAGCGTTCAGCAAGCCGAAGGCTGTGGCCTGGTGATCAAACAGCATATTGCCGACAACCCACTGAAACGCGCCCTGCTGACGCCTGATGACTGGAAGCTATTGCGCTATTGCCCTTGCCCGGTGCTGATGGTCAAAACCGAAGCGCCGTGGACGGGCGGCAACATTCTCGCCGCGGTAGATGTTGGCAATGCCGACATCGAGCATCGGACACTTCACTCCAGCATCATCAACTATGGCTACCAGATTGCCTCGCTCGCCGAGGGCACTTTACATGTGATCAGCGCTCATCCGTCGGCGATGCTGTCCTCCGCTGATCCCGCGTTTCAGCTCAAGGAAACGATAGAAGCCCGCTACCGCAACGCTTGCCGGCAATTTCAGACCGAGTTCGACATACCTGATGGCCAGCTGCACATCGAGGAAGGGCCTGCGGACGCTCTGATCCCTCGCGTGTGCCACCAGCTTCAGGCTGCCGTCACGGTCATCGGTACTGTCGCCCGAACTGGATTCTCCGGAGCCCTGATGGGCAACACTGCAGAGGTAGTGCTCGACACACTGGAAAGTGATGTTCTGGTGCTCAAGCCAGAAGACATCATCGACCACCTTGAAGAGCTCGTGGCCCGCCGCTAGGGCCATAAGCCGAGGTTGGCCAACACCTTCCTCGGCTATCCGAGCCCTAGCGCGCCATGTCCTGCAGAAACCGGGGGGCAATGTAACGCTGGTAGTGGGCTTCAGACAGGAGAAAGAACTCCCGATCGATCGCATCACGGAGTTCAGGCAAGGACCAATCGCGAAACTCCGGCAGTAGCACGACGCCGTAGGCTTCGAGCTGCTGAATGACCCTCGCGCCCCGTGCGATCAATTGATACGCCCAACAGTAGGCCGACTGGTCTGCAACGAAGCGAATCTGTCGGCTTTCCAGCTGAGAACGCAACAGCGTCGCATCGAAAACTTCCAGCTTGGCCGCCATCACCTGCGCAAGCAGTACCTCCAGGCGCTGCCAGACCGAGCGTTTGACTTCTTCGCTGTAGCCATTCCAGTTCACCACTTCATGATGAAACCGTTTGCATCCGCGGCAGACAAGATCGCCATAAACAGTGGAGCAAAGGCCGACGCAAGGTGTTTTGATTCGCTGATTGGACATGGCGGGCGATGGATCGATGAACAGCGCCGCATCTTAGACTTTTGTCCAAGCCGGGTCACTGACCAATCCAAGGCACGCCTTCAAAAGAGGCCCTGCAGCCCACGGATCACGGGCCTCATCCGAAACAGCCAGCGACCTCCTGTTAGCGCCGCCACGGCCGCGCCTTGGCGTTTCACTTAACTTTGCGGGCCCGTTCCAGTAGAATCGGCCCGCCGTTTTAGGCGCCACAATCCGCAAGAAGCTGTTTTCAAAGCGTCACGAGCACAGTTATCCGGCTACTCCGCCGGGTGCGCAGATCCCTCTCACCTGCGCGCCCGGTTCTCAACCCGGCGTAAAACTTTGAAAACAGCTTCCGGATGCGCGTCCCGAGACACCCATGGGACCAATGATGAGGGTATAAAACTGTGCTTGAAGCCTATCGCAAACACGTAGAAGAGCGTGCCGCTCAGGGCGTCGTGCCCCAGCCACTGAACGCCGAGCAGACCGCGGGCCTGGTCGAACTCCTGAAAAACCCGCCTGCCGGCGAAGAACAATTTCTCCTTGATCTGATCACCAACCGCGTTCCTGCGGGCGTGGACGAAGCCGCTTACGTCAAGGCCGGCTTCCTTGCCGCCATCGCCAAAGGCGAAGCCACCTCGCCGCTGATCAGCAAGCAGCACGCCGTTGAGTTGCTGGGCACCATGCAGGGCGGTTACAACATCGTCACGCTGGTCGACCTGCTCGATGACGCCGAACTGTCCGACACCACTGCAGCGCAACTCAAGCACACCCTGCTGATGTTCGATGCTTTCCACGATGTCGCTGAAAAAGCCAAAGCCGGCAATGCCAACGCCAAAGCTGTTCTGCAGTCCTGGGCGGAAGGCGAGTGGTTCAAGAACCGCGCCCCCGTTGCCGAGAAGGTCACCCTGACCGTATTCAAGGTTACTGGTGAAACCAACACCGACGATCTGTCCCCGGCACCAGACGCCTGGTCGCGCCCGGACATCCCGCTGCACGCGCTGGCGATGCTGAAAATGGCTCGCGACGGCATCAACCCCGACGCTCCCGGCTCGGTTGGTCCGCTCAAGCAGATGCAAGAGCTGCAAACCAAAGGCTTCCCTGTCGCCTACGTTGGTGACGTGGTCGGCACCGGTTCTTCGCGTAAATCCGCTACCAACTCGGTACTGTGGTTCTTTGGAGACGACATCCCGAACGTGCCGAACAAGCGTGCCGGCGGTTTCTGCTTTGGTACCAAGATCGCGCCGATCTTCTACAACACCATGGAAGACGCCGGCGCACTGCCGATCGAGTTCGATTGCTCCGACCTGGCAATGGGCGACGTAATCGACGTCTACCCGTACAAAGGCGAAGTCCGCCGCCATGATAGCGATGAGCTGGTCACCACTTTCCAGTTGAAAACTGACGTCCTGCTCGACGAAGTGCGCGCTGGCGGCCGTATTCCGCTGATCATCGGTCGCGGTCTGACCGAGAAAGCACGCGCCGAACTGGGCATGGGTCCGACTGACCTGTTCAAGAAGCCGGAAGCGCCGGCAGAAAGCAACAAGGGCTTCACGCTCGCCCAGAAGATGGTCGGTCGCGCCTGCGGTCTGCCGGAAGGCAAAGGCGTCCGTCCGGGCACCTATTGCGAACCGAAGATGACCACCGTCGGCTCCCAGGACACCACTGGCCCGATGACTCGCGACGAGCTGAAGGACCTGGCTTGCCTCGGCTTCTCTGCCGACTTGGTGATGCAGTCCTTCTGCCATACCGCGGCTTATCCGAAGCCGATCGATGTCACCACTCACCACACCCTGCCGGACTTCATCATGACCCGCGGCGGTGTTTCCCTGCGTCCCGGCGACGGCATCATCCACAGCTGGCTGAACCGCATGCTGCTGCCGGATACTGTCGGAACCGGCGGTGACTCACACACCCGTTTCCCGATGGGGATCTCCTTCCCGGCCGGTTCCGGTCTGGTCGCCTTTGCCGCAGCCACCGGTGTCATGCCGCTGGACATGCCGGAGTCGGTACTCGTTCGCTTCAAGGGCAAGATGCAGCCTGGCATCACCCTGCGCGACCTGGTTCATGCGATTCCGTATTACGCAATCCAGAAAGGTCTGCTGACCGTAGAGAAGAAAGGTAAGAAGAATATCTTCTCCGGCCGCATTCTCGAGATCGAGGGCCTCAACGAGCTGACCGTAGAACAGGCGTTCGAGCTGTCTGACGCCTCGGCAGAGCGCTCTGCTGCCGGCTGCACCATCAAGCTGCCGGAAGCGGCGATCGCCGAATACCTGCAGTCGAACATCACCCTGCTGCGCTGGATGATCAGCGAAGGCTACGGCGATGCTCGTACGCTGGAGCGTCGCGCACAGGCCATGGAAGCCTGGCTGGCCCAGCCGGAGCTGCTGGCTGCCGATGCGGATGCCGAATACGCCGAGATCATCGAGATCGACCTGTCCGAAGTTACTGAGCCTGTGCTCTGTGCACCGAATGACCCGGACGACGCTCGCCTGCTCTCGACCGTTCAAGGCGAGAAGATCGACGAAGTGTTCATCGGGTCGTGCATGACCAACATTGGTCACTTCCGCGCCGCCGGCAAGTTGCTGGACAAGGTCGAAGGTGCTCTACCGACACGCCTGTGGCTGTCGCCTCCGACCAAGATGGACCAGCATCAGCTGACCGAGGAAGGTTATTACGGCATCTACGGCCGTGCCGGTGCGCGACTGGAAATGCCGGGCTGCTCGCTGTGCATGGGTAACCAGGCACGTGTTGAAACCGGCTCGACAGTCGTCTCCACCTCGACTCGTAACTTCCCCAACCGCCTCGGCGACGCGACCAATGTGTACCTGGCTTCTGCCGAACTGGCAGCTGTTGCTTCGATTCTTGGCCGTCTGCCGACTGTCGAGGAGTACATGGTCTACGCTGCTCAGATCGACACCATGGCGGCTGACGTTTACCGCTACCTGAGCTTCGATCAAATTGCCGAATTCCGCGAGTCTGCGGCGAAGGCAAAGATCGACGTGGTTGCCGTTTGACGCTTCAGTGACAACGCTCAGATCGCAGGCTGTCTAGAGCAGCCTGACGACGAAGCGGTAGATGAGTGAGCGCCCCGACTGGTTCGGGGCGTTTGCTTTTGTGGACCTCATACAACTGCCGGCGCAGCTATGCGACAATAGCGGCACTGTCTGGCATGAACCCCTACCTTTATCCCAACAGCTCGGCCTTGCGCACGAATGCTGCTGCCAACGTACGCCCGCCGGATCAACGCTGAGGGGGATTTGGGCGAACGAGCAACAACGCTCGCTCCAAGCATGCACAAGCCGATACCTAACACTCTGAAACCCGCGAGATAGAGCTTCTTGATTTCTACAGCTAACATCACCATGCAGTTTGGCGCCAAGCCGCTGTTTGAAAACGTCTCCGTCAAATTTGGCAATGGCAATCGCTACGGCCTGATCGGCGCCAACGGGTCCGGCAAGTCGACGTTCATGAAAATCCTCGGTGGCGATCTTGAGCCGTCCGCAGGCCAGGTCATGCTCGAGCCCAACGTGCGCCTCGGCAAGCTGCGGCAGGATCAGTTCGCCTACGAGGACTTCAATGTCATCGACACGGTGATCATGGGTCATGAGGAGCTGTGGAAGGTCAAGGCCGAACGCGAGCGCATCTATTCGTTGCCAGAAATGAGCGAAGAAGACGGCATGGCGGTGGCAGAGCTGGAAACCGATTTCGCCGAGATGGACGGTTATACGGCCGAGTCTCGCGCTGGTGAGCTGCTGCTGGGCCTGGGTATTCCTCTGGAGCAGCATTTCGGCCCGATGAGCGAGGTAGCCCCCGGCTGGAAACTGCGCGTGTTGCTGGCGCAGGCACTGTTTTCCGACCCTGAAGTGCTGCTGCTCGACGAACCAACCAACCACCTGGACATTCACACCATCCGCTGGCTGGAAAACGTACTCACGGCGCGTAACAGCACCATGATCATCATCTCCCACGACCGCCACTTCCTGAACAGCGTGTGCACGCACATGGCGGACCTGGATTACTGCGAGTTGCGCCTGTTCCCTGGCAACTACGACGAGTACATGACCGCGGCGACCCAATCACGCGAGCAGCTGCTGTCGGACAACGCAAAGAAGAAGGCGCAAATCGCCGAACTGCAGACCTTTGTCAGCCGCTTCTCGGCCAACGCCTCCAAGGCCAAGCAGGCGACTTCACGGGCCAAGCAAATCGACAAGATTCAGCTGGCCGAGGTCAAGCCGTCCAGCCGTGTCAGCCCCTTCATCCGGTTCGAGCAAACCAAGAAGCTGCACCGCCAGGCTGTGACCGTGGAGCATGTGGCCAAGGGCTTTGACGGCAAAACGCTGTTCAAGAATTTCAGCTTCACGGTCGAGGCCGGAGAGCGCGTAGCCATCATCGGCCCTAACGGGATTGGCAAGACCACCCTGCTGCGCACGCTGGTTGGCGAGCTGCAACCCGATGCGGGTTCGGTGAAGTGGACCGAGAGCGCCGAACTCGGCTACTACGCTCAGGATCACGCCGATGACTTCGAAGACGATGTCACGCTGTTCGACTGGATGAGTCAATGGACGCAAGGTGGCGAGCAGGTCGTGCGCGGCACGCTCGGTCGCATGCTGTTCTCCAACGACGAAATCCTGAAATCCGTCCGGGTGATATCCGGTGGCGAACAGGGCCGCATGCTCTTCGGCAAGTTGATCTTGAAAAAGCCCAACGTGCTGCTGATGGACGAACCTACGAACCACCTCGATATGGAATCGATCGAGGCGCTCAACCTTGCACTGGAGAACTATCCGGGCACTCTTATCTTCGTCAGCCATGACCGGGAGTTTGTCGGGTCGCTAGCGACCCGCATTATCGAGCTGTCGGCTTCGGGCGTGACCGACTTCAGCGGAACGTACGATGACTACCTGCGCAGCCTCGGCGTGATCTAAAGGTCCGCAACGCACGAAAGCGCCCCGCTAATCCGGGGCGCTTTTGGATCTGCTGTCGTTGGTTTTATGTACTCAGAACTGCGGCAGGAGTCGATACATGCTCTGGAGATACAGGTAGTCCAGCCACGCGGCCTGATGAACGATAACGATCAGCCAGAACACCAGCTGGAATGAGAATTTACGGGTCTTGTGGCGCAATGCCTGCTGAGCGATCAACGCACCCGGCCAGCCACCCAGCAACTCAACCAGATGCAGGCGGGCCTCGGGTGTACGCCGGCCGCTACGCAGTGCGCTGCGCTTGTCGTGCAGGTAGAGCCCAAAGGCCAACAGGCTACCCAAGAGATAGGCACAGAGCGGCCAGTAGCTACCCTGCCCCGCCATACGAAAAAGCCCGAGCGCCGGTAAAAGACAGAGCAGAATCAACCCTAGGAGTTTTAGGGGCGGCCACCTTATCGCCCCGTTGCGCCGAGGCCTTGCTTGCGACTTGGCCCTTGGTTGGGTGCTTCTATTCTGCGCGGACTGGATCGCTACCCCAGGCGGCTTTCGTCGAATGGCCGGCTCGTCTAAAGACAGCCCTGCGTCCAGGCGGAGATGCGTGGCGCGCAGGCGTCCGTTCTCGTCCCGTTCACTGATGTAGAGTACCCGGTCGCCCTGCACCGGACGGCGAGCGCCGCGCATGGCCGAAATATGCGCGAAGATTTCCTCGCTACCCTGTTCCGGCCGAATGAAACCGAATCCCTTTTGATCGTTCCAGCTTTTAAGCTGACCGCGTAATTCCATGGCAAGTGATCCCGCGGGAAAACCGGGGATTCTAGCCGCTTACCTCTGGCGCTACGAGCAGCTAGCCGCTATCGGGCCTGGGTGTAGCGGCGCTCAAGAAAACCGAGAAGAAGCCTGTTGACCTGCTCGGGCTGCTCGCTCTGTATCCAATGACCACAGTCTTCGACGATGTGCTGCTCATGGTCCGAAACCCAGCTGGGCATCTTCTGCAGCGTATGGGCTTCCAGAGTACCGACCGGGTCCTTGTCGCCCAGCAGGAAAAGCGCGGGCTGCTCAACCTTTCGCTCGGCTAACGGCGCTGTGCGCTCCCAGTTACGCTCGAAATTGCGATACCAGTTCAGTGCGCCACGAAAGCCACGCCCCTCGAACGTAGCGAGGTAGACGGCGAACGCGTCCGAAGCGCACCAGGCTGGGGGCGCGCCGGGATCTCGCATGCCCTGATAGAGCGAGCTGCCGGCCGGCTTGTCCTGTAGAAAGAAATCCTTGGGGACCGCCGCCGAAGTGTTGTGCATCATCATCCGCAACGTGCGCGGAATGTCCTGATCCAATTCGGTCTCGGCAACACCAGGCTGCTGAAAGTAAAGAATGTAGTTGAACCGATCAGCGAACTGGCTGCGGATGATCTCTATAGCAGGTCGTTTCGGACGACCACCATAGGGCACGGCCATGGCGGCGATCACTCTGACTCGTTGCGGCTCAAGCAAGGCTAGATGCCAGGCGACCGGTGCGCCCCAATCGTGCCCCACCACTGCTACCGAACGCTGACCAAGCAGGTCCATCGCCGCCTGGATGTCTGCGCAGACGGTCATCAGGTCATAGCTGGAGACATCATCCGGAGCGCTGGTCTGCCCGTAGCCGCGCATTTCAGGGACCAACACCCGATATCCCGCCTCCGCCAGCAGCCGTATCTGGTGGCGCCACGAATACCAACTTTCAGGAAACCCGTGCAGCAACCAGACTACAGGCCCATCCAGGGGACCCGCGCTATAGATGCTGAGTGTGATGCCGTTGACTGATAGAAGCTGATGTTCGAACGAGGGCACGTAAGCGCTCCTTGGCTATCTGTTCAAGCGTGCTCAGCCAGCCGCCGTACTCCAGTCGATCAGGCTGAACTGCCAGGTTCCAAGGATGATGATGCCGAAGATGATTCGATACCAGGCAAATGCCGCGTAGCTATGGTTGCCTATAAATTTCAGCAAGGCTCTGACAGCCACCATCGCAAAGATGAACGATGTAACAAAGCCGATAGCAAACACCGGCAAATCGGCTGGCTGAAAAAGATCTCGATACTTGTAACCCGAGTACACCGCAGCACCGACCATGGTTGGCATGGCCAGGAAGAACGAAAACTCTGTGGCTGCCTTTCGGGACAGCCCGAACAACAATCCACCGATGATCGTTGCACCCGAACGGGAGGTGCCGGGAATGAGAGCCAAGCACTGTGCGAAACCCACCTTCAGGGCCTGGCTCCAGTGCATGTCATCAACCGTTTCGGCCTGCACTTCATGCACTCGCTTTTCAGCCCAGAGCATCACTACGCCACCAATTACCAGTGCGGCAGCAACCGTGATCGGGTTAAACAGGAACTCATGGATGAGATCAGCGAAGGTGACACCAAGCACCACCGCCGGAAAAAACGCGACCAGTAGGTTCCCGGTAAACTTCTGGGCCTGCTTCTGTTTCGGCAGGCCGACTACCACGTCGACTATCTTGCGCCGGTACTCCCATACAACCGCCAGGATGGCGCCTAGCTGAATAATAATGTTGAAAGCCAGCGCTCTTTCCCCGCCGAAACCGATCAGGTCCGCGACGATGATCTGGTGCCCGGTGCTCGATATAGGCAGAAACTCCGTGATGCCTTCCACTACCCCTAGAAGCAACGCCTGAAAGGCAATCCATAGGTCCATCTATTTCCCCAATTTAACGCTGGATTTTATCGCGGCTGAATATGCCACAAAGGTATATGTCAGATAGCCATCTGAGCGCTGTTCTGACTCGCTTTAGCCAAGTAAATTCATTGGTGAACGCGGCCACCCTCATCTTTTTCAACTGACAGCCGAAACGCTATTCATGAGCCATGACCAAAACCGCTGCCTTAACTGTTTTTCAGGGCAGACCGTGTCGCCGCGCTCCACTCCCTATTCGAATAATAAAAAACACAAGACATTAACAGGAGCTTACAACCCTATGAATCTGCTAAGAAACTTCCCGATTAGTAAGCGCCTCTGGCTGATTCCGCTGGTAGCGGTGGTCATGCTCTTCGTGCTTGGCCTGCTGATGATCCAGCAGGTGCGTAGCGACTTGTACAAAGGCAAGCAGGTGATGACGCAAAACATCGTCGAGACCGCGCGAGGCGTACTGACCTATTACCAGCAGCTCGAAGCCAACGGGAGCATGACGACGGCCGAGGCACAGAAAGCCGCAATGGATCAGGTTCGTCTGATTCGCTATGGCCAGAACGACTATTTCTGGATCAACGACATGCAGCCCGTCATGGTCATGCATCCGATGAAACCCGAGCTTGAGGGCCAGAATCTGTCCAAGGTTAAGGATCCGAACGGCAAAGAACTGTTCAACGAGATGGTCAAGATTGCCCAACTCAAAGGTGCCGGCCTGGTTGACTATCAATGGGCGAAGCCCGGCGAGAAAGACCCCGTGCCGAAGATCTCCTATGTCGAGCTGTTCAAGCCATGGGGCTGGATCATAGGTTCGGGGATCTACGTCGACGACGTCGAAGCGGAGTTCCAGAATTATCTAGTACGTTTTTCGATCATTGGCTTGGCAATTGCTGCGCTGATGGCGGTGCTGGTCGCCATTCTCATCCGCAGTATCACTCAGCCATTGCGCCACTCCATGCAGGCGATGGCCAACATTGCCAGCGGCGAAGCCGACCTGACGCGGAACCTCGACGTGTCGGGCAACGACGAATTGACCACCCTTAGCCGCGACTTCAACACCTTCACGGCCAAGCTTCGCTCGGTGATCGGGCAACTGTTTGAAACCTCCGGCGCACTGGAAACCTCCTCTAATGCACTCGGCGGTCTGGCCGGACAGGCGCACAAGCAGAGTCAGCAACAGTCGCAACAAATGGAGCTGGTTGCCACAGCCGTCAACGAGGTCACCTATGCTGTTCAGGAAGTGGCGAAGAATGCTGAACAGGCATCCAATGAAGTAGGTGACGCGGAGAAACAGGCAGGCTTGGGGCAACGAAATATCGAAGCCAGCTTGCAGCAGATCGACCAGCTCTCAACCACCATCAACGAAGCGGTCGGCGTCATCCAGTCGTTAGCTGACGAGACCACCAAGATCGGATCGGTTCTCGAGGTCATCGGATCGATCGCCGATCAGACCAACCTCCTCGCACTAAACGCCGCGATCGAGGCAGCCCGCGCAGGTGAGCAAGGTCGAGGCTTCGCAGTGGTAGCCGACGAGGTTCGCCTGCTTGCGCAACGCACCCAGACCTCAACGGCCGAGATTCACACAATGATCGAACGCCTGCAGAAGAACTCAGGTGCAGCCGTCACGGTGATCATGGAAAGCAGCCGAGCTTCCCAGGCCACCGTGGAGCAAGCGAGTCAGGCCGGGGCAAGCCTTGGCCAAATTGCCCAGGCACTGCGCAACCTGTCGGGATTAAACGCGTCGATAGCCAGCGCTACATTGCAACAAACGCACGTAGTCGAAGACATCAACCAGAATGTCACTCAGGCAGCTGGGTTGGCGCAACAAAGTACACAGGCCGCCGAGCAGTCGAGCGCGGCAGGAGAGCGGCTCGGTGAGCTAGCCGAGCAGTTGAATCGCCTGCTCAGGCAGTTCAAGGTCTGACTACGCAGAATTAGCGCAGCGCTTTGTATACATCGGCCAGATCCAGAACTTGGATCTGGCCGTTTTGTTTTTTACTCCGGTTGCGGCTCTTCGCCACACCCGAAACAACATTAAACGCAGGTTTGAACCGGAATCTACATGTGCCACCTGAAACTAGCTCAACTAAAACAATAACTTAGCTTGCAATTAAGCCGAGAGTGCAAGCTGCAGCTAATGCTAGACCTTTGGCTAATTGCAAAAAAAACCGTAAAACACGAAACAGCCCTGTGACTTATCGGTCCTCTGTGTACATCAATGGATATGTAAGGCCAGCGCCGACAGCTTGGCGGCAGGCTCATATCCGATTTTTGGTTATCACACAGAGAGACATGCCTGATGAACAGCCCGCTTCGCTTTAACGACGCCCTCCTGATTACTGACCGTGCGTTCAAACCATTCCAGTGCGTGGCCTGGACGCTGCTCGAAGGCAACGGCGAGCTCAGTATCACAGTTCTGGATGGCAGCGAATCGCGCACCGTCGGTCATTGCAAACTGGCTAGCCATGTCTACTCCGACCCGATCAAGCTCGGCCAGTCACTGGAGCAGGCACGCGCCGACCTGAGTCGCCAAGGCGTACATTTGGCTCCTTGGCACATGCCCGAATAAAATTGTCCGCGTTTAGATGAGGCCCGGCTGCGCAAGCGCCGGGCCTTTTCGCTTTCAAGTGCCTGATCCGCGCAGGTGCTCCGCTGAGCAGACGGACCCATTCGGGTATTCGACGGTCCCAGCAATAAGCCAATAAACAAGGAGCAGCCCATGAAAGGTGCAGAAGCCTACGTCAATGATCAATGGCATAGCAGCGGTCTGGCCAATCTGCCGGAGGGTGAACAAGGCCATTGCATCACCCTCAAGTTCATCATTCCCCGCGATACGCAGACCACCGGATTGATCACACATGTCTGCGATGTAGCGCAGCAGCATCTGAGCGACTTCTACAAGGGTCGTCAGGTGACGCACAAACCGGTACAGGGCTCGGTAGTGGGTGACGGCAGCGGCGATGGGATCAATCTGATCTTCGACGTTGCACCTGCAAAATGATCAATATCTGCGGACCAAGAGGATGACATCGGCAGTCCTTGACCTTGATGAAGCCAGACGCATCTGCGAAATGGCGTTTTTACCCTGTCATGCAGTGACTCGAGCCGACCACACGGACGGCAGCTTCTCGCTAAGCGTAACCAGTGCGGCAGGTGACGAAGTTCTATCAATCCTACATATCGCGCGATCTCAGTATGCAGACCCGGCCCACTTGGCCGGTTTGCTGGAGGCTGCCCGACTCGAATTGAGCAAGGATGGCGTGAAATTGAGTGCATGGTCCATGCCTGCACAGCCTGGGATTACTGACTGAGCATGATTCAACGGCGCCGAACAGTGAGTATCGGAGCCGGACGGAGCCAATATTTCCGCGATCAGCTGCCGCAATGATCTCGGTGGAGGCGCCGCTACTGACAAGCGGCATGGCATTGGCAGCAAAAATGGAAACAACATTGCTGTTCATGCTGCGCCGTTACGCGAGCCAGAACCCCTGTCGTCCGTGCCGGTCTGTTATTGAGACACAGCGCTTGTGTCAGCACCCTTCTCGTTCGAACCCAGGAGCGCTTATATGATCGGAGACTATTCCTCGATAAATGACCATCTGGAAAGTGCACGACGGCTGGCGGACAGCGCCGAAACAAAGGCGGATCCGGCTATCTATCGCGAGGCAATCGACGAACTTGTAGCCGCGATACGGCTGTTGATGCGTAACAGCCAGGAAAGCGAAGACTGACACCGGCCTCGCCCAGCAAGTCGCCAACAACCACCAGGACAGCCTGGCTGCATTCAACGCACAATCATTGACGCAGCTGGGCTTAGAACGCCGGGCAGAGGCCCTTTCAGGAGCATGCATGCTGATCGATCAGGGCAGCGGGAAGGCGCCGCAATTGGCGGAGGGCGTTCGCCCGCAGCCGGCGGATGAAATGCCGGATACCGGCACGGCCCTCTGCCCTGAGCTACCTACCGATCTGCACTACGTGGACGATCACGGGCCAGGCATCAGCCGCCGAAAGCTCAGAGGTAAATTTGCTTATTTCCTGCCGTCGGGCGAGCGCATCCTTGATGTGCAGGAAATAGCCCGCATCAACAAGCTGGCCATTCCGCCCGCTTATTCCGATGTCTGGATTTGCCCGGATCCTCAAGGTCATATGCAGGCGACTGGACGCGACGCTCGCGGTCGCAAGCAATATCGTTATCACGCTCGCTGGCGAGAGATCCGCGACAGCAGCAAGTACGAACGTGTCCTGTCATTCGGTTCTGCCTTGCCGCGAATGCGTGAGCGCTTGCAGCAGCAGTTGTCCTTGCATGGCATGCCGAGGGAAAAGGTAATGGCGCTGCTGGTGCAGTTGCTCGAATCGACCCTGATCCGTGTTGGCAACTCGCGATACGCAAAAGAAAACCGCTCATATGGGCTGACCACACTGCGAACCCGTCATGTCGATGTACGGGGCGCGGCAATCCGTTTTCAGTTCCGAGGCAAAAGCGGTGTAGAGCATCGCGTGACACTAAAGAACCAGCGCCTGGCGCGCATCATCCGGCGCTGCATGGAGTTGCCAGGTCAGCATTTGTTTCAATACCTGGACGAACATGGTGTGCGTCGGCCAGTCAGCTCCAGTGACGTTAACGCATTCATACAGGAGATGACCGGGGGCGACTTTACCGCCAAGGACTATCGAACCTGGGCAGGGAGTGCCTTGGCGCTGGAATACCTGCGCAAGCGTGAATGGCAACCGGACACCGTGGCGCGCCGCAATCTGGTCGATGTGGTTTCCCAGGTTTCTCGCCAACTCGGTAATACGCCCGCAGTGTGTCGCCAGTGCTACATCCACCCTGACGTGCTTGACGCCTTCGTCGCTGGCGAACTGGCGCAACTGAGCAAGGCGAGAAAGCGCAAGTGGATGAGCAGTGAAGAAGTCACTTTGCTGAAATTTCTGAGCGCCCGCACGAAGGCCTAGTGGTACAGCGTCACCTGATTGCGCCCTGCGGCTTTTGATGAGTACAGGGCGTTGTCTGCGCGCTCAATCAGTTGCGCGTAACCACTGGTTGGCTGGCTAAGGTCCGCAATTCCCAAACTGACGGTGAAGCGAATGCTGTGCCCGTCGTAGACGACCTCATGAGCCGCAATGGTTTGCCGTAACCGTTCAGCAAAGGTCACTGCGCCCTCGCTGTCGGTGTCCGGCAGCAGTACCACGAACTCCTCACCGCCGTAGCGTCCGGCAATATCCGCGTCGCGCATGCACTGCCGAACAAGCTCGGCAGTTTGCTGGATCACGGCATCGCCGGCCTGATGGCCGTAGCTGTCGTTGATCTTCTTGAAGTGGTCGATATCGAACATGACCAGCGCTGCGTTGCGCTCATAGCGAAGATGTCGCGCATAGTCCTGACGCAGCATCTCCTCCCAATGGCCGCGATTGAACAGGCCTGTCAGGCGGTCGGTGCTGGATAGGCGCTGCAGTTCCTGATTCGCCGCTTGTAACTGGCGACGGTTGGTAGCCACATCGGTTACGTCATAGATGATCAGGCAGATCTGTTCGATTCTGCCGTTGAGCGCCTTCAATGGCATCAACGTGGTGTTCTGGTACATGAAATCTTCCAGTCCGGTAATCGGCTGGTAGTTTTTGAATCGCAACAGATACGGCCGCTGCTCCCAGATGGTGAACGACGGAGTCCCGAGCGTAGCGACGTTCTCCACCTTACGGCGAAACCAGTGCTCGTCGACTTCAGGAAACAGCTCAAAGAAGGTTTTCTTGCGCGCCTCTTCGGGCAACCGTCCGGAGCGGTTTTCCATGAACGTATTCCAGACGTCGATGCGATACTCGCGGTCAAGCACCACGACACCCACGTCGATACTCTGGATGATGGCCAGTAACCAGTGAAGTTCGCTTAGATCGTTCGGCTCGGACATGTTCAGCTCATCAACGGGACGAGTTTGCGTGACAGCAGCTCAACCGAGTCTTCGGTGAACAGCAAGAGCAGGTCGAAATGGATGTCATGACCTTCCAGGCTGTAGCTGATTTCAACCGCCAAGGTGTTTTTCCAGCGTTTACGGTTGAGACGTATCAGTTCGTCGATTGAAGCATGCTGGCCCAGCACCTGCGGGTGCCCCTGAGAAAAGACCACATCGATCTGGTCTGCTATACCGCTCAGACATGCGCTGATCAGAAGACTGGAAAGATCGAGCAGCATCTCCAGTTCGAGGTAATCATCGGCGCGCATCAGACGCGCCATGTCAGCAATCTCGGAATCGTGGAATATCAGCAGTGCCTCGCCGGCGATGCCGCCGCCGATATAACCCTGGCACACCGCCGACAGCTTGTCGCCTTGAGCGGCATCAGCCAGCGCCATGTGCAATTCACCGACTTCGAGGATGTTCACATTGGGGATGGGCAGCTGCACGAACACCCCTAGCACCTTGGCGAGCAGTGCCGCCGCTCGCCCCATCGCTACGTTAACGACCTCACGAAAGGCATCGCGGAACGCAACCGGACCGGCGTTTCGCTCTCCGAGCGCCGGCAATTCGCTGCCGACAACCCCAAGCCCCGCCAGGGTCTGCTGCAGATGTACCGGATCGGCAGGCTTGCGAATGAATGCCAGCGCACCCAATTCCAGCACCCGGCGCACGGCCTCTTCCTGGACGTCCGCCGAGATCACGATGACCTTGCATTCCAGCTGCTCGTGGCGAAGGGCTGCCAGTAACCCATAGCCGTCCATGTCTGGCATGGTCAGATCGAGCAGCAAGACATCGATGTCCCCTTCGCGAATTCGTTCAAGCGCCTCGCGACCACTGGCAGCCTGAGAAATATCCAGCGGCCACTCAGCCGGCAGTGCGCGCAGCAATTGCTTGCGCGCCAGGCTGGAATCATCGCAAATCAAAAGGGAAACGGCAGACATGCAGCGCTCGCTCACTTGGCCAGGCCTCTGGATCCTGGACAGCTTATCTCAGCTAGCGGGCGCTGTGGGGACGACGCGAAAAGATAGTAGCAATCAGCCATCAAGCTGACCGAAACAGCCACCGTTTAGGCCGTTACCACTCAATAATAGGCATTGTCGCGATTGGTGTGGTCGGTCACATCACGCACGCCCTTCAGTTCCGGGATCCTTTCCAGCAAGGTTTTTTCAATACCCTCCTTGAGCGTTACATCAGCCTGACCGCAACCCTGGCACCCACCTCCGAACTGCAGCACTGCCACGCCTTCGTCCACCACATCGATCAAAGTCACCTGCCCGCCATGGCTGGCAAGTCCGGGATTGATTTCGGTCTGCAGGTAATAATTGATGCGATCATTGAGCGGGCTGTCTTCATTGACCATCGGCAGCTTGGCGTTGGGTGCCTTGATAGTCAGCTGTCCGCCCATGCGGTCAGTGGCGTAATCAACCAGGGCGTCTTCCAGGAATGGTTCGCTGGTGCCGTCGATCCAGGCGGTAAAGCTCTTAAGAGAGACCGCGATGTCGTCCGGCTTTTCCTCGCCCGGTTTGCAATAGGCGATGCAGGTTTCAGCGTAAGGCGTGCCTGGCTGAGTGATAAAGACCCGGATACCGATCCCGGTAGTGTTCTGCTTTTCAAGCAGGTCGGCCAGGTAATCGTGTGCAGCTTCGGTAATGGTAATGGCGCTCATGGGAACTCCTCTCATACATGCCCGGCAGTGTACGCCAACCACCGCCCCGGATAAAGTCCTAGTGTTTTAGTAGGACTTACCGGTCTACGCAGGGGTCTGCCGCTTACGAGCACTTTATCAACATGAGCGCTACTCATGTAAATCAGCGGATGATCAAAAAGCGTGCAGCTTTGCTATTATTCGCGGTCCTCGCAACCAGCTTCAGGTAGTTCTCATGCTCGACCGCAATGCCCGTCTCCAGGCACTCCAGCAGGCCCTCAAGGAGCGCATCCTGATTCTCGACGGCGGCATGGGCACGATGATCCAGAGTTACAAACTGGAAGAGTCCGACTACTGCGGCGAGCGCTTCGCCGACTGGCCGCAGGACCTGAAAGGCAACAACGACCTGTTGATCCTCACCCGGCCGGACGCCATCAGCGCGATTGAAAAGGCTTACTTCGACGCGGGCGCCGACATCGTCGAGACCAACACCTTCAATGCCACGCGCGTATCCCAGGCGGATTACGGCATGGAAGAGCTGGTCTACGAGCTGAACGTCGAAGGTGCGCGCCTCGCCCGACAAGCCGCCGATGCCAAGACGGCCGAAACCCCCGATCGCCCGCGCTTCGTTGCCGGCGTGCTCGGCCCAACCAGCCGTACCTGCTCGTTGTCACCGGATGTGAACAATCCCGGCTACCGCAACGTGACCTTCGACGAGCTGGTCGAGAACTACACCGAAGCCACGCGCGGCCTGATCGAAGGCGGGTCCGACCTGATCCTGATCGAGACCATCTTCGACACGCTCAATGCCAAAGCGGCGATCTTCGCCGTGCAACAGGTTTTCGAGGACATTGGCTTCGAGCTGCCGATCATGATCTCCGGCACCATCACCGACGCTTCGGGCCGCACCCTGTCCGGCCAGACCACCGAAGCTTTCTGGAACTCGGTTCGCCACGCCAAGCCCATTTCGGTCGGCCTCAACTGCGCCCTGGGTGCGAAAGAGCTGCGCCCCTATCTGGAAGAGCTTTCCAACAAGGCCGAAACCCATGTTTCGGCGCACCCCAACGCGGGCCTGCCGAACGCCTTTGGTGAATACGATGAAAGCCCGGCAGAAATGGCCCGGGTGGTCGAGGAATTCGCATCCAGCGGCTTTCTCAATATCGTCGGTGGCTGCTGCGGTACGACGCCTGCGCATATCGAGGCGATTGCTAACGCCGTTGCGAAATACCCGCCGCGCGTCATTCCCGATATTCCCAAGGCCTGCCGGCTGTCCGGTCTCGAGCCCTTCACCATCGATCGTAGTTCGCTATTCGTCAACGTAGGCGAACGCACCAACATTACCGGCTCGGCCAAGTTTGCCCGGCTGATCCGTGAAGAGAATTACACCGAGGCGCTGGAAGTTGCCCTGCAGCAGGTCGAGGCCGGCGCGCAGGTCATCGACATCAACATGGACGAGGGCATGCTGGATTCGAAGGCGGCCATGGTGACCTTCCTCAATCTGATCGCCGGTGAGCCAGACATCTCACGCGTGCCGATCATGATCGACTCCTCCAAGTGGGAAGTGATCGAAGCGGGCCTCAAGTGCATCCAGGGCAAAGGCATCGTCAACTCGATTTCCATGAAAGAAGGCGTCGACGCCTTCAAACATCATGCGCGGCTGTGCAAACGCTACGGCGCGGCCGTGGTGGTCATGGCCTTCGACGAAGCCGGCCAGGCCGATACCGCCGCGCGCAAGCGCGAGATCTGCCAGCGGTCCTACGACATTCTGGTGAATGAAGTGGGCTTCCCACCGGAAGACATCATCTTCGACCCGAACATCTTTGCCGTCGCTACCGGCATCGAAGAACACAACAACTATGCCGTGGACTTCATCGAAGCCTGCGCCTATATCCGTGACAACCTTCCCTACGCCCTGACCTCCGGCGGCGTATCGAACGTTTCGTTCTCGTTCCGCGGCAACAACCCGGTGCGCGAAGCGATTCACTCGGTCTTCCTCTACTACGCGATCCAGAACGGGCTGACGATGGGTATCGTCAACGCGGGTCAGCTGGAGATCTACGACGAGATCCCGAAAAAGCTGCGCGATGCGGTCGAGGACGTGGTTCTCAACCGCACGCCGAACGGCACCGAAGCGCTGCTGGCCATTGCCGACGAGTTCAAGGGCGACGGCAGCGTCAAAGAAGCGGAAACCGAGGAATGGCGTAGTTATACGGTCCAGAAGCGGCTGGAACATGCGCTGGTCAAGGGCATCACTACACACATCGTTCAGGACACCGAAGAATTCCGCCAGCAATGCGCGCGCCCCATCGAAGTCATTGAAGGGCCGTTGATGTCGGGCATGAACGTGGTCGGCGACCTGTTCGGTTCGGGCAAGATGTTTTTGCCACAGGTGGTCAAGTCCGCGCGCGTGATGAAGCAAGCCGTGGCGCACCTGATTCCCTTCATCGAAGCGGAGAAAGGCGACAAGCCGGAAGCCAAGGGAAAGATCCTCATGGCAACCGTCAAAGGTGACGTCCACGACATCGGCAAGAACATCGTCGGCGTCGTGCTCGGCTGTAACGGCTATGACGTGGTGGACATGGGCGTCATGGTCCCGGCTGAAAAGATTCTGCAGACAGCAATAGCCGAGAAATGCGACATCATTGGCCTGTCAGGCCTGATCACACCGTCGCTCGACGAGATGGTCCACGTTGCTCGTGAGATGCAGCGCCAGGACTTCTACCTGCCGCTGATGATCGGCGGCGCGACCACATCCAAAGCACATACAGCGGTGAAGATCGACCCGCATTACAAGAACGATGCAGTGGTCTACGTCACCGACGCCTCGCGCGCCGTAGGGGTGGCGACCACCCTGCTGTCGAAGGAGCTGAAGCCGGCCTTCGTCGAGAAAACCCGTGAAGAATACGCGATGATTCGCGAGCGCACCGCTAATCGAAGCGCCCGCACCGAGCGCCTGACTTACCCTGAAGCGGTTGCGGTCAAACCCCAGTTCGACTGGGCAGCGTACTCGCCGGTCAAACCGACATTCACTGGCCGTAAGGTCCTGGAAGATATCGACCTGCGTACCCTGGTCGATTACATCGACTGGACACCGTTCTTCATTTCATGGGATCTCGCCGGTAAGTATCCGCGCATCCTTAAGGACGAAGTCGTTGGCGAAGCCGCCACCTCACTGTTCAACGATGCCCAGGCGATGCTCACCAAGCTGGTCGATGAAAAGCTGATCAAGGCGCGCGCCGTGTTCGGCTTCTGGCCGGCCAACCAAGTCGACGAAGACGACATCCAGGTCTATGGCGACGACGGCGAAGCCCTCGCCACACTTCACCACCTGCGCCAGCAAACGGTGAAGACAGACGGCAAGCCGAACTTTTCGCTGGCCGACTTCGTCGCACCGAAAAGCAGCGGAGTGACCGACTACGTGGGTGGCTTCATTACCACTGCCGGTATTGGCGCTGAAGAAGTGGCTAAGGCCTATCAGGACGCCGGCGACGACTACAACTCAATCATGGTCAAGGCGCTTGCCGATCGCCTCGCCGAGGCCTGTGCCGAGTGGTTGCACCAGCAGGTCCGTAAGCAATGGTGGGGCTACGATCCTGAAGAACAGCTGAGCAACGAAGAGCTGATCAAGGAGCAATACAAAGGCATCCGCCCTGCCCCAGGCTACCCGGCCTGCCCCGACCACACGGAAAAAGGCACGCTGTTCCAGCTGCTTGATGCTGACGGCGTCAGTCAGGTCACCCTGACCGAGCATTACGCAATGTTCCCGACAGCTGCAGTCAGTGGTTGGTATTTCGCCCATCCTCAGGCGCAGTACTTCGCAGTAGGCAAGATCGACAAGGACCAGGCCGAGCGCTACAGCTCTCGCAAGGGCCAAGACATCACTGTCACGGAGCGCTGGCTGATGCCGAACCTGGGTTACGACAACTGAGCCTACTCTGGCCGTCCCATATCCAGGGGCGGCCACGAACCTACCTCAATCACCCCATACCCGAAGCGTGCAATGTCTACCGAACCCCGCTACCTGCTCGATGAACTGGAATCCGCTGACATGCTTGAAGTCGACGGTCTGCACGCCTGGCAGTTCACCCTTAACGATGACTTGCTCGACCGCGCCGATGCCGCCGCCAGCGCAGGCGAGCCTTTCGCCAGTGAGGAAACCGTTGTGCGCATCGAGTCGATCGACGGCCGTGAGCGGCGGCAGTGGTCGTTCAGCTACAACAGCGTAATGGAAGCACTGTACAGCGAGGATGAGCAGTGCTGGAGCCTCGGCAGCGCACCGCAAACCCGCCTTCGCTGCCTGGGTGCGGTGAGTGCAAGCGCTGACGACGACTGAAGGGCACTTGAACTCAACGCTCGCGGAGGCCGCAGCGAGCCGTTCAGTTTGACAGGTGTCTTTGACGCGCCGCCGCTACGCCGCAGCAGCCTTACCGCGCCGGAGCAGTAATCCGATAGCGATGATCACCAAGACACTGCCCGGCAGCCAGTGCCAGCCGATTCGTTGTGGTTGGGCGATGAACAGCAGCAGCATCGATACGAACGGAACCAGGTAGCTATACGCGGTCACCGCCCCCGGGGTCAGCACCGCCGTGGCTCGCTGCTGCAGGAAGAAAGTCATACCGCTGGAAAATACACCCAGATAGACCACCAGGGCGACATCACGCCAGTCCATCCGGGTTAGAGCCATCGGCTGTTCCCAGACGAGCCCTAGCGCGCCAATCAGCATGGCCCCCATCAGCAGGCTCCAGAACGTGCGCAAGCCGGCCTGAGGTGCCAGTACGCCGCGCTGCAGCCCCCACTTGCTCAGCACCGGGTACATCGCCGAAGCAATGCAGCCGAAGAAGAATGCCAACTCACCAAAGCCGAACTCCAACTGGGCTATGTCTCCGTTGCTTTCGGCTACAGCTAGCCCCAGCGCGCCCAGCGCACCCAGCGCCAGTATCGCCAGCAGCCGGCCTGTAGGTTGTTCGACACCCAAGCCGCGACCGATGCAATAAGCCAGCAGCGGCACACTGACGAACAGCGTAGCCATCGACAGAGCGCTGATACGGTGCGCGGCCCAGAACATGGTGCCGAAGAAACCAGCCAGGCTCAGGCCCATCAACGCATACAGAAGTAGCCCCGGCAGGCTTGGCCAGCGTTCATTCTGGCGCAACAACAGGGGTAGCAATGCCAAGGCGGCAATGCTGAAACGGATAGCGGTCAGTAGCAACGGCGGCAGGCCTTCGCTCATCAGCCCCACTGCGGGGAAAGACAGGCCAACGAACAACGCCCAGAGCAGCATGCCGAGGTGCGCACCTGTAGTGCCACGTTTTGCCTCAGTCATCGCCCTGCTCCTCCAAGGACCGCAATAGGATGCGAAGGCCGCTCGCCAAGGCCTGTCTCTGCTCCTGATCGAGCGGCGCCTGTAGACCATCCAGCGTCGTCAGATATTCATCGAGACAGGCGAGTAATACGGTCTGCCCTTCATCAGTGAGGCGTATCAGCAGGCTGCGCCGATCGTCCGGATTGGGCACGCGGTGGATCAGCCCGGCGGCCTCGAGGCGGTCGAGCCGATTGGTCATGGCACCCGAACTGAGCACGGCGGCGTGCCGCAAGGCGTTCGGCGTAAGCCCTTGCGGTTCGCCGCTGCGATAGAGCGTTGCAAGCAGATCAAATTCGCCGTCATGCAGACCGTGCTTGCGAAAGACATCGGCGATGCATCGGTTGAGGTATTTGGACAGCCGATACACACGCGTAAAGATCGCCATCGGCGATGCGTCGCCTTCAGGGCGCACGCTTTGCCACTGAGCGAGCACGCCATCGACGTGATCACCGCCTTTGGGTTTGTGCATAATTGTCTCCACGAAAAGAATCTTCATGTGAAGCTAATTAAACGAAGCACCAAAGGCAAGCGATTACGTCGCAGGGGGGTGCGTTAATCGACAAGTGACATTTGAACAACCAGAAACCTGGCGGCAGCAGACGCTGCGCACCGGATAGAAGGGTTACTTCAGCTCGGACGGCGAATTGCGGACGATCTTGATCGAGTGGGTGAGCGTCGGCTTGCGGGTGACACTGATGGCCTTGCGCGTCACCGTGTCGATGGTGATGTTCCAGAAGCCGGTGTTGGGCACCTTGATCTTCGCTGGAAACTTGTCGAAAGCGCCGCCGTGATATGCATGACGGCCGCCATTCTTGAAGCTGCGGAAATTCTTGTCGTTCATCAGGCGGATGTTGCAAGGTTGCGAGCATTCGATGATCACGAAGTCGTCTTCGTTGAGGTGCTCGCGCTGGTGAATGAACTTCATGTACCGCTCCGGGGCCGCATATTGGCAAACGCGAAGATTACCATGAGTGTCTTGCTGGCTGGATGGTTTGAGCCGACTGCATCCGACGAGATCCGGCTACGCTGCCACCTATCTCTCTGCTCTCGCTGCATTTCTTTGACAGAATGCGCGCCGCGACCTCCAGGCAATGACGAGTGAGCGTCGCCCCCGTTTAGAGCAAGGAACCCTGAGTATGCCTGCGGCTTCCAAGCCCCTCGATGCCGCCTCCCCCATCGCGCGCCGTGCGACACGTGTCGGCTTTTTCATGGCCGGGTTCGGTCTGTCCATCTGGGCACCGCTGGTGCCGTACGTGCGCGAGCGCATCGAAATGTGCGACGCGCTGTTCGGCACCCTGCTGCTGTGCATCGGTATCGGCTCGCTGACCTGGATGCCGCTGTCCGGCCTGCTAGTGACACGACGCGGAATCCGTCCCGTTGTGCTCAGCAGCGTCGTCTTGCTGCTGTTTGCCCTGCTTGGCATTGCCTTCACCCAATCGATAGCAGTACTGGCTCTGGCGCTTTTCTGTTTTGGCGGAAGCCTTGGCGTGATCGATGTCGTGTTGAACATTCAGGGGGTGGTGATCGAGCGCGACACTGGCAGGCGTCACATGTCGAATTTCCATGGCATGTTCAGTCTGGGCTCGATCAGCGGCGCGCTGTCCCTCACCGGCGCACTGACACTGGGCCTAGCCCCAGCTACCGGCACTCTGCTGATGATCGCGGTCATCGCGCTGGCCAACATCACAGTGATGCCCGGCTATTTGCGGGACAAGGCACCAGCTGGCGGCGTCGCCTTCATCCGACCGACAGGTGCGGTGCTGCTGGTGGGCGCCATGACCTTCGTCGTGTATCTGGCAGAAGGCGCAGTGCTGGACTGGAGTGCTCTCTATCTGACCGAGCAAAAGGCGCTGGAAACCGCCAAAGGCGGCCTGGGCTACGCCAGTTTCGCGCTCATGGTGACAATAGGACGCTTCGCCGGGGCGCCGGTGGTGAACAGCCTGGGCACCGCCAGGGTGATTGGTTTGGGTGGGCTGCTGGCTGCCTTCGGCATTGCCCTGACCGTTCTCACCGACCATTGGGGGTGGGCCCTGCTCGGTTATGGGCTCTGCGGGCTTGGCTGCGCCAACGTCTCTCCTGTTTTGATCTCCTCGCTGAGCCGTCAGCACACCATGCCCGTCCATCAAGCCATCACAGCAGCGACCACCATCGGTTTTGCAGGGGTTCTTGCAGGCCCCGCGCTGATCGGCGTGATTGCTCACTACGCATCGCTGACGCTGGCGTTCGCCCTGCTTTCAGCGCTGTTGATCGTCATGGCGCTGGGGAGCCCTCGGTTCCGGGACTGACCGCCTGGCGGAACGCCATAGACCATCCTCAATGTCGCGCAACGGCCTACAGACCGGTTGATGCCGTTTGGCTAGAATGCGCGCCTTATGCGCATCCAAGATATTCACCAACAGCTCGCCTCCATTGGCGCCAAGCCCATCCACATCGGTCGGGTCACACGCGCCTGGCTGAATGGCAGGCCGCTGGATACCGGCACGCGTCATCAGAAAACCGAAGACTTCCTTCCCCTGTCCGTACGTAACGGCTTGCCGTGCGTGAACGAGACAATCGATGGCCTCGCCCGTCTGCGCTCCGAGCATCCAGCCACTGATGGTTCCGCGCGGCTGCTGGTAATGCTGGCGGACGGTCAGATGGTTGAAAGCGTGCTATTGCCCCGCGACGGCCTGTGCGTCTCGAGCCAAGTCGGTTGCGCGGTGGGCTGCGTGTTCTGCATGACGGGCAAGAGCGGCCTGCTCCGCCAACTGGGCAGCGCCGAGATTGTTGCGCAGGTCGCCCTCGCGCGCCGCTTCCGTCCGGTCAAAAAAGTCGTGTTCATGGGCATGGGCGAGCCTGCACATAATCTGGACAACGTACTTGAGGCCATCGAGCTGCTCGGCACCGAAGGCGGCATCGGCCACAAGAACCTCGTTTTTTCCACCGTCGGCGATCCGCGAGTGTTCGAGCGGCTGCCTCAGCAGAAGGTGAAGCCGGCGCTGGCTTTATCGCTGCACAGTACCGATGCGAGCCTGCGCCGAGAGCTGCTACCAAGAGCGCCCTATTTCGACCCCGCAAAGCTCGTCGAGCTCGGCGAAGCCTACGCCCGGCTGGTCGACTACCCAATCCAGTATCAGTGGACGCTGCTCAAAGGCATCAACGACAGCCAGCAGGAGATGGACGGGATCATTCGGCTGCTTCGTGGCAAGTTCGCGATCATGAACGTCATTCCCTACAACAGCCTCGATGACGACGAGTTTCAGCGACCTGAGGCGGATCGCATTCACCAGATCATGCGCTACCTGCATGAGAACGGCGTACTGACAAAGGTGCGCAACTCGGCAGGACAGGACATCGATGGCGGCTGCGGCCAACTGCGCGCGCGTGCAGAACGCCTCGTGCGCACACGCACCCGACCGGCCGAAACGCCCGTGCTAGACGCAATTGAACCGGCAACACAGGGCATTGTCCTAGCGCATTGACCCAATCCCCCGGTTCCGTCCGGATGCGAGAGCACCCATGCATACGCTGGCACAACTTGAACGCGGCGAACTCGCCGGGACATCCCGTCTGGACCTGTCCGAACAGCTTGAGACGTTCCCCCGAGCGATTTTTGAGTTGGCCGACAGTCTGGAAGTGCTCAACCTTTCCGGGAACCAGCTCAGCAGCCTGCCTGATGACCTGTCGCGCTTGCACAAGCTGCGCGTGCTGTTCTGCTCGGACAACCCGTTCACCGAGCTGCCCGCCTCGATCGGCCGCTGTCCCAATCTGGAGATGGTCGGGTTCAAGGCCTGCCGCATTCGCCACGTGCCCGCCGAAGCGCTGCCTCCCAAGCTGCGCTGGCTGATTCTCACCGACAACCAGCTCGAAAAGGTTCCTGACGAGATTGGCCACTGCAGCCGTCTGCAAAAGCTGATGCTCGCGGGCAATCGGCTGGCTGCCTTACCCGAAACGCTTGCCAACTGCCGCCAGCTGGAATTATTGCGCATCGCAGCCAATCGCTTGCCAGCATTGCCGCAGTGGCTGTTGTCCATGCCGCGCCTGAGCTGGCTGGCGTTCGCCGGAAACCCGTTCAGCGATGCGCTGGAGGCGCAGACCTTGGCACAGCACCCGCTGCCACCGGTCGACCGCGAGCAGGTCATCCTCAGAGAAGTGCTTGGCCAGGGCGCGTCCGGCGTCGTTCATCGTGCTGATTGGCAGGCGCCTGGCCAGCCTGCGCAAGCCATGGCGGCCAAGCTGTTCAAAGGCAGCCTGACAAGCGACGGGCTACCCCACAGCGAAATGGCAGCCTGCATCGCCGCTGGCAAACACCCCAACCTGATAGACATTGCCGGGCCACTGGCCGAGCGCGCCGATGCGCTACCGGGTTTGTTGATGGCACTCATCGACCCGTCATATCAGGTGCTCGCAGGTCCACCGTCATTGGCAAGCTGCACCCGGGACTGCTACGCACCGGCGCGACGGTTTTCTGCAGACCAACTGCTGCGGATCGCGACAGGTGCCGCCTCGGCGGCCAGTCACTTGCATGCACTAGGCATCCTGCACGGCGACCTCTACGCGCACAATTTGCTGGTCGATTCGCGTGGCCAAACGCTGCTCAGCGATTTCGGTGCGGCCTCGTTCTTCGATCCAGACACCCCTGAGGGCCAGGCGCTGCAGCGCCTCGAAACCCGTGCGTTCGGCTGTTTGCTCGAGGAGCTGCTGGAGCGCTGCGATGACAGTGGCGTGCAAGAACGGCTTTCTTACCTTGCCGTCCTGCAGCGTCAATGCATGCAACAAGACCCCAGCCAACGCCCCGATTTCAACCAGTTGGTCGAGCAGTTAGAGCATATGATGTCGCAACGGAGCTTTTCGGCCGGGTAGTTGCATGAGTCATCGCTCCTCTCGCTTTTCGACGGCAACCTGACGCTATGCTCGCTCCAGAATCAAAACCCGATAACGCCTCTGAACGCTACGCCAGCGCCTTCGATAACGTCACGCTGGACCACGACCCCTTCGTGGTTGGACTCAAGGAACGGCTCCCTGCCGAACTGCGAGAGAGCTTTACCGCGCAGCAACTGGACGCGTTACGCAATGCTTTTGCTACCCGCTCGTGGGCCAGGCACAAGTTCGATTGGCGCGGAACCTTCAATCTGTGGAGCAACCAGTATTATTTCGTACTGGTTGGCGGGCGAAACAAGCGCAGCCTGAGCCGTGCTCAGCGGAGTCTGTCACTGGCAGCCAAGGCCGGCGCGATCACCGCGTTTCTGTTCTTTTCAGCGCTGGTAGGCCTGGTCGCTCTGTATCTGGTGAAGTCGGCACTTGGTATCAACCTGCTGCCGAATTACTCGCTGGGATTGTGGGACTGGTTCAAGGGCTGAGGGCGGCATGTGGCCCCAGAATGATGCGGCTACAGCACGCCTCAATCACCGATCAGGATCAACTTGCCGGTAGCCGGATCACGGAAAACCTGACCGACGCTTTGCAGCCCTTTCCCGCCGTCACCCTCAAGGCTGTCCGGCAGTTTGGGCAGCTCCCGTCCGCGCTCGACGGCAACCGGCTGCTTCGCTGCATTCAGTTGTTGGAGCAAATCCGTCTGGGCGACCAGCGCCGCAATCAGTCCGCAGGCAAACACCAGCACGACATCGACCATGTTGGCTAGCGGACCCAGCGGGTCGTCGTCGCCAGCCGCGAACCGACTAGAGCGCCAGCGCCGACTCATCTTCGCGCTCCTTGACTGTTCGGGCTTCCAATTCGTCCAGCAGCTCGTCGTACCAGCGCCTGCGTAAGCGTCCCAATGCGAAGCCCAGCACGCCGATCAGCAAACCCAGCACCGTCGTGTCGAAGGCTACGCGCATGGCCACGCTGAGAATCTGGACATTGCCATCGCCCAGGGCTGCCAAGCCCGGGCCTAGCGGGATCAGCGTTCCCATCAGTCCCAGCATGGGACCTACCCGCGCCACCAGATCGGCTCGATCAAGCCTTCGGCGCGCGCGCCGCTCGATCTCTGCTGCCGGCAGCTGACCCCAACGACGCAGCCCGCCGAACCGTTCGCCCATGGCGACTCCGGCATCGCAAATAGCCAGCGCCAACAGCCCGAACAGACCCCAGGTAACCGGTTGCAAAAGCCACCCCACCAGCAGGTGCAGCCAGCTGAATAATTGATTGTCGAACACGTTATGCAGCTCCTCTCGACCGTGGCCCACGTCCACGCCAAATCCCCAGCCCCAACAACAGCAGAGCGATCAACCCTGCCAGCCAGAGATATTGGCTGGCGCTTCGATCACCTTGTGTTTCAGCCTGACCTGGCTCCGCCTGCGGCGTCTCGGCCTCCGGCTGTATCTCACGAATGCTGCTCGGCGTATTTGGTTGCGGCGCTTTACGCAGCGCCGAATCCAGCCGCGCCTGCAAAGGTTCACGCAGTGTTTCCGGGAGCTTGGGCATCAGCCATTCGAACATCGGATGGTCCGGCCGGGTATGTCCGCTTCCGGGCAAACCATGCTCAGCGACCAAGACGGCGAACTGCTCGGCCAGCGCTTGCTGGGTCGCCTCGTCGGCCTTCCAGAAGCCCTTCTGAATCGCTACCAGCATAATCGCGAGCATGTTGCTTTTGACGTGTACGTTGGCGCCCTGCTCGAGAAATTCATCGATACCCAGCGCGTGCTTGTCATCGAGATAAACCGCCTTGACCTCCTCCCAGGCACTGTCCGTGATGATGTCGGGATTGGTGACCTGCCAGCCCCACAGATATTCCAGAAACTCACTGCCCATGGTCCGTGCGCCGGCGTAGTCATGTTGCATCAACGCCTTGATCCAGGCCGGATTCAGGAATCTCCCGCGCAGTTCGGCCAGCAGTGCCTCCTGCAACGGCTCGAGGCGCACCTTGCGCGGATCGTTGTGCCAGCTGACGAAATTCTCTGGCGCTTTTCCACTCAGGTGCTCGACGGCCATGCTCAGCCCGCCGAGGTAATCAAACGCATCATTGTTGTCCATCAGCCCATACAGGTTGCTGGACCGCCCGAGGTAGGTGCGGGTGACGTGTTTAAGGCTTTCCTCGAACACTGCCTGAACGGGCTCGCCCTGATGCTTCAAGCCATAAGCATGGCCCATGCGATTGACGTAACTACCCGCAAGCTGACCGCGTTCCTGCCAGCTGCCGGAGCGCTCGACAAGCGTATTGACACCGGCGCCATAAGCGCCCGGTGCAACTCCGAACAGCCGCAGCGCAGCAAGGCTGCCTGCCTGTTCGGCGTCCGCACCCGCGTCGAGCCGCCGAGCGGCATCCCTGACCCAATTGGCCGCCACCAGGTTTAGCTGCAGACTTTCGTTGCCGGCGTTGGCGAGTGGCCCGAGGGGCTGCAAAGCCGCATCCAGTGCGGTGCGCAAAGCGGGATAGTCGCGCCGGATAGTTTCGCTGGCGCCGTCCAGCGCAAGCAGTACACCGCGCTCAAGCAGCGCAAGCTGGTCGGCGTAGAGGTCGCGGAACAGCCCGGAAGTGGTAAACATCAGGTCGCGCCGCTCGCGTCCGGCCGCTGCCGGCATCCTCCTGATGCCTTCGACGATGCCCCGGCTGTTCCACAAAGGTTCTACTCCGAGCAACGCCAAACCGAAGGCAATCATGGCGCCTTCGTCCCGCACGGTGTCGGACGCCCATAAAATGACTGCTTCGCGTCCACCCTGCTCCATCGGACGTTCGCGCGCGCGCTCGGCCAACTCGTGGCCGATGTTCCAACCAATGCGACTCGGGATCAGGCTGCTGTCGAGCGCGTGAAAATTTCGTCCAGTCGGCAGCGCTTCCGGCGTACGGATCGGGTCATTGCCCTTTCCTGGCGCGACGAATCCGCCATTGAGGGCGTCAATCAGCGCCTGCATTTCTGCAGCCGGCGAATCAACCAGTGCCTGTCGGTAACGCGCCTGATCAGTGTTCATGGATGCAAACAAAGTATCCACGGCTTCCGACGCCCAGGGCTTGCCGAACACATGCAGGCCCAGCGGCATGAAGCGCTCCTGGATATTCGTCAGGTAATGCCCGACCTCATGCACCAGCAGGTCATCGTCCACCTGTTCGAAATCGATTCCGCGGGCGGCCAGCGGCTCGGCCATGGACGCGCGCAATTCTGGCTCCAGACCGGAACGGGTGACCAGTCGCTTGATTTCGGCAATGGTAGCTCGCCGCGCCGGGCCTTCGCTGCTGCCAGTACCCGTCTCGAAGCTCTCGATCAACTGGCGCAGCTTGAGCAGATCGTCGTATAGCGGGGTAGCCACCAGCGGCGGCGTCAGGTGATCGATCATGACGGCAAGGCCGCGGCGTTTGGCCTGAATCCCTTCGCCAACCCCATCGACAATGTAGGGATAGATGCTCGGCAGGTCGCCAACGATCTGCGTCGGATAGTCCTCAGCGCTGAGCCCTGCTCGACGTCGTGGCAAGAATTCGTAGGTGGAATGGCGACCGAGGTGGATCAGCGCATCCGCTCTGAACTCGTCATGCAGCCAGTGATACAAGGCCAGATATTGGTGGGGCGGTGGAAATACCAGGTTGGCATGCAGCAGCTCCTCATCGACCTCCCAGCCCCGGGGTGGCTGCGGCCCGATGAAAATATTGCCGAACTGCACCCCCGGCAAGACCATCTGGCCGTCATGCACCATGACCTGACCCGGCGCCTCACCCCAACCACGCAGCCCCTCGATACCGGTATCAGCCAGCGCCTGGATCAGGCTTTCGGCCTGCTCCCAATCAGCCAGGCCCGGCTGACTCAGTGCCTGCTCATAGAACGCTTCGAGTTGAGCCAGTAGATCCAGCGCGCGCTCGCGTGCCGGATGCACAACACCGTCGAGCACATGGTGCAACTCGCTGGAACCTGTTTTCAGCGTCAACCGGACGCTTTCGAGATGGGAAGCGTGCAGCGCACGGCGCATTTGTGCGTTCCAGTATCCCAACGGGCCCTGCACCATTTCGGCCTGCACTGCCGATGGCAGCGTACGGAACCAGCGACGGTAGCTATGGGTGTTGACGGTAACAGCCTTTTTCGCCATCGCAGCCAGCGCGTCGCCCTGTTCAGGTAGATTGACGCCCTGCTCCTGCAGCTGTTCCAGCAATTGCTCCGGCGAGTCCGGCAAGGTACCGGTGTTGTAGCCTTCGGCTTTCAAGCGTTTAAGAATGGCAAATAGCGATTGCGGTACATCCAGGTTGTCTGCGCCGATGTTGTGCCGCCCCGGTGGATGGTTGTAGTAGATGAGCGCCAGCCGCTTGTCCGCATTGGGCTTGGTTTGCAATTGATGCCAGCGGGCCAGGCGCGCCGCCATCGCCTCGACACGGGATGGCATCGGCTGGCTGAAGCCAAACCGAATCCCTGAGTTTGGGTCGATCTGGGACGATTCCCACGCCGCCAGCACCATCGGCTGACTGGTGCCCTGCAATTCCGGCATCGCAAGCTGGTAATGCACCTTGTCACGAGCGAGGCCATCACTGGACAGCTGCCACGCGTTCTCGTCTCGGTCATCCAGACGCAGGGCCTTGAGCACGGGCACATTGAGTTGACCCAGCAGCTCCGTTGCGTCTTCACGACCCTCGCCGCCACCAAGGACAAAATCCTGCAGCACGACGACCGCCGACAGCGGTGGATGTTCTGCGCTGTTGAGCCAGCGCAGCGCCTGTAGCGTGCCGTCGCCCCAGCTGCCAAACAGGCTGACGCACGCGATGTCGCGTTGTTGCAGGGTCTGACACAGCGCATCGTTGAGGTCGGAATCTCCGCGTCGGTCAGCGCGCCCATGGTCGATCACCGCGACCATTCGCTCACCGCGCCACGCCAGTTCCGACGGCTCCTTTACCACTCCGTCCTGATAGAAGCGCAACGCCGGCCTCGCCTGTGCAGGCTCGGCGCTGCCGCGCGAAGTGTCACGAGCCGTCAACCAGGCCAGCAAACGCGCAATGTTGTCGCTGCCACCGGCCAGCCAATAGCTGCGCGCTTCTATCCATTGCGCCTGGATCGGATTGGCCGCCGCTAGCGCCTGCACCCAGTCACCCAGATCGCCACCGGGCTTCTCAGCACCGAGGCGTACCGCCTGGTCCCGGTTGGCAAACAGCATGTTTCCAGCGCTACGGCTTAGAGCCACCAGCGCCTGGTCACTGTGCATGATGAAGCGTTCGCCAGTGCTGTGTTGGTCGATCAGCGGGCGCAGACGCTCCGCTTCAGGCCCGAATACGCCGACCACGAGCAAACGCGTTCCGCTGGCAAGCCATTGACCGACCTCGGCATCGTCCAGCTCAGCCAGCTGTTCGGGGGTCCGCGCACTGACGGTACGGTCGGGGTATCGTTGCTTGAAGGTGGCAGCCGCCGAAGCGAACTCGGCAGCGCTGTACTGCGAAATGATCGCATTGATCTGATTGGCACTGGCCGGCACCGTTGGAGCCAGCAGCAGAAGCGCTAGAAACACGCAGCGAAACGCGAAAGACATGCCCACTCCATCCGGATGCAGTGGGCAACAGAGCTGCTATTGCCAGACAGGCAGACGGCACGCTCTGAGGACGTCGCCCACCGCGACAGTTCCTGGGAAGTACGGGCTGGTATCGGGCTCAGTCGAATCGACTCTACCGTTGCGGGGGCAGCATCAGCTTGCACTGATTTCCCATTTAACCCGGACCATGATCCGGGCACCACGCACTTCATGTGTTCAACCGCTGGGCGGCCAAGCCGCGCACCTTACGCGCCGGTCTGGGCAAGATCAAGCAAACACAAGCCTGACGATACAACGGCTCAGTTGGTAATAGGATCGATGTCTGCAGAAGCTGGATTGCTGACTAGACTTCAGGCAGCGAGCCTTGCGGAGACAGATATGAGTGAAGACCGGCAACCCAAATCGCTCACGCTGCGGCAGATGCTTCAAAGCATGCTAGCCGGCGCTTTGGGCGTGCAAAGCGGGAAAAATCGAGAACGAGACTTCAGCCACGGTAAACCCAGCCATTTCATTCTTCTGGGCATCGGCTTCACCGTAGCGTTCGTTCTGGTGATACTCGGCGTCGTCAAACTGGTGCTCTATCTGGTCGGCGTCTGACACGGTTAGCCGGAGCCGCCTCGTCTACTGGTGACTTACCCAGAACACTGCTGTTGCTACCGCTAGCAGGATCAGAAAGAAGATCGCGGCGGCATCTGCGCGGCTGTCATTATCATGGCGTTTAAAATGCTCTGACACAGCGGTATACCTTGTTGTGGAGGATCGCATTGATTGCAGTTAAGACCATGCATACGGAGCGCTCAAGGCCAGCGATTGAAATGCCTGAAAAGCAGCGTTTCGTTCTAAACATATTCCCAAACATCACTTTTGCGCATAAACGCTAGCTGGTATCGTGCCGGCCTCCCATCAACGGGTGCGCGGCCGTGCGCGCAGAAGCTGTAGACAGCCTGAAAAAACAGGACATTTATGTACGTATACGACCAGTATGACCAACACATCATCGAGGATCGCGTGCGTCAGTTCCGTGACCAGATTCGCCGCTATCTCGCCGGTGAACTGACTGACGCAGAACTGTTGCCTCTTCGCCTGCAAAACGGTCTGTACATCCAGCGCTATGCGCCGATGCTGCGTATTGCTGTGCCCTATGGGCTGTTGTCGTCTACTCAGATCCGCAAGCTGGCCGACATCACTCGCAAGTACGACAAGGGTTATGCCCATATCAGCACCCGGACCAACGTTCAGCTCAACTGGCCGGAACTGGAAGACGTACCCGATATCCTTGGCGAACTCGCAACTGTTCAGATGCATGCCATCCAGACCAGCGGCAACTGCATTCGTAACACCACCACCGACCAGTTCGCTGGCGTTGCCAAGGACGAGCTCATCGACCCACGGCCCTGGTGCGAAATCATTCGTCAGTGGTCGACCTTCCACCCGGAATTCGCATTCCTGCCGCGCAAGTTCAAGATCGCCGTCAACGGCGCCGTGAACGACCGTGCTGCTATCGAAGTGCACGACATTGGTCTCGAAGCGGTAAACAACGACGCCGGCGAGCTGGGCTTCCGCGTGTCTGTCGGCGGCGGCCTTGGCCGTACGCCGATCGTAGGAAGCTTCATCAATGAGTTCCTGCCATGGCAGCACCTGCTGACCTATCTCGATGCGATCCTGCGCGTATATAACCGCTATGGCCGTCGTGACAACAAGTTCAAGGCGCGGATTAAGATCCTTGTCAAAGCGCTTACCCCGCAAGTGTTCGCCGAACGTGTCGAGGCTGAATGGTCCTATTTGAAAGACGGCGCAAATACACTGACCGAGGCCGAAGTCGACCGGGTCAGCAAGTTCTTCGTCGATCCCGCTTACAAGCCTCTGGATGACCAGAGCGCTGCACTCGCGCAGCTTGACGCGGAGCATCCAGGCTTCGCTCGCTGGCGGGAACGGAATGTCGTTGCTCACAAAAAGCCCGGCTATGCAGCCGTGACGCTGTCCCTGAAAAGCACTGGCGTAGCCCCGGGTGATGTGACGGACAAGCAGCTCGACACCATTGCCGATCTGGCGGACCGATACAGCTTTGGCGAAGTACGCAATTCACACGAACAGAACATGATCCTGGCCGATGTCGAGCAGTCACGTCTGTTCGAATTGTGGCATGAGCTGCGGGAACTGGGTGTCGCCACGCCGAACATCGGCTTGCTGACAGACATCATTTGCTGCCCGGGCGGCGATTTTTGCTCCCTGGCCAATGCCAAATCGATCCCGATTGCCGAAGCGATCCAGCGCCGCTTCGATGACATGGATTACCTGTTCGATATCGGGGATGTCGACCTGAATATTTCGGGCTGCATGAATGCCTGTGGTCACCACCATGTAGGCCACATCGGCATCCTGGGCGTGGACAAGAAAGGCGCCGAGTTCTATCAGGTCTCACTCGGCGGCAGTTCCGGCCGTAACGCGAGCCTCGGCCAGATACTCGGCCCTTCGTTTGCCCAGGATGTCATGCCAGATGTGATCGAGAAGGTCATCGGCGTCTATGTGGAGCACCGTACAGAAGATGAACAGTTTCTCGATACTTTCCGCCGAATCGGTATCGACCCCTTCAAGGAGCGTGTCTATGCAGCGAATCATTAAGGACGGTCAGGTCATTGATGAGACCTGGCACCTGCTGCCTAAAGACGTGACCCTTGACGGCCTGTCCAACTGCGACGATCTGATCGTACCCTTCCAGCTATGGCTCGATCATGCTCATGCCCTGAAAGCTCGTGATGGCGGTCTTGGCATCTGGCTCGACTCCGACGAGGCCGTAGAAGAGATCGCCGAAGAGCTGGATAACTTTCAGGTCATCGCGCTCAACTTCCCGGCGTTCACCGACGGCCGCCATTACTCCAGCGCACGCCTGCTTCGTGATCGCTACGGTTACAAAGGGGAAGTACGTGCCATTGGGGATGTGCTTCGTGACCAGTTGTTCTACATGCGCCGTTGTGGTTTCGACGCCTTCGCAGTGCGTCCAGATCGCGACCCTTATGATGCGCTGGAAGGGTTGAACGACTTCTCGGTTACTTACCAGTCTGCCGCAGACGAACCCCTTCCGCTGTTTCGTCGCAGACAAGGCTGAGGCCAACGCTGCGCTATAAAAAAACCCGCCTCTCGGCGGGTTTTTTATTACTGGTACATCCAGAAGTTCGGATGCTCTATCCGCTCCGCGGCAACGATCGGATGCTTACCGAACGCTGCCTTGAATTTCTCGGCCAGTATTTTCATGAGCGGCTCCTGCTATGTTGAAGTGGCGTTAGCTTCGCTCAATCGATAAAGGCTGATAAATCGTTTTTGACTATGCTCAACAAGCAAAACGCTAATGGCGTCAGAGCAGCCGCCATCAGTCGAGTCGAACCAATATCCTTCCAGTCTGTTGCCCTGCCAGGGTTCGTTCAATCGCTTCAGGCAACTGATCCAGCGAAATCTCCTGTACCAGGTCATCAAGATTAGGCAGCTTCCATTGCACGGAAAGCTTGTCCCACATGGACGCCTTCACGACCAACGGGATTTCAACCGAATCAACCCCTAACAGATTCACCCCACGCAGGATGAATGGCAGCACGCTGGCCTGAAAATTTGTTCCGGCGGTTAGGCCGCAACAGGCGACACTCCCGCCACGTCGCAGTGACTTCACTGCGTTGAACAATATGTCGCCGCCCACCGTATCGACCGCTCCCGCCCATTGTTCTTTGAGCAACGGCTTCTCGGTACCGGCCTGCAGCGCACTACGCTCAACGATTTCCGTAGCGCCAAGCTTGCGAAGGAAGTCGCCTTGCTCAGCCTTGCCCGTCACTGCGGCCACCCTGTATCCAAGCTTGGACAGCAGGGCTATCGCAATGCTGCCGACACCCCCGGTCGCGCCTGTTACCAGGATCGGCGAATCAGTCGGTTCGAGACCTGCCTGTTCAAGCTTGTCTATGCATAGTGCAGCGGTCAGGCCGGCCGTTCCGAGAGCCATGGCCTCCCGCAGAGACAGCCCGACCGGACGCTTGATCACCCACGCAGCTGGCACGCGAATGTATTGGCCGAAACCACCCGACGTGTTCATCCCGAGGTCATAACCGGTGACGATGACTTCATCACCGACGGCAAAGTCGCTGACGCTTGACTCGGCGACAGTCCCGGCCGCATCGATACCCGGCGTATGTGGAAAATTGCGGGTGACGCCGCGGTTGCCACTCGCTGACAGGGCGTCCTTGTAGTTGAGCGAAGAGAAGCTGACGCGTATCAGCACCTCTCCAGCCGGCAAATCATTGGTGTCCCGCTCGATCACGCTTGTTGCGAAACGCCCGTCGGTCTCGTTGGTTTGCAGTGCTTTGAAACGAGCCATCAGTAAACCCCTTATTGCCAGAAACGTTGTTCATTGAGACGGGTCCAGCCTTTCAACACACCGTGCTCAAGAGCGGCGCTTGCAGCCATGCCGAATCGCTCAGGCAGACTTTTCTTCTCTGCATAATGCAGCTGAAACAGGTCGGCCTCACGTGCGCGGGAAGCCAGGTATTCATCGCTGGTCTGCAACTCATCAACCAGTTGCTTGCCGAGCGCCGCAATTCCGAGCCATACCTCGCCGGTAGCGACATCATCGATACTTAGCTGCTGGCGATACCGCGCAACGAAGTTCTTGAACAGCTCATGTGTCGTTTCAAGATCCTCCTGGAATTTCTCCCGGCCTTTTTCAGTGTTTTCACCGAATATGGTCAGGGTCCGCTTGTACTCACCTGCAGTAAGCACTTCGACATCGACGTCATGCTTCTTCAACAACCGATGGAGATTGGGCAATTGCGCAACGACGCCGATGGAGCCAAGAATTGCAAAAGGTGCGCTGAGAATCTTCTGACCTATACATGCCATCATGTAGCCACCACTGGCAGCCACCTTATCGACACACACCGTCAGCGGCACGCCGGCATCACGGATACGCACCAGCTGTGACGCCGCAAGACCGTAACCGTGGACCATCCCCCCGCCGCTTTCAAGGCGCAAGACGACTTCATCCTGCGGAGTGGCCATGGTCAGTAGAGCGGTAATTTCGTGACGAAGACTCTCGACGGCCGATGCTTTTATATCCCCATCAAAATCGAGCACGAAGACTCGCGAACGACTTTCTGGATGTTTCTTGGCCAGCTTGGCAGCCTTCGCCTCCTGCTTGCGCTGTAGTTTCAGCTGATCCTTTTCGATGATCGATTGCTCGAGGCGCTCGCGCATCGACTTGTAGAAATCGTTGAGCTTGTGTACCTCCAGATGGCCACCCGACTGCTTGGACCGGCCACGACGCAGCGAGGCAAGCGCAATCAGCACCACCAGCACGGCGGCTACCAGCGTTACTGTCTTCGCCAGAAAGCTTGCATAGTCAGCAAGAAATTCCACAGATCCTCCTCATTAACCACGACCGCCAACAGAAACCTGAGTGGCAAAATCGCTCAAGCATACCGATTAGGACGTCGCGTGAGCCAGCAGAAGCAGATTCAAACGAACGTATGATTTATCGTTGACACTCTAGGACGATCCCCCTACGCTCGCGAAAACTGAGTCCCGGAGCAGCGCATGGGCAGTATCTACCTGATCAGACATGGCCAGGCGTCGTTCGGCGCAGAAAACTATGATGTTTTGTCCCCGCTCGGATTCCAGCAATCTGCAGCGCTGGGGGACTATCTAGACCAAATGGGCATTCGCTTCGACCGCTGCGTAAGCGGGGAGTTGAACCGACAGCAAGATACAGCTCGCGCGACGCTCCAACAGATGAGTTCTCGTGTCGAAAGCCAGCTACCACCTTTGGAGATTGACGCAGCCTTCAATGAGTTTCGCGCCGATGAGGTGATTCGTGCCCACATGGACGATCTACTGGCCGCCGAACCGGGTGCCATGCAGGTCTTTGCCAATGCGGCCAATCATCGCGCCGAGTTCCAACGACTTTTCAAATATGTCATCCAGCGATGGGTTTCAGGCGACCACGAAAAACAGGGCCTTGAAAGCTGGCAGAGTTTCGTAAACGGCGTACGGGCTGGATTGAGCCGTCTACTCGAACAGGCAGACAAGAAGGATAACATCGCTGTTTTCACATCTGGCGGCACGATCACGGCGCTGCTGCAATTGATCATCGGCGTATCGCCCATCAAGGCATTCGAACTGAACTGGCAGATCGTCAACACGTCGCTCAGCCGCTTGAAGTATCGGGATCAGGATGTAGCGCTGGCTTCGTTTAATAGTCACGCACACCTGGAACTGCTAAAGAATCCGGAGCTCGTCACCTATAGATAAGCTCCTGCCACCTGCGGCTCAAGCCGCACGCTTTTCCCACGACAATAAAGGGTCATATCCGATGAGCAATGTCGACGAAACCATCCAGGGCATGAAGGCCAAATTCAATCCCAGCGCTGCTGCCGGTCTGGATCTGGTTTTCCAGTTCAACATCACCGATGCCGAAAACTACTACCTGGTCGTAAAAGATGGCACCTGTGATTTCCACAAGGGCGAATCGGCCGACGCCAACGTTACGCTGATCATGGATAGCGAAACCATGCAGGGCGTCATCAGTGGTGAAACCGACGGTATGCAGGCCTTCATGGCAGGCAAGCTGCGCGCCGAGGGTGACATGATGCTCGCGCTGAAGCTGAGCGAACTGTTTCCGGCCTGATCTGCCGGAATGAAAAAGCCGAAGTCCCGCGACTTCGGCTTTTTTATGCGCTTTTTCTAGTGTTTTCCGCGCATCAGGCACCTTGATTACGCGGCAACACCCCGGCCAATAACGGCCGACTTCCCTTGGTGATGCCAGATGGGCGCATTAGATTAGAGATGTCGAATGGTCAGTGGCGCCGAGGTTAGACGGCAGCCGAAACTGGTCATTGAGGCATCGATTACAGAAAAGGGAAAAGCATGGCGCTTACCGATCAGACCAGCCGCATACGCGACGGCGAAGAACTGCCCACCGAGGCCATCGACCAGTACCTGAAAGCCCAAATTCCAGGGCTGGAAGGGATGCCGACTATTTCACAGTTCCCAGGCGGCGCGTCCAACCTGACCTATCTGCTGGAATATCCAAAGCAGGAATTCGTACTCCGCCGCCCTCCCTTTGGGCACAAAGCCAAGTCGGCCCACGATATGGGCCGCGAATACCGAATTCTCAACCAGCTAAACGCTGGCTTTCCGTACTGTCCGAAGGCCTACGCCTACTGCACCGACGAGGCGGTTATCGGTGCAGAGTTTTATGTCATGGAGCGGGTCAAGGGCATCATTCTTCGCGAGGACATGCCCGCCGAGCTGGGTTTCACGGCGGAGCAAACCACCGCGCTGTGCAAGAGTTTCATCGATAAGTTTGTCGACCTGCACAACGTCGACTACAACGCATGCGGTCTAGGCGACTTGGGCAAGCCAGAAGGTTACGTCCAGCGGCAGATAAATGGCTGGATCGATCGGTATGAGCGCGCAATCACGGCTGACGCGCCCGGTTGGGAGCCGGTCAAGGCTTGGCTGCGGGACAAGATGCCAGCCGATCACCCCAAGCCTGGCATCATCCACAACGACTACCGCTTTGATAATGTAATCCTCAATCCAGATAACCCGATGGAAATCATTGGCGTCCTCGATTGGGAGATGACAACCCTGGGCGATCCACTCATGGATCTCGGCAATACGCTGGCCTACTGGATCGAAGCAACTGACCCGCCGCCGATGCAGCTGATTCGCAAGCAGCCGAGCAATGCGCCCGGCATGCTGACTCGCCAGCAGTTTGTCGATTACTACGCTGAGCGTGCCGGTATTCGCATCGACAACTTCGATTATTACTACACCTATGGCCTGTTCCGCCTGGCGGCCATCGTGCAACAAATTTACTACCGCTTTTTCCACGGTCAGACCCAGGACAAGCGATTCGCAAAATTCGTACAAATGAACGCCCTGCTCGAGCAAGTGAGCCTGCAGGTTATTAACAACTCGAAGCTGTAACACAGCTCACCAAGAGGAAATCGACTCCATGAGCAAGACGACCCTGTTTGACCTGGACGGCAAAATTGCATTCGTATCTGGCGCCAGCCGCGGCATCGGCGAAGCCATCGCCAAACTGCTGGCGCAGCAAGGGGCCCACGTTATCGTTTCCAGCCGCAAGATCGAAGGCTGCCAAGCGGTTGCTGATGCCATCAATGCTGGCGGCGGAAAGGCTACTGCAGTCGCTTGCCATATTGGTGAGCTCGAACAGATTCAGACCGTATTCGCTCAAATCCGCGAGCAGTTCGGTCGGCTGGATATCTTGGTTAACAACGCGGCTACCAACCCGCAGTTCTGCCACATCCTCGACACGGACGTATCGGCCTTCCAGAAGACTGTTGACGTGAATATCCGCGGCTATTTCTTCATGTCAGTCGAGGCCGGCAAGTTGATGCGTGAGCATGGCGGCGGAAGCATTATTAACGTGGCATCAATCAATGGCGTCACCCCGGGCAACTTCCAGGGCATCTATTCCATCACCAAGGCAGCGGTGATCAACATGACCAAGGCCTTCGCCAAAGAGTGCGCGCCACAGGGCATCCGTTGCAACGCCTTGCTTCCGGGTCTCACCGATACCAAGTTCGCCTCGGCTCTGGTCAAGAACGATTCGATTCGCGAAGAAGCGCTACGTCACATTCCGCTGCACCGTGTCGCTGACCCAAGCGAAATGGCGGGCGCTGTGCTTTATCTCGCCAGCGATGCATCGAGCTACACCACCGGCCTGTCGCTCAACGTGGACGGTGGCTACCTCGCCTGATTTGTGCCGACATGAAAAAGGGAACCTTCGGGTTCCCTTTCTTCTGTGCAACATTCCACCGCTACCAGCCCTTCATTGCCTGCTCTGCTGCTACGCTGTCCGGTTTCGCTAACAGGCCGGTTGGCGCCATTTCGACCGTATAGACGGCGCCATCTACCATCGGCAGATAGCTAACCCTGCGCAATTGCGCCTCAAGCATCAGCGGAGCGCACTGGCACTGATTCAACCACGCCCAGAAATCCACCCCAACCCAGCTGTTCCCCAGCTGTACGTAAGGATGGCGCGCCTGATCTTGTTGCTCTACCGCGAGGTAGCGGCCAGAGAGCCGTTCCAGCCGATAGCCTGGCTCCAATCCAATGAGCGCGGCCAGCCCTTTCCAGTGAAGCGCTCGCACGTCGAGCTGCCAGAGATCACCTTCCAGCGTGACGAAGCGAGTAGTTTGTCCCTCTTTCACCTTCACCTGATAACGCTGCTGACCATCGGCCTGAAAGGTCAGCGAAACCAGCGGCGAGCTGTGCCCCAGCGACTGGTAGGTGGTGAAGTCCCAGGCGACTAGGCCAACTAGGCCAGCCAGCGAAAGTACCAGCATCCCTAGAGTGCCGCGTAGCCAGCCCAGCAACCATTGCCCACCTGCGAGCATCCGCACCGCAACAAGTGCAGTGACGATTGCGAGCAACGCAACAACCACTGCAAGCCCGACATATTGCATTGATCGACATTCCCACTGAAATCCAAGAGGGCATTATCGATACGGGCAATCGGAGCAGCCAGCGCCAGAACGGAACACTGGAGACGAGTCGACATTCTGCTGTTGGCCATCTGCCTAAGCGATCGATACCGCAACCTTCTGAGCGACTTGTTGTTGGCGCTTAGGAAGCACAGCCGGCATGATGCCTTACCCTCTTTGCCGATTTTGTTATGAGTGTTCAACATGCTGATGTTTGAGCTTGCGACGGACCCAATGGTATTGGCCGCCCTCATGGCCGTCGCCTTTCTTGCCGGCTTTATCGATGCCATCGCCGGTGGGGGTGGTTTGCTGACACTGCCCGCGCTGCTTACGGCGGGCTTGCCGCCGCATCTGGTGCTAGGCACCAATAAACTGTGCGCAACCTTTGGCTCGGCTACGGCAAGCTTCACCTTTTATCGCAGGAAACTGTTCCATCCACGGCAATGGCGCTTCGCGCTTTTGGCAACCGCCATCGGGGCGGCGCTAGGCGCGGGATTGGCCCACATGATCCCAGCGCGCTGGCTCAATCAGGTGCTGCCTTTGGTGGTATTTGCCTGCGGCCTGTATCTGCTTTTCGGGCGGGTACCGACCACACCTCGAACGGACGCCTTGCCAGTAGACGTACGCAGACAGTGGCCACAAGGCCTGACACTAGGCTTCTATGACGGTATAGCAGGCCCCGGCACAGGAGCTTTCTGGACCGTCAGCAACATGCTGCTCTACCCGCTTGATTTGCTAAAAGCCAGCGGAGTGGCTCGCAGCATGAATTTTGTCAGCAATGGTGTTGCACTTGCCGTGTTCATTGCCGGCGGGCAGGTCGCCTGGGGGCTGGGGATCGGTATGGGGCTGGCGCTGATGGTCGGCGCGTACCTGGGGGCGCGCACGGCAATTCAGGGTGGGTCGAAATTCATTCGGCCGATCTTTATCTCGGTAGTGCTTATCCTGAGTCTGCGGCTAGCTTGGCAGCACTGGTTCGGGGCGGCCTAAACGCCGAGCGAGATAGAGGTCAATCAAATAACGAGCGATGGATTTTGGAGCCGGCAATGCAGGCAGGTCGTGGATGGAAAACCAGCCCGCATCCTCAATCTCTTCAGGCTGCATCACTATCTCTCCCGCTGCGTACTCGGCGTGAAAGCCGAGCATCAACGAGTGCGGAAACGGCCAACCCTGACTGCAGATATATCTGGGTTCAGCAATCGATACACCAACCTCCTCGTGTACTTCCCGCCTGACGCACTGCTCGACTGACTCTCCGGGTTCAACGAACCCTGCAAGTGTGCTGTATACGCCAGGAGCAAAGCGCGGTGAGCGGGCGAGGAGCAGCTCGTCGCCACGGGTCACCAAGACGATCATGCTTGGCGAGATACGAGGATAGTGATGAATGCCGCAACTCTCACACTGCATAGCGCGCTCGGTAGCATGCTGGCGCATCGGGTTGCCGCAGCTGCCACAGAAGCGATGATGGTTTGCCCAGGTGCCAATCTGCGCAGCGAAACCGAGCATACGAAACCTTTCGGTATCGTCATCCTGCATCATGAATTGACGCAGCCCCTGCCAGTCCGAGCCAGGCACTTCGACAGGGTGGGCCAACTCCATGAGAAATACCTGGTCACCATCGAAATAACCCAGGCCCTGCTCGCTGAGCAACGGCAACTCGAGGCGCTTTAACCAATCCCTGGGAAACAGAACGCCATTCGAGTCACAGAGGAACCCCTGTTGGCAATGCACGACTGCCCATCCGCCTCCGGCTGCCGTATCGAGCAGCGCCGGCTGCCACCGTAAACTCATCAGGCGGCCACCGGAAGGCCCAGTGCGCGGACACTTTCGGTTGCGAGATCCAATACGCTGACGCGTGAGTCATCACGCCGCAATATCGCACCGCCGTCGAGGTAATACTCGAGGCTGGTCAACGCATCGGCTAGGGTTTCTAGCATTTGCTCTGGTGGCATCTGCACGCCCTCAAGCATCTGTTTTTGAATGAACTCCGCACACGCGCCAATCAAGTCTGCGGCGCGATCTTGCTCTAGAAAACGCAGCCCTCCACGAACAGCCATCAAGCTGAAAGGGACGTTGGCCAAATGCAATTTCTCACCATTGGATTCCAGATAGGCTGTGATGGCTCGCTTGGCCAAGGCCAGGCCGGCAGTCGCCTCGCCAATAACGACAATACAGGCTTCGGTGAGCTGATGGTTGGCGAAGGCTTCAGCCTCTTGGCCCGGATGCGCTATCTGAGGCCGCGAATCATAACGCTCGCCGCGCTCCAGGCTAGCAACCATGCTCTCGACGTAGAGCACCGCATCAGCCAGTTTCAGCAACGCCTGGGGCTCGGGCATCTGCTCAACGCTCCAGCCGGAAACCACTGACAGCTGAGCATGGAGGGTGCTCGATGCGGAGGACAAGCCCACCATCCCCAATGTCTTTGCCAGCTTGCCGAGCAGACTGTGCAGGTTCGGATAAGACTCAGCCGGTGCGGTCTGGCGCTCGATCAGGTCGAGCAAGTCTTTGAGACTTGCCAGCTCTTCGCGGATCGCCGAGGACAACGAGCGCATTACGGCCTGCCCCGGGCCGGCCAGACGCTGAGACTCGTCCTCAAGAAGATGATCGGTGAAGGGTAACGAACCAAGCGAAAACGTTTCACGGACCTCACTTGCTAATGGCCCACTGCTTTCGGCCAACGCAACGAGATAAAGCAGTTCCTTGAGCAGCACCCGTGGCGGTTCATAGGCATCATGACTGCTGAGCTGTCGAAGTTCTCGGTCAAGCCTGGAGAATAAGTGCTTACGTGATTGGCGAGGCAACAACTGTCCATCCAATTGGGCCTCCACCGCTGCGCTCCCTAACCAACACAGGCGACCACCCGCCGTGTTGGCAAACAGCAGATCCAAGCGACCCAGCGCTCGCGCCATCAGCTTTAGACTTGCCGAGGCATTATCTTCCCGAATGAAGCCGAGCAGGCCAACCTGATACATTTGGCGCAACCGCCGCGCTTCGGCCGCACGCATAGTTGGCTGGCGCACCGCGGCTTCAATCGGCGGACGCGCATGGTCGAGACGAACGCTAAAGAAGAAACTCTCCGGAAGTGGCGACTGCCCACTGACCAACCGCAATGCATTGATCGGTGGCAGCAGCAATTCGGGCATTTCCTGTCGACTGGCGTCGACGCTTTCCAGATAGCGTCCGAGGACATAAAGCGCGTTGCTCAGCGACGCGAGCTGAGTGTCCCGATCCTCACCAGCGCCTACAGGGATGTCTGTCGCCAGCTGAAGAATTTCCTGTGCGAGCAGTTCGGCACCGGTAAGCTCGATGAGCCGCAGGGTTCCGCGAACCTGCTTGAGATTCTCGACAGCCTGTTGCAACAAGCTGCCGTTGTTCCTGTCGATGATGAAATGCTCGAGGCTCTGCTCGGCTTCCTCCATGGTAGCGAACAGCTCATCGCGAACCAGGCTGAGTGAAGTAGCTCCGGTAACCATGCCTAGCGCGCCTCCCGCGCAACGTTTGAATGATGCATCAGTCAGCGAAATCCGGTTTCTGCTTGCTCATATGGGCAGCCATCGCCACTTTCAGGTCCGCCGACTGAAGCATCGCCGCGTTCCAGGTGGCGATGTATTCGAGACCGTCATCGACACGGTGGTCGCGCATGTAACGAATCATCTCCTTGGTGCCGCGAATGGCCACTGGCGACTTACTGGCGATATCTGCAGCCATAGCAAACACACCAGCCATAAGTGATGGCTGGTCAGGGTAAGTTCGATTAACCAGGCCGATGGACTTCGCTTCCTGGCCGTCAACGGTACGTCCGGTGTATGCAAGCTCACGCATCATGCCGTCGCCAATGATTCGCGGCAGACGTTGCAGCGTGCCAACATCCGCCGCCATGCCCATATCAATCTCTTTGATCGAAAATTGTGCGTCCAGCGTGCTGTAACGCATATCACAGGCGGCAATCAGATCGATCGCACCACCGATGCAATATCCCTGGATCGCCGCAATGACCGGCTTGCGGCAGCTATCCACCGCGTTGAACGAACTCTGAAGCTTGAGAATCTGGCGACGAAGGCGCTCGGCATTGCGCCCGACATCGCTACCCATCTGGCTCGCCGCCTGTGCCAACAATTGAAGGTCGATGCCGGCAGAAAAATGTTTGCCCTCGCCCGACAGCACCACCACTCGAATGTCGTCCGTATCATCGACCCATTGGAATATGTCGATAATTTCGCTCCAGAATGCGGCATTCATGGCGTTGACCTTCTCAGGTCGATTAATCGCCACATGGGCGATTTTGTCCTTCAACTCCACACGAAAGGCTTGGTAGTCGGTCACGCTATCATCCTCGACAGCCGAGGCACTCAGTGCCTTAACGGGTTCGACAGCCCCATAGAAAGAGGACTGTACTCAGCCGAACAACTATAACAACAGCGAACTGAAAGTCGATGCGGGACGATGTGAAGCAGCCCACGCCCTCGCACATGATCTTCTTTGACAAGCCGTAATACCGGCCGGATTAAGCTTACTGGTGCGCTATCCCTCAAGGATGCAGTCGACGGTGTACCCACCAGCCTGCTCCTCGTGCTGCAGCCCATGCACATCTGCATCGAAGCCGGGAAACTGCGCGGCGAACCGCTGAGCGAAGGCCAGGTAATCAAGTATCGAGCGCGTTTCCGGGGTGAAGCGTTCACCCGGCATGATCAGGGGGATTCCTGGCGGGTACGGCACCAGCATGACTGCAGCGATACGGCCTTCTAATTCAGTAATGGGAACGGCCTCAACCTCGCCCCGTACCAACTTGTCGTAGGCATCGGCCGGCTTCATCGCCAATGCAGGCAGAGCGGTATACATTCGCCTCATGGCCCGCGCGGTGGCGTTGTCTCGGTAGCAATCGTGGAGCGAGTTGCACAGATCTCTCAACCCCATACCAAGGTATTGATTGCCTCCTGCCTGAGCTACGGTTGGAAGCGCATCGCATAACGGTACGTTGTCGTCGTAATGCCGCTTGAATTCAAGTAGCTCGGTCAGCAGTGTGCTCCACTTACCCTTAGTGATCCCCATGGAAAACAGCACCAGGATGGAGTACAGACCGGTTTTCTCGACGACAAGCCCCCGCTCCCAGAGAAACTTGCTGACCACAGCCGCCGGAATGCCCTGCTCGCTTAGTTTGCCATCAGCGGTAAGTCCTGGAGTCACCAAGGTGACCTTGATGGGATCAAGCAGCACGTAATCATCGGCGACATCCCCAAAACCATGCCAATCCGCTTCTGGCTGCAACAACCAGTCGCTGGTGACCAGCTCGTCCGCTCCATCCGCCTCGCCTGGCTGCCAGATACTGAACCACCAGTCCTCGGGCGCCAGATGCTGCCTGAGGTTAGCCAACGCGCGGCGAAAGCTTAGCGCTTCATCGAAAGTTTCTTGAATGAGGGAGCGCCCCGCGGGCCCTTCCATCATCGCCGAGGCGACATCGAGCGAGGCAAGGATGCCGTACTGCGGGGATGTGGAGATGTGCATCATGAAGGCCTCGTTGAAGCGATCACGATCCAGCTGACGCTGCTCACTGTCGAGTACATGAATCATTGATGCCTGACTGAATGCCGCAAGCACCTTGTGCGTCGAATGAGTGGTGAATACCAGCGGCCCTTGCTCGCGGGTGTCCATCCCGTAGCGCCCGTCGTAAAACTCATGGAACGCGGCGTAGGCGTACCAGGCCTCGTCAAAATGCAGAACATCAACGCTGTTGCCAAGGGTCCGTTTGATCAGGTTGGCGTTGTAGCAAAGGCCGTCGTAGGTCGAGTTGGTTACGACCGCCAGCCTCACCCTGGGCGAACGACCACGGGTAAGCGGGTTGGCGTCGATCTTGGTCTGAATCGATTCTGGTGAGAACTCTTCGAGCGGAATCGGGCCAATGATGCCGAGCTCATTGCGTGACGGTGTGAGGTAGAGGGGAATAGCCCCAGTCATGATGATCGAGTGCAGTATCGACTTATGGCAGTTGCGATCCACTAGGACCAGGTCGTCCCGCGCCACCATCGAATGCCAAACGATCTTGTTGGCGGTCGAGGTTCCATTGATGACGAAAAACGTGTGGTCTGCGCCGAAATTGCGCGCCGCTCGAGCCTCGGCCGCCGCCAGCGGCCCCGTGTGGTCGAGCAGCGAACCGAGTTCAGGCACTGATACGGACAGATCAGAGCGCAACGTGTTTTCGCCAAAGAACTGGTGAAACGCCTGTCCGACCGGGCTTTTGCGAAAGGCGACGCCCCCACCATGGCCTGGTGTGTGCCAGGAGTAATTCGAATCACCTGTATGCTGCACCAGCGCCCGAAAGAAAGGTGGTAACAGACCGTCCAGATAGCTTCGGGCCGCCCGAGCGACCTGCCGCGCCAGGAACGGCACGGTGTCTTCAAACAGATAGAGCAAACCCCGCAGCTCATTCAGATCCGCCATGGCCTCGGCCGGCGCATTCTCGATGGTGATCTGCTCGCCAAGCGCAAAAATCGGCAGTTGAGGTGCGCGCCGCCGGGCAACCCGTATCAGGCCCACCACATCCTGCAATAGCCGCTGATTCTCGCCCGCGCCTTCTGCAGCAACCAGGATGCAAGCCAACCCGTGATGGGTGGAGGCCACAATTCGGCCTTCTGCGGCGCTGCCGGTGGGAAGAATGTGAAAGCCGTCCCGCTCAAGCTCGGCCGCTATTTCACGCACACGCTCACCAGCAACCGTATCGGCTTTGATGTCGCGATGAACAATAAGGACGGGGAATTTGAGGTCTTTATACATGGGGGTTTCCTGGAGACATTCATCTCCAGCGTAGAGGCTCCGCCCCCAAGCACCAAGCGAGAATTGTCACGCAGTGCCGACGCGCCCGATGTGCGCGTCGACATCAAGGCCTCAGGCTGGCAGTGCTTCAGGCTCGTCGCTGGCAGCCTGCTCCAACTGAAGCCAGAGAGGCGCTGTCCCCGCGGCCTTCTCGATTGCGCGCATGCGCACCTCATGGGCAGCGACTTCCTCCGCGTTGGCGCGAATCACCAAGGTACTGGCGCGGTCGGCTGGCAACCGACGGATCGGCGTAGCCTGTTGACGACCACCACTTTCTGAATCAGCACCGTCACCGGCGAGGGACAGGTTGGTTTGCCCGCCTGTCATCGTCAGATAGACGTCGGCGAGAATCTCCGCATCGAGCAGCGCGCCATGCAGATCGCGGCCCGAGTTGTCGACACCATAGCGTTTGCACAATGCATCGAGGCTGTTGCGCTGGCCCGGGTGGCGTTCACGAGCCATCAGCAGGGTGTCGAGGATGCTGCAGTGATCGCTCAGCTCTGCACGGTCCTGCTGGCCAAGCAGCGCGAATTCGTTATTGATGAACCCGACGTCAAACGCAGCGTTATGAATGATCAGCTGCGCGCCTTTTATGAATTCAAAGAACTCGTTGGCAACGTCCCGGAAGCGGGGCTTGTCGGTCAGGAAGTCGTTGGTAATTCCGTGAACGGCGATTGCACCCTCGTCCACTTCACGATCCGGCTGCAGATAAACGTGATAGTGCCGGCCGGTTAGGCGGCGGCCGATAACCTCGACACAGCCGATCTCGATGATCCGGTGACCATCGGTCACTGGCATACCAGTGGTTTCGGTATCGAGTACTACGCTACGCATGTTTCAACTCACTCAAGCTGGTTGTCGTTTGGCTTGCACTACGCCGCGATTGGCCAGAAGATCAGCGCGCTCGTTTCCGGGGTGGCCAGTATGCCCACGGACCCACTGCCAACTTACCTGGTGACGGCTAACCTGCTCGTCCAGCAACCGCCAGAGATCGGCATTTTTGACAGGCTGTTTGGCGGCAGTCTTCCAGCCACGCTTCTTCCAATTAGGCATCCAGTCATTGATGCCCTGCATGACGTATTGGGAATCGGTCACCAGCTTGACCTGGCAAGACCGCTTCAGCTCTTCGAGCGCACGGATGGCAGCCATCAACTCCATGCGGTTGTTGGTGGTTTCCGCCTCGCCACCCCAGAGCTCTCGCTCCACGCCCTTGTAGACGAGCAGTGCGCCCCAGCCACCCGGACCCGGATTGCCCTTGCAGGCACCGTCCGTGTATATCTCGACCGTTTCGTCACTCATAATGAATTCTTTGACTATTAGTGTTCGGCATCGCGGCGACTGACCTTCGCCACGGGCATTGGTAGCAGCTGCCCCATTCGCTCTCGACGGCTTTGCCGCACGGGTCGAAGGCCTACCATAAGCTTTCTTGCCACAAGCATGTAGAAGCCACCGGTAGGCAGCTGCGACCTTTGTCCCGCAGTTTCCAGGCCGGACAACCGCGTGCGCCACTGGCGCGACGAAAGCGGCGGACAATAGCATCCGAACTGTCGTTTCTCCAGCGAGAATCCAAGCAGGTTCAACCAGTCGCTCACTCGGGTCGGACGAATGCAACGAGCATGGCGAAACGCCTTGCGTGACAGCAGACGAGTCGCCCCCCAGGCACTCCATGGATTGATCCCGACGATCAACAAATGCCCTCCTGGCCGCACACTGCGGGCAGCCTCACGCAGCAGGGCGTGCGGCGACAAACTGAAATCCAGGCCATGCTGGAGCACAACGACGTCTGCAGCATGTTCGCCGATGGGCCAGGACTGCTCCTCGCAAATGATGTCGACACCCGCAAGTGGCGGACCCACTCGAACGCTGCGCTTGATCTTCTGCGGTTCGATCGGGGCATTAGCGAAGGGCCCGTAATGCACAAGATAGCTGCCGAAACACCGAGACAGCTGCTGGTTGATCACACGCTGCTCATGCTCAAGCAGTTGTCGCCCTGATGGGCCGTCGAACCAGGCACTGGCTTTATTCATCAGCGACAGCCAGCGTTCGTCCGACTTGGTACAAGACTCACTCATGGCTAGCCTCCATTCGTCGGTTGGGTCGACCCGATCAATGTGTCCGATCGGTTCAACTCTCCAGTTCGGCTGTTAGGATGCGCTTTTGCTATTGAATTGGCGACCCGTGCATATGTTGAAAATAGACGCTCTGCCCGCCTTCACCGACAACTACATCTGGATGCTGCAGGATCCACAACGCCGGCTCTGCGCTGCGGTAGATCCGGGTGAGGCGGGCCCAGTTGAGAAATGGCTCGATACTCGCCCCGACTGGCAACTGACCGACATTCTGATCACCCATCACCACCATGACCATGTAGGTGGCGTTGAGCAGCTTAAAGCCAGATACGCCGCCACGGTCCACGGCCCGGCGTTGGAAAAGATTCCAGCGAGGGATGAAGCGCTGGTCGATGGGCAGCGCATTCGCATCCTCGACCATGAGCTGGACGTATTCGAGGTCCCAGGACATACCAGCGGTCACATCGCCTATTTTCATGATGATGCTCAACACCCATGGCTTTTAAGTGGCGATACGCTGTTTGCCGCAGGTTGTGGCCGTCTGTTCGAGGGCACCGCCAGTCAAATGTTCCGGTCATTGCAGAGACTTGCCGCGCTGCCTGCGTCTACTAAGGTGTACTGCACACATGAGTACACATTGAGCAATCTACGGTTTGCCCAGGCGGTCGAGCCGGAAAACCCTGACATCGCCGAACGTCTCGAACAGGTCACCCGCCAGCGCGAGGCAAAGCACTTCACCCTCCCCTCTGAGCTGAGCATCGAGCGGGCCACCAACCCCTTCCTGCGTTGTAGCGAGCCGTCAGTTATAGCTGCAGCCAGTCAACATGCAGATTGCTCGCTGGAGACAGCGGAAGCAGTGTTTGCGGTCCTTCGAGGGTGGAAAGACAGCTTTTGATGAAGATCGACCAGTCGCCAAAAACCAAGGCACTGGGTTGACCCACCGGAACGGCATTCCTACACTCGCTCGAATTTGCGCCTAGGGAGCCCATCAGCCAATGCCGTCTGACTCTTCGAATAGCCCACAGCCGGACGCCTTGGCAGCCTCCGGCCGGGCCCTGGCGCTGGCAATCTGTCTCGCTATAACCGGCTGCCAGAGCACCGCTCCCCGGTCTCCGGCAGACAGCGATGCCCAGACCCGGACTGTACCGACGGTACAGGACACCCTCTGGCTCACGGACAACGCGCCGGCAGAGACGACCCATGCGGATATATGGGATCGCATCAGGCATGGATTCAAGCTGCAGGATCACCTGGACAGCAATCCGCGCATCGAGCAACAGCGCCTGCTTTTTTCCAGTCGCCCGAACTCCATTGAAATGGCGAGCGAGCGTGGCAGTCCCTACATCCACTACATCGTCGAGCAACTCGAAGAGCGCGAAATGCCGCTTGAACTGGCGCTACTGCCAATTATCGAGAGTGCATACAACCCGTTTGCCTATTCCCCAGCTCACGCCGTCGGCCTTTGGCAGTTCATTCCTTCGACAGGCCGACATTTCAATCTGCAACAAACCAGCTGGTATGACGGCAGACGCGACATCACCGCTTCAACTGCCGCGGCACTGCGCTACCTTACCTATCTTCACGGTTTGTTCAGCGACGACTGGCTGCTTGCCTTGGCGGCATATAACGCGGGCGAAGGCACTGTCAGTCGCGCCATCGAGCGTAACCAGAAGCTCGGGTTACCGACGGATTACTGGAATCTGCCCCTGCCCCGAGAAACACGCGATTACGTGCCCAAATTGCTGGCCCTCTCGCAAATGATCCAAAGCCCAGAGGCATATGGGCTGAATCTAAACCCGATCGCCGACGAGCCCTATTTCGAAGTAGTCGCACTGAAGCAACGCATGGATCTCGCCAGGGTCGCCGACATGGCCGACCTGGATGAAGACGAGATCTACCAATTGAATCCTGCGTTTACCCGGCGCATTACACTGGATGGTCCACAGCACCTGCTAGTGCCAAGTGACAAGGCCGAGATGTTCGCAGCCAACCTGGCGCTGATGAAGCCACAGGATCTGGTTGACTGGCAGCAGTACAAGGTACGTCCCGGCGACAGCCTTGGCGCAATCGCCAACAAATATCGGCTATCGGTCAATATCATCCGTGACATCAATCGTCTACGCAGCGATCGCCTGCAAATCGGGCAAGTTCTGAGCATTCCGCAGTCGGTCGGCGCAGCTCAATCACCGGAGCTTCTGCATGCCGTGGCGCGAAGCCAACCGGCACCGCGCAGCTACCGGGTCCGCCAGGGTGACAACCTCTGGGATATCGCCAAAAAACAAAAGATCTCAGTCCGTGATCTGCAGCGCTGGAACAACCTTTCTGGCAGCAACCTCAAGGTGGGCCAGGCGCTGTTTCTTCAGGCTGCAGGCAATAACCAGCAGAGCAAACCCGCGCCGACTTATTACAAGGTCAAGAAAGGTGATTCACTTTATGTGATCGCCAAACGCTTCAATGTTCAGATCAACAACCTGAAGACCTGGAACCCCAGAGACAGCGCGATGCTCAAGCCGGGCCAGACCCTTACGCTATATATTCCACGCTGAGGCATCGCGCGAACGGACCGGGCGCCCTGCTCAATTGCGTTTGCTGAGTGCATCCAGGCAGCGCCCGGCCAATTGAGTGAATCGCTGGAAAGCAACGAATTGCTCGTGCTTCAGCGCTCGGCCGGATATTCGATTGTCGGCATAGAGAACACCGATTTCGCGCGTGCCCGCCATTAAAGGCGCGATGAAGAACATCCCTTTTCCCAGCTGCTGGCGAAGCGGCAAAGTAACCAGCTCATCAAGGTTGTTGCTTGCCGGTACGCCCATCCACAGTGGCTGACGCTGGCGCAGCACATAACTGAAAATATGCGATTGGCCTGACGGATCAACGGGCAACACGAATTGCTCAAGCCAGGTCGCGGTCTGCCCTCCCGCTGCACATTTGGCCCGAAAAGAACGTTGCTGGTCGGCGAGCACTGTGAGCATTACGCGCTCCAGCCCCGCGCCCTGGTGTAACCCCTTGAGCAACGCATCGAGAATCAAGCCGACGTCACCCCGGCTAGCGGCCATCATCCCAAGGTCCTGCATGGCCTGCTGCATCAGCAACAGGTCGGGCTGCAAGAGACTCGCAGCGCGTTGTGCCTGCTGCAATTGCACTTGCTCCGGATCAGTCGATGGAATCAGCTTGCACAGTCGACTCGCTCCAAACGTCGTCGCCACGTTCACAGCCTCATCCGCACTGGCAAGGATCTGCTGCATCGCATCCGCTTCAGAGATACCGCCGAAATCAGCCAGCTCTCTCACCAGACCTTCCATTTCCGGGCAGCCCCATCCGTTCAACGCCGCTGCACCGATGCGAACCCCCAGGCTGACCGAATGCGCGGCGGGATCCCGCAGGTTGCCAGCCCCGTGAGCGAAGCTGGCCAGCTCACCGATATTCCAGCTCTTGATCAGACCGAGGTTAAGCTGGCGGAAACTTGTACCAAGCACTTGCTCGACAGCCTCGTCATGATCCGTACTGCCCGCCAGTACCTCGCCCAATTCATCGGCCTGCTGACCACCGCAGCCCCAGAACGCGAGCTCACCAACCTCATGGAGCAACGCGGCAATGAAGACCTCCTCCTCATGTTTGGTCAGAACGTAGCCCGCAATATTGCGAGCCTGCACTGCCGCATGGAAAGACCGCGCCAGCAATTCCTGTAGCTGCTGGCGGGGCGCACGATCAAGCAAGCCGTCAATCAGGCTGACCGAAAGACTGATCAACCGAACATTATCGAAGCCGATCATGACGATAGCGCGAGAGATGGTCTTGATCGTTTCCTGAGAGGGGTTGTAGTAGCTGCTATTGCCGACTCGAAGTACCTTCGAGGTCAGGGCAGCGTCGCGCAGGAGCACGTCGGCCAGCTGCTGAACGGATGCGTGCTCCTGCTCGGTGAGGCGCTGCAAATCCTGCACGACCGCCGCTAATGCGGGCAGCTCGGATTGGTTAAGGCGGTCGATCCAGGACTGTAGACCGTAACTGGTTTCGCTCAAAATCTGAGACCTCACCCAATGATCGGGCGGCTGAAGGGGAAAGGCAGTTTGCCCAGATAACCGGCCTTTTTCCAGCGGATACAAGCTGTTACTGTACCCGGCCGAAAAGACCGAAAGCGCCATGGATCGGATTCACCGTTTGATGCGACCCATCCTATTACTGCTGAGCTGCCTGGGACTGAGCTTTCCCTCTTTCGCCACCATCAGCGAAAGTCACGGTTATGCGCAGTTCGGCACCCTTAAATATGCTGAGGATTTTACTCATTTTGATTGGGTGAACCCCGATGCGCCCAAGGGTGGCCACGTGCGGCTGATGGCTTCCGGCACGTTCGACACGCTTAATCCCTATACCTTCAAGGGAACCAGCCCAACCGCCACACCCGGATTCTTCCAGTACGGCATCTCCGAACTGAACGAGCCGCTGATGGTTGGCACCGGCGTTTACGATCCGTCGGGCGATGAACCTGCTTCCTCCTATGGACTCATTGCCGAGACCATTGAATACAGCGACAACCACAGCTGGGTGGTCTTCAATCTGCGTGATTCGGCCCGCTTTCATGACGGACGCCCAATCACCGCTTACGACGTCGCCTTTTCTTATCGGCTGTTGGTCAAAGATGGACACCCTCGCTATCGCACGGATCTGCAGGGCGTCGAACGCGTCGACATACTCAATCGTCATCGAATCCGTTTCGTGTTCGACAAACCGGGTCAGCCTTTGCTGATCATGCGTCTTGGTGAACTGCCGGTACTGCCGCAACACTACTGGAAAGACCGAGACTTCCGCGCAACCACGTTCGAGCCGCCACTCGGCAGTGGTCCTTACCGAATCAGCGATGTGCAACCCGGTCGTCGAGTTACCTTCGAACGGGTGGAGAATTGGTGGGGCGCCGACCTGCCTGCCAATCGCGGCAAATACAACTTCAGCCAGGTCGACGTCGAGTTCTATCGCGATACGACGGTCGCCTTCGAAGCGTTCAAGGTCGGTGAGTTCGACTTTTATATCGAGCATCAGGCCAAAAACTGGGCCAACGGCTATCAGTTTCCGGCTGTTCTGCGCGGCGATGTCATTCGCGCAGAGATTCCGCATGAGATTCCTACCCAGACCCAAGCACTGTTCATGAACGGGCGCCGTTCGACCTTTGCTGACATCAGGGTGCGCCAGGCACTCGGTCTGCTGTTTGATTTCGAATGGACCAACCGAGCGCTGTTCTACGGCGCCTACCAGCGCAGCGAGAGCTACTATCCAAACAGCGTGTTCTCCGCGACCGGGAAGCCGGAAGGCGGTGAGTGGCTACTGCTGTCGCCGTTTCGAGAGCAACTGCCGGCGCAGCTCTTCACAGAGCCGTTCAAATTACCGAAAACCGATGGCCGAGGGATTCCACGCGACACCTTGCGCAAGGCGCTGGCTTTGCTCAAGGATGCCGGCTGGAAACTCACCCCCGAAGGTCTTCGCGACAAGGCCGGGCATTCCTTCAGATTCGAAATTCTGCTCGTCAATCCAGGGCTGGAGCGGATACTTCAGCCTTACGTCGAGAACCTTTCACGGATTGGCATAGCGGCCCGCTTGCGAACTGTTGATGGTGCGCAGTACAAGCAGCGGCTCGACCAATACGACTACGACATGATTTTGACAACGCTGGGGCAGAGCCTCAGTCCGGGATTGGAACAGTGGCTGTATTTCCACTCCAGCCAGGTGAATGTAAAAGGCGGTCGCAACTATGCCGGCATTGCCAACCCCATCGTCGACGAACTGATCGAGAAGTTACTCGCAGCCAAGACCCGTGATGAGCAGATTGCCGCCGCACGCGCCATCGACCGCGTGCTGCTCTGGAATCACTACACCATCCCCAACTGGTACATCAGTTACCACCGTCTGGCATACCGCAATCGGTTCGCCCACATCACTACACCGCCCTACACCCTAGGATTGCGAGCGTGGTGGTTAAAGGACCTGGAGAAGGCTCAATGACAAGCAACACACGACGGTTGTTTCTACATGCGGGCACCTTCGCCCTCCTCCTGCTCACAGGTCTGGCTGAAGCGGCACCACAACATGCGCTGACGCTATACGGTGAGAAACCCAAATACCCGCCTGGCTTTGCTCATTTCGAGTATGTCAATCCGGATGCGCCCAAAGGTGGAACGCTGCGCCAGGCGGGCTTTGGTAGTTTTGACTCGCTCAACCCCTTTATCAACAAAGGCGTAGCTGCAGACGATATCGGCCTGGTGTATGACACCCTGACCACCAACAGCCTGGATGAGCCCTTCACGGTCTACGGGCTGCTGGCAGAAAAGATCGAGAAGGGTCCGAACAACGAATGGGTACGCTTCTACTTGCGGCCAGAGGCGCGGTTTCATGACGGCGAGCCGGTTGAAGCGGAAGATGTCGTGTTCTCCTTCGAAACGCTGATCAGCAAGGGCGCGCCGCATTACCGCGGTTACTACGCTGATGTCGAAAAAGCCGTGATCGAAAGCCCACGGCGCATCCGATTTGATTTCAAGCACGCCGGCAATCGAGAACTGCCATTGATTCTCGGACAGCTGCCCGTCCTCCCCAAGCATTGGTGGGAAGGAAAAGACTTTGCCACGGGCAGCATGGAAGCGCCGCTGGGCAGCGGCCCCTATCGCATCGAGCGTGCAGAAGCGGGTCGATCAGTCCGCTATGCCCGAGTCGAAGATTACTGGGGCAAGGACCTGGCGGTAAATCAAGGTTTCTATAACTTTGACCACATCAACATCGATTACTACCGCGATAACACCGTGGCTCTTCAGGCCTTCAAGGCAGGTCATTTTGATTATTGGTTGGAAACCAGCGCGAAGAACTGGGCCACTGCTTACGATATCGCCGCCGTCAAAGACGGCCGGATCATCAAGGAAGATATCGCCAATCACAATCCGCAGGGCATGCAGGGATTCATCTTCAACACCCGAAGGGATCGGCTGCAGGATGCCCGAGTCCGTGAAGCCCTAGGGCTGCTGTTCGACTTCGAATGGACAAATCGCCAGCTGTTCAACGGCGCCTATACACGCACCACCAGCTATTTCGATAACTCCGAGCTCGCTTCCTCAGGCCTGCCCAGCAAGCAGGAGCTGAGTATTCTCGAACCTCTGCGCGGCCAGATTCCCGATCAGGTGTTCGAGAAACCTTTCGAACTTCCGAAAACCAACGCCGACGGCATCATTCGCGCGCAGCAGCGCCGGGCCTACGAGCTGCTTACCTCGGCGGGCTGGAAAATCGAAAATGATCAAATGGTCGACGCCGAAGGCAAGCCGGTCAAACTCGAGTTCCTGTTGGTGCAGGCAGATTTCGAGCGCGTGCTGCTGCCCTACAAGCGAAACCTTGCCAGCCTGGGTATCGAACTGGAGCTTCGACGCGTCGACGTCTCGCAATACATCAATCGGTTGCGTTCACGCGATTACGACATGATTGTCAGCGGCTTCGGCCAGTCCAGCTCACCCGGAAATGAGCAACGTGAGTATTGGCACTCGGCGAGCGCCGATAATCCGGGAAGCCGCAATTACATCGGACTGAAAGATCCCGCCATCGACGTGCTGGTAGAAAAACTGATTGCCTCTGATTCGCGAGACGAGCTTATTACGCGCACTCGCGCGCTGGATCGCGTATTGCTCTCAGGTCACTACGTGATTCCCAACTGGCACATCAAGACATGGCGCGTTGCGTACTGGAGTCATCTGGGCCATCCAGAGATCACTCCCCTTTACGATGTCGGGCTGATGACTTGGTGGAACAAGCCAGATGTAAGCAAGCCTGAGCCAGAACAGATCGGCGAGGGGGCAGCGGCCGAAACAGAGACCAGCGCCACCCGTGCGACGGAGCAATAAGCATGCTCGCGTATGTTTTCCGGCGCCTTCTGCTCATCATCCCGACTCTGTTCGGCATCCTGCTCATCAACTTCATCATCATCCAGGCCGCACCCGGAGGGCCTGTCGAACAGGCGATCGCTAAACTGGAGGGCTTCGAAGGCGCAACCAGCAGGATTGCCGGTGGAGGATCCGAAGTCGCGACTGGCAGCAATAGCTATCGCGGCGGGCAAGGCCTGGACCCGGACCTGATTGCCGAGATCGAACGCCTTTACGGCTTCGACAAGCCGGCACCCGAGCGCTTCTGGATCATGCTCAGCAACTACCTGCGGTTGGATTTCGGGGAAAGCTTTTTTCGTGACGCCAGCGTGACCGATCTGATCATCGAAAAGATGCCGGTATCGATCTCGCTGGGGCTGTGGAGCACGCTCATCATGTATCTGGCGTCGATCCCCCTGGGGATCGCCAAGGCAACTCGGCACGGCAGTGCATTCGACGTCTGGACCAGTTCGGCCATCATCATCGGCTATGCAATACCGGCGTTTCTGTTCGCCATTCTGCTGATCGTGCTGTTCGCGGGTGGCAGCTACTGGAACTGGTTTCCGCTGCGGGGACTTACTTCGGGAAACTTCGATGAATTGTCGCTTACCGGCAAGATAATCGACTACTTCTGGCACTTGGCACTTCCCGTGACAGCATTGGTCATCGGCAACTTTGCGACGCTTACCCTGCTGACCAAAAACAGTTTTCTCGACGAGATCAACAAGCAGTACGTGATCACTGCGCGCGCCAAAGGCCTGAGCAAGAATCGCGTGCTGTACGGCCATGTGTTTCGCAACGCCATGCTGATCATCATCGCTGGTTTCCCATCAGCCTTCATCGGCATGTTCTTCACAGGATCGTTGCTGATCGAAGTGATTTTCTCCCTCGACGGCCTGGGCCTGCTCAGCTTCGAGGCAGCCATCAATCGCGATTATCCCGTCGTGTTCGGCACGCTGTTCCTGTTCACCTTGCTCGGTCTGGTGGTCAAGCTCATCGGTGACCTGACCTACACGCTCGTCGACCCGAGAATCGACTTCGAAAGCAGGGAGGCTTGAGATGACGCTGTCGCCGTTGAACCAGCGCCGCTTCGCCCTGTTCAAGGCCCACAAGCGCGGCTGGTGGTCGCTTTGGGTATTTCTGGCCTTGTTCATCCTGAGCCTGGGTGCCGAACTGATCGCCAACGACAAGCCGATCCTGGTTCGTTTCGACGGCGACTGGTATGTCCCGGTATTCAAACGCTATCCAGAAACCGTCTTTGGTGGCGAGTTTCCCCTGCAGGCAAACTACAAAGGTCCCTACATCCAGGAACTGATCGAGAAGAAAGACGGCTGGATGATCTGGCCACCGATTCCTTTTCATCACTCCAGTATCAACTACGACCTGCAGGTACCGGCCCCCGCTCCGCCGTCCTGGGAAAACTGGCTGGGCACCGATGACCAGGGGCGCGACGTGCTCGCAAGAGTCATCTACGGTTTCCGGATTTCGGTTTTGTTCGCGCTGACACTTACCCTGATCAGCTCGGTTATCGGTGTGATTGCCGGCGCTCTACAAGGCTTCTACGGCGGCTGGGTCGACCTTGTGGGTCAGCGAGTGCTGGAAATATGGTCCGGCCTGCCGGTGCTCTATCTGCTGATCATCCTCGCCAGCTTCGTGCAGCCCAACTTCTGGTGGTTGCTAGGCATCATGCTGTTGTTTTCCTGGATGAGTTTGGTCGACGTGGTCAGGGCCGAGTTTCTGCGCGGTCGCAATCTGGAATACGTGCGAGCGGCGCGCGCGCTGGGCATGCGCAACGGCGCCATCATGTTCCGACATATCCTGCCCAACGCCATGGTGTCGACCATGACATTCATGCCGTTCATCCTAACCGGAGCGATCGGCACCTTGACCGCCTTGGATTTTCTTGGCTTTGGTTTACCGCCCGGGGCCCCTTCACTAGGCGAGCTTGTGGCACAGGGAAAGTCGAACCTGCAGGCGCCGTGGCTTGGAATCAGCGCATTCATGGTCCTGGCTGTCATGCTGACCCTTCTGGTGTTTATCGGCGAGGCGGCTCGCGATGCTTTCGACCCAAGGAAATAGCATGACCGAGAACCTTATTGAGGTCCGCGATCTGGCGGTCGAGTTCGTCACCAATGGGCAGGCCCAGCGCGTAGTAACGGGCGTGAGCTTCGATATCCGCAAAGGCGAGACGTTGGCGCTGGTGGGTGAGAGCGGCTCGGGCAAGTCGGTCACAGCGCACTCAATCCTGCGTCTGCTGCCCTACCCCATCGCGCAACACCCGGCAGGTGTAATTCGCTATGCAGGTGAAGATTTACTCCAGGCGTCCGAGAAACGCATGCGCGGCATCCGTGGAGATCGGATCGCCATGGTGTTTCAGGAGCCGATGACCTCGCTCAACCCGCTGCACACCATAGGCAAGCAGATCAACGAAGTGCTGCGGATCCATAAGGGTCTCAACGCTAAGGCAGCTACGGCCCGCACCCTCGAGCTGCTTGAGCTGGTTGGGATACCTGAACCCACCAAGCGGATCCGAGCCTATCCTCACGAACTCTCGGGCGGTCAGCGCCAGCGCGTGGTAATCGCCATGGCACTGGCGAACGAACCCGAGTTGTTGATTGCCGACGAACCGACAACGGCGCTGGACGTGACGGTGCAGCTGAAAATACTTGAGCTGCTCAAGGAGCTTCAGGCGCGCCTGGGCATGGCCCTATTACTGATCAGCCACGACCTGAACCTGGTTCGCCGAATCGCCAACCATGTATGTGTCATGAAGAGTGGTTGCGTCGTCGAACAAGCACCTTGCGAGGAATTGTTCCGATCACCGCAGCACCCCTACACAAAGGAGCTGCTTGGAGCAGAGCCTAGCGGCGGGCCGGTAACGGTCGAAGCGTCGGCGCCGACACTGCTGGAAGTGAATGATCTTCGGGTCTGGTTCCCTATCAAGAAGGGACTTTTCAGACACACCGTCGACCATATCAAGGCAGTCGATGGCGTCACGTTCAACCTGCCAAAAGGCCAGACGCTGGGCATTGTGGGCGAAAGCGGCTCGGGGAAATCCACGCTGGGTTTGGCTATTCTTCGCCTGATTTCGAGCAGCGGCGAAATCCGTTTTCAGAACCAGGCGTTGGAAACCATGTCGCAACGGGCGGTGCGCCCACTGCGGCGGCAAATGCAGGTCGTTTTTCAAGATCCCTTCGGCAGCCTGAGCCCGCGCATGTCGGTGGGACAGATCGTCGGGGAAGGACTCAGCATCCATGGTTTGGGTTCTTCCGAGGAACAAGCACAAGCAATCATCGATGCACTGGTGGAGGTTGGACTCGACCCTGAAAGTCGGCACCGCTACCCCCACGAGTTTTCTGGAGGTCAACGGCAGCGAATTGCAATAGCCAGGGCGTTGGTCCTCAAGCCGGACCTGATTCTGCTTGATGAACCGACCTCGGCATTGGACCGAACGGTGCAACGCCAAGTGGTGGAGCTACTGCGCTCACTCCAGGCCAAGTACAACCTGACCTACCTGTTCATCAGTCATGATTTGGCGGTGGTACGGGCGATGAGCCACCAGATGATGGTGGTCAAGCAAGGCAAAGTCGTAGAACAGGGAATGGCAGAGGCAATCTTTGCCGCTCCCCAACATCCATACACACAGCAGCTGCTGGAATCGGCTTTCATGGTTCCAGCCACTGATGAACAACCAGAAGAGGGAAAAGCACATGGGTTTTCTTACCGGTAAGCGCGTATTGATCGTTGGCGTTGCCAGCAAATTGTCGATTGCCTCCGGGATCGCCGCGGCCATGCACCGTGAAGGTGCCGAGCTGGCGTTCACCTATCAGAACGAGAAGCTCAAGGGCCGCGTCGAAGAGTTCGCCGCTGGCTGGGGCTCGGGCCCAGAGTTGTGCTTCCCATGCGATGTTGCCAGTGACGAGGAGATCAACAAGGTCTTCGATGAGCTCGGCAAGAAGTGGGACGGTCTGGACGGCATCGTCCACTCGGTAGGTTTCGCCCCAGGTGATCAGCTCGATGGCGATTTCACCGAGGTTACTACTCGTGAAGGTTTCCGCATCGCCCACGACATCAGCGCCTACAGCCTCGTTGCGCTAGCCAAGGCCGGACGCCCAATGATGAAGGGACGCAATGGCAGCATCCTGACGCTTTCCTACCTCGGTGCCGAGCGCACCATGCCCAATTACAACGTCATGGGCATGGCCAAGGCCAGCCTCGAAGCCGGTGTTCGCTACCTCGCCGGCAGCCTGGGCGCTGAAGGCACCCGCGTCAACGCTGTGTCTGCGGGCCCCATTCGTACGCTGGCTGCCTCAGGGATCAAGAGCTTCCGCAAGATGCTGGCAGCCAACGAAAAGCAAACCCCCCTGCGCCGCAACGTAACTATTGACGAGGTTGGCAATGCTGGCGCCTTCCTCTGCTCAGATCTGGCATCGGGGATCAGCGGTGAAATTCTCTATGTCGACGGCGGCTTCAACACCACCGCGATGGGTGCGATGGAAGACTGATCCAGCGCCCCAAAAAAAAACCCGCATATGATGCGGGTTTTTTTTGCGCTAGCGTTCAGTCAGAACGTCTCGATCTCTGCGTTTTCATGCAGCATTTGGCGGTAGGCAGCGAAATCCTGTTGACCACTGCGTGAAGCCAGGAAGCGACGATAGTTCTGCTTGTCTTCCTCCGAGAGTTCGGCTTTTGGCTCGCTTACACCGCTTAGACGAACCACGACGAAATCCCCGTCAGACAGACGCACACTGCCGTAACTCGGCTTGTCACTTGCCTCCGGTTTTGGCATCCGAAAGACTTGCTGAAGCACCGCCGGCTCAACCCCTTCCTGGCTACGCGAAGCAGCCTCGACCGGTTGCCACTGCTGCTCGACCTGCCCGCCATCACGCAGCGTAGCGATCAGCTGCTCGCCTTTCGCCAGCGCTTGCTCTGCAGCCTTGCTACTCTTGAGCTGAGCAATGATGTCGTCCTTCACTGCGTCGAAAGGCAACACTTCGGGTTGCAGGTGCTCTTTTACACGCACCGCAACGACGGTATCCGGATCCAGTTCGATCACACCACTATTAGCGCCGTCGACCAAAACCTCATCACTGAACGCAGCCTGGATAACCTGCCTATTCGCAGCGACGCCAGCCCCGCCCTCGCGCCCGAACGCCTCGGTCGTTTGCACTGAAAGTCCCAGTTCCTGGGCCGGCTGGAGAAGATCAGATGACTCAAACGCGGTGTCCTCGAGCTGCTTGCTAGCTTCAACAAAACGTTGTTCGACCTGCTGGGCCTTGAGTTCGCGCACCAGCTCCGGCTTCAAGCTTTCCAGTGTGGGGATCTCTGGTGACTGAACGCCAAGCAGCTTGATCAGGTGCCAGCCGAAGTCGGAACGAACCGGCGCAGAAACCTGACCTTCCTCCAGTCCGTAGAGCGCCTCCTCGAATGCCGGGTCATAAACGCCCGGACCGGCAAAGCCGAGATCGCCCCCTTCGTTCGCGGAACCTGGATCTTGTGAAAGCTCTTTAGCCAACGCCGAGAAGTCCTCGCCAGAGGCCAAACGCTTAGCTACCTCGTCGATCTTTTCCTTGGCAGTCGCATCGTCGCTGCCTTCGGTTTCGATCAGGATATGCGCCGCACGGCGTTGCTCTGCCAGGTTAGCAATGCGCTGCTGATACAGGTCCTTGATATCCTCCTCAGAAACCTCGACTTGATCAAAGAATGACTCTTTGTTCAGCTCGAGATACTCGAGGACAACCTGCTCAGGCGAGCGAAAACTGTCGGCATTCTTCTCGTAGTACTCCCGCGCCTCGTCATTGCTCACGTCAACCGCGGCGGTTTCAGCCGGCACGGTAATAGTTGCGAAATCACGTGTCTGCTGTTCCAGCCGAGCAAACGCTTCGATCTGCTCATCTGTTACGAAACCGGAACCGGATATGCCAGCGCGAAGCTGGCCAATCAACATTTCCTGCTTCAACAGCTCACGAAACTGCAGCCGGGTATAGCCCATCTGTTGAATGACCTGATCGAACCGTGCGGCATTGAACACGCCGTCGACGGCAAACTCAGGCGTCTGCAGGATCAGCTGATCAAGCGCTGCTTCCGAAAACGCGAAATCTGCATCGCGGGCGCCCTGCAGCAACAACGCTCGGTCAATAAGCGCACGCAGCGATGATTCGCGTACCAGCTTATCGTCCAGCATTGAGGGATCGAAGTTACCTCCGAGCTGCTGAGCCAGTTGGCGACGCTGCATGTTCATGGCCTGGTTGAGCTCGTCCAGTGAGATTTCCTCACCGTTGACCTCAGCGGCATTACGGCTATTGCTGGCCGCGTTGAAGATTGCATCAAAGCCGGTCAACGCCAACAGCATCACGATGATGCCAATGATGGTTTTGGCAATCCAGCCTTGTGAATTGTCCCTGATGTTCTGAAGCATGCGTCCCCCAGGAGTCAGCTGCGCGGTTTTCAGTGCAGCGCGGAATCCGGATAAAAAGAAAGGCGCATCCAGGGATGCGCCTTCTCGGAGCTTTTGGAGCAGTTGGGCCTATTCCCCCAAGCCCGATACAAGCAGTGCCTGTTCGAAAGACCGCTCCAAGCCAGGTCCAGCGCTAACTGGCAACTAGCCGGATCGAAAACGCTTAGTTAACGGCGTCTTTCAGAGCCTTGCCTGCCTTGAAGCCAGGGATCTTGGCTGCAGCGATGTCGATCGGCTTGCCAGTCTGAGGGTTGCGGCCAGTGCGCGCAGCGCGCTCCTTGACAGCAAAAGTACCGAAACCAACCAGCACCACGGAATCACCAGCCTTCAGAGCGCCTGTGACGGATTCAATTACTGCATCCAGCGCTCGGCCAGCAACAGCTTTCGGGATATCAGCAGATGCGGCGATAGCATCGATCAGTTCCGACTTGTTCACTCTAAGTCCCCTTATTTCTGTTGAGTCGTATCTTTAATTTTTTAGGTGTAAGCGAAGCGGTGCCGAAATAGCAACTACACAATAAGGCCGGCTTAAACAGAGGCCGCCGAATATGTGTCAACAAAGCCTTTCGGACTAATGCGTGCTGATTCGCTCCTTGGAATCAGACTCGCGCTTGTCATCCTTTGCAACAATATCAGGAGCCGCATCGGGCAAGGGCTCCGGCGCGTATTGCAGCGCAATTTGGAGGACTTCGTCAATCCACTTGACCGGTTTAATCTGCAGGTCCTGCTTAATATTGTCAGGAATCTCTTTCAGATCACGCTGATTTTCTTCCGGAATGATCACCGTCTTGATACCGCCACGGTGTGCCGCGAGCAGTTTCTCTTTCAAGCCACCGATAGCGAGGACCTGTCCACGCAGGGTAATTTCTCCGGTCATAGCGACCTCGGCCCGAACCGGAATTTGGGTCAATGCCGAGACCAGTGCGGTACACATACCGATCCCTGCGCTAGGACCATCTTTGGGCGTGGCACCTTCCGGGACATGGATATGGATATCCTGTTTCTCGTGAAAATCGACGGAGATACCAAGACTTTTAGCGCGACTACGCACCACCGTGAGGGCAGCCGTAATCGACTCCCCCATCACATCGCCCAATGACCCGGTTTTTGTCAGCCGACCCTTTCCAGGCACAACCGCAGCTTCGATGGTAAGTAGTTCGCCGCCCACCTGAGTCCATGCCAAGCCGGTAACCTGACCGACCTGGTCTTGCTGCTCGGCAAGCCCATAGCGGAATTTGCGAACGCCCAGGAAGTGCTCCAGCGACTCTGCAGTCACCTTGACTTCAAAGCTCTTCTCGGCCGCATGCTCCTTCACTACCTTGCGGCATACTTTCGCTATCTGCCGCTCCAGCCCGCGAACCCCGGCCTCGCGAGTGTAATAGCGAATGATGTCGCGGATAGCCTCATCATCGAACAGCAGTTCGGTTTTCTTCAGCCCATTGGCCTGGACCTGCTTGGGGACCAGGTAGCGAATGGCGATGTTGATCTTCTCGTCTTCCGTATAGCCGGGCAGCCGAATGATTTCCATGCGATCAAGCAGCGGGGCTGGGATGTTCATGGAGTTCGCGGTGCACAGGAACATCACGTCGGACAGGTCGTAGTCGACTTCCAGATAGTGATCGTTGAAGTTGTGATTCTGTTCAGGATCAAGGACTTCAAGCAGAGCAGATGCAGGATCTCCACGCATGTCATTGCCCATCTTGTCGATCTCGTCGAGCAAGAACAGGGGGTTACGAACCCCGACTTTGCTCATCTTCTGAATCAACCGACCGGGCATAGAGCCGATATAGGTGCGACGATGTCCGCGAATCTCGGCCTCGTCTCGTACCCCGCCCAGTGCCATACGCACAAATTTACGATTGGTCGAACGGGCAATGGATTCGGCGAGCGAAGTCTTACCCACGCCTGGCGGACCCACCAGACACAAAACCGGACCTTTCAGCTTCTTTACACGCTTCTGCACCGCGAGGTATTCGAGAATTCGGTCCTTGACCTCTTCCAGGCCATAGTGATCGGTATCCAGCACCTCCTCAGCCTTGGCGAGATCGAGGCGAACCTTGCTAGCCGCTTTCCACGGCACGTTGACCAACCAATCGATGTAAGTCCGCACTACGGTCGCTTCTGCCGACATAGGCGACATCTGCTTAAGCTTGTTCAGCTCTGTTGTCGCCTTGGCATAGGCGTCTTTGCTCAGCCCGGCATTCTCGATGCGCTTCTTGAGATCATCAACTTCGTTGTGGCCTTCATCGATGTCGCCCAGCTCTTTTTGAATGGCTTTCATTTGCTCATTCAAATAGTACTCACGCTGACTGCGCTCCATCTGCTTCTTGACGCGGCCACGGATGCGCTTCTCAACCTGCAGGAGGTCTATCTCAGCATCAAGCAAGGCCAGCACATGTTCGACACGAGCTGGCAGATCGGTGATTTCGAGAATCGCCTGCTTCTGCTCGATCTTGAGCGCCATGTGCGCGGCCATGGTGTCAACCAGACGCGCCGGCTCATCGATGCTTGCAAGAGAGGAAAGCACCTCTGAGGGGACCTTTTTACCCAATTGAACATACTGCTCGAACTGGCTCAGAAGACTGCGAGTAAAAACTTCCGCTTCGCGCTCTTCGATCTCCGACTCGTCGATCAGTGCAACCTCGGCTCGACAATGGTCCTCGACGTCGAAAAAGCGGTCGATGACGCCACGTTGCTCGCCTTCAACAAGCACTTTAACAGTGCCATCCGGCAGCTTCAGTAGTTGCAGCACCGTCGCGACTGTACCCACACGATAGAGCCCGTCTTCGCTTGGGTCGTCGTCGGCAGGGTTCTTCTGGGCCAAGAGCAATATCTGCTTGTCGCCAGCCATGGCGGCTTCAAGGGCCTCGATGGATTTTTCCCGCCCAACGAACAGCGGAATCACCATGTGCGGGTAGACCACTACGTCGCGCAGCGGCAAAAGGGGCAATTCGATGGTTGTCTTCATAAATTCAGCTCTACGACGGCCATACGGCGGTAAACGGGAAATTTATACCCTTGGCGATCAAGATGAGGGCGCGCAACGCAAAAAACAAGGAGTCTGTAGAAAAGCAAAGGGGCCCGGAGGCCCCTTGTTCTGTCACGCGTCAGGCGCGGCCTTGGCAGGCGGCTCGCTGTTCTCGTAGATCAGCAGCGGCTGAGATGTACCTTCGATGACGCTCTCGTCGATGACAACCTTGCTGACGTCCTTCTGGGAAGGAATCTCATACATGGTATCCAGCAACACACCCTCGAGAATCGAACGCAGACCTCGGGCACCCGTCTTGCGCTCTAGCGCCCGAGTTGCCACTGCTTTCAGGGCATCGTTACGGAACTCGAGATCAACACCTTCCAGCTCGAAAAGCTTGCTGTATTGCTTGGTCAGCGCGTTCTTCGGCTCGGTGAGGATCTGAATCAGCGCCGCCTCGTCGAGTTCATCAAGGGTTGCGATTACAGGCAGACGACCTACGAACTCAGGGATCAGACCAAACTTGACGAGATCGTCCGGCTCAACCGAGCGCAGCGACTCACCGATCTTCTTGCCCGGGTCCATGCTGCGTACTTCTGCATTGAAACCGATCCCGCCCTTGGTCGAACGGCCTTGAATAACCTTCTCGAGGCCGGCAAAGGCACCGCCGCAGATGAACAGAATGTTTCGTGTATCCACCTGCAGGAACTCCTGCTGCGGATGCTTACGACCACCCTGCGGCGGAACAGAGGCGACCGTGCCTTCGATCAGCTTCAGCAGCGCCTGTTGCACGCCTTCGCCCGATACATCACGGGTAATTGACGGGTTATCAGACTTGCGCGAAATCTTATCGATCTCATCGATATAGACGATACCCATCTGGGCTTTTTCTACATCGTAATCGCACTTCTGCAGCAGCTTCTGGATGATATTCTCAACGTCTTCGCCCACGTACCCGGCTTCAGTCAGCGTGGTAGCGTCGGCGATGGTGAAGGGAACATTCAACAACCGGGCCAGCGTCTCCGCAAGTAACGTCTTGCCTGAGCCGGTCGGCCCAATGAGCAGTATGTTGCTCTTGCCCAGCTCGACTTCTTCCTTCTTATCGCGCTGGTTGAGTCGTTTGTAATGGTTGTACACAGCCACAGCCAGGATCTTCTTCGCGCGCTCCTGACCAATCACGTACTGGTCGAGGATGCCGCTGATTTCCTTGGGAGCAGGCAGCTTTTGCGATGTGCTCTCGGCCTGTGCTTCTTGCACCTCCTCACGGATGATGTCATTGCAAAGGTCGACGCACTCGTCACAGATAAAAACCGAGGGGCCGGCAATCAACTTGCGTACTTCATGCTGGCTTTTGCCGCAGAAAGAGCAATAGAGCAGCTTGCCGGAATCCTCGCCGTTGCGGGTGTCAGTCATTCGATCGATCCAATCGGGGAAGGCTTGTAATACAAGATGAAGGCAAATGCAGGCATTTTCAAGGGCGCGCATAGCGCACATGACGGATGCCCGCTAACTACGACCTCCTAGACCAGCGTTAGACCGGCAACTGCCGCTTCTCATGAACCGCATCGACAACCCCGTATTCCAGTGCCCGTGTGGCACTCATGAAGTAGTCGCGATTGGTGTCGCGCTCAATCGTTTCCAGGTCCTGACCCGTATGGTGGGCCAGCAACTGATTCAGACGCTCGCGAATGAAAAGGATCTCACGGGCATGGATATCGATATCCGACGCCTGCCCTTGGAACCCACCAAGTGGCTGATGAATCATTACCCTTGCATTCGGAAGGCAGAATCTCTTGCCTTTGGCCCCGCCAGCCAGGAGGAATGCTCCCATGCTGCACGCCTGACCGATACAGGTTGTAGAAACATCTGCTTTGATGAACTGCATGGTGTCGTAGATAGCCATGCCGGCAGTCACCGACCCACCAGGCGAATTGATATACAGGTGAATATCCTTCTCTGGGTTTTCGGCCTCGAGGAACAGCATCTGCGCGACGATCAAGTTGGCCATGTAGTCTTCGACCTGGCCGACCATGAAGATCACCCGCTCTTTGAGGAGGCGGGAATAGATGTCGTACGCGCGCTCGCCACGAGCGGACTGCTCGATAACCATCGGCACGAGGCCGCCGGCGGCCTGAATGTCTGGTGCTTGCATAAACGGATTGCCGGACATGTCCAACGATACTCCCTAAATTACGCCGCAAAGACATAAGCCAGCTCGAGGCTGGCTTATGAATGTGCATTAAACGATTGAAGGATCTCAGGCAGCTTGCGGGGCTTCCGCAGGCTTCACTGCTTCTTCGTAGGAGACCGATTTGTCGGTCACTTTAGCCTGCTGCAGAACAGTATCTACAACTTGCTCTTCGAGCACAACAGACCGAACTTCGTTCAACTGCTCATCGTTCTTGTAGTACCAGGACACGACCTGCTCCGGCTCCTGATAAGCGGACGCCATTTCCTCGATCAACTCGCGGACGCGTGCATCGTCTGGCTTCAGCTCGTATTGCTTGACCACCTCGGCAACGATCAGGCCCAGCACGACACGGCGCTTGGCCTGCTCTTCGAACAACTCAGCAGGCAGCTGATCAGGTTTGATATTGCCGCCGAACTGTTGAACGGCCTGAACACGTAGACGGTTCACTTCGTTGTCGATCAGGGCCTTTGGCACTTCGACCGGGTTGGCGCTAACCAGACCTTCCATGACCTGGTTCTTGACCTTGGTCTTGATAGCCTGGCGCAGCTCGCGCTCCATGTTCTTCTTGACTTCAGCACGGAAGCCTTCAAGACCGCCTTCCTGCACGCCGAACTGAGCGAAGAACTCGTCATTCAGCTCCGGCAGTTGCGGAGCCTCTACGCTGTTGACAGTAACAGTGAATTCAGCCGTTTTTCCTGCCAGATCTAGATTCTGATAGTCCTCGGGGAAGGTCGGATTGATGACCTTCTCTTCGCCTGCCTTGGCGCCAACCAGTGCGGACTCGAAGCCAGGAATCATACGACCGGAGCCCAGAACAAGCTGCGTACCCTGCGCCGAACCGCCAGCGAAAGCTTCACCGTCGATCTTTCCAACGAAATCGATGTTCAGCTGATCACCATCTTCGGCAGCACGATCAACCGTTTCAAAGCGGGTGTTCTGCTTGCGCAGGATTTCAAGCATGTTGTCTACGTCAGCATCAGCCACTTCAGCCTGCAGACGCTCGACTTCGATAGCGTCCAGACCGGCTACTTTGAATTCGGGGAACACTTCGAATGTTGCGACGTACTCCAGATCCTTGCCCTTTTCGAACACCTTAGGCTCGACCGCCGGAGCGCCAGCCGGGTTCAGCTTCTCGGCAACGACAGCCTCGTAGAAGGTAGCCTGAATAAGGTCACCCAATGCTTCCTGACGTGCAGCCGCCTCGTAACGCTGGCGGATAACGCTCATCGGCACCTTGCCGGGACGGAAGCCTGGGATCTTTGCACGGCTGGCGGTCTGTTGCAGACGCTTGTTGACTTCGGTCTCGATGCGCTCGACCGGCACGCCAATGGTCATGCGGCGCTCAAGAGCGGAGGTGCTTTCAACAGAAACTTGCATGGATTTTCCTCGTTGCACAGACATAAGCCGGCATTCCGGCCCCAGAATGGGCAAGCATTCTAGTGGCTCGTATCGGAGAAGTCACCCCGCTGATCAGGCACAAGAAAACAGAGTCGCGCGGGGTTCGTTTATAGCTGTCGAAACGCCAAACGCTACCAGCTGTACACGGCGCCGCTGACGCGATTCAAAAAACGGGATTGCAACCAACACACTCACCCAGCGCGGATGGGCAAAGCAGCCCGCCTACCGCGCCTTCTACAGAGGGTTGCCAGTGCAGCGCCAGCGTGAGTGGTCTATCTTCTATTTGCGCGGCTACCGATCCTGAACATGAAGGGTGAATGAACCATGGCCGATGATTTGGGAAAGCTGGTGTTAAGGGTTTCGCTGGGTGTGCTTATTCTCCTGCATGGCCTTTTCAAGCTGCAGAACGGTATCGATGGGATCGCAGGCATGCTAGCCAGTCATGGGCTGCCCGCTTTTTTCGCTTATGGCGTATATATAGGTGAGGTAATTGCGCCGGCGTTGGTGATTCTCGGCGTATTCACACGAATTGGTGCGTTGCTCATAGCAGGCAATATGCTCGTCGCATTTGGACTCGCCCATCTACAGGAGCTGTTCTCGCTCGGCCAAATGGGTGGCTGGGCCCTTGAGCTTCAAGGCATGTTTCTGTTTGGGTCAATCGCCGTCGCTCTGATCGGTGCGGGCAGGTTCAGTATTGGCGGGACCGGTGGGCGATATAACTGAAGAGAGCGCTTGCGGGTTCCGGCCCCGTCTGCAGACAGCTGTTACGCCTGTTACCTCTTCCAGACAAGGTCGGGTATTGAAGAGCATTGTCTGAGCCAGAATAAATCGCTAAGTGTTGGGCCGCTTCGGCTGCGAGATATTTATCACCTCAACGATCATGTCTATGACCAGCCCATGAACGCTCCCGTGCCAATACGTCAGCCCTGCCCGCCTGCCACCTGCATCTGCGGGCGCGATCAGTTGCTCGAAGCGTCCAGCAGCAGTGACCTGCGCATCCTCCGGCTGACCCGCCAGGAGGAGAACCGCTTGCTTTCCCGCTTGGAAAATCTGGAAGACCTAGCTGATCTTGAGCGCATGCAGCGACGAATCTACGAACAGCTCGGGGTTCGCCTTCATATCGCACCGGGCTTCAACGAAGTGCGCAGCATGCGCGGCATCCACATTGACATTGAGGAGTTACCAGGCTTGTGCCGCAAGACCCGGCAGTCGATCCCGGCGGCGATCCGTCGCGGCCTGGAAAAGCGCCCGGAAATCGCCTTCAGCTTGCTTAACGCGCACGACCTGTTGCGCGATGCGTGACAATACCTGCGCAACGACCGAAGGCCCCGGCGATGGAACTCGTTGCCGCCATCTGCGATAGTTGTACGACCAGCTTATTCGGCTGGCCTGCCGCCGGCCCACAAGGCTGGCACTCTTGTGACGCCTTGCGAGTTTTGCTGCTTCCTACCGTCGGCAGCCTGCCGCGTCCTTCGCGCCACCCGCGCGTTTCGATGGCTCACCTGCCATCACTAAGCCGATCGCTGTTGTCGGTGCTCGACCGTTCGTCAATAACAACCAAAAGACCGATCCGAACAAGGACGCCTCATGAAATTGACTCGTTGCTTAACTGCGCTGACTGCCGCCGTTGCGCTCTCTGCCACCTTCGCCGCTTCGGCTCGTGAATACTCCGTTTCCACTGTGCTTTCCGACGCCTTCCCGTGGGGCCAGGCCGCCCAGAAGTGGGCTGACCTGGTTGAGGAGCGCTCAAACGGCGAAATCACCCTGCGTGTATACCCCAACGCACAACTGGTCGCGGGCGACCAGACCAAGGAATTCTCCGCGATGCGTTCCGGATTGATCGACATGGCTGTCGGATCGACCATCAACTGGTCTCCACAAGTTCCGGAGCTCAACCTCTTCTCCCTGCCCTTCCTAATGGCAGATAGCGCCGACCTTGACGCCATCACGCAGGGGAATGCCGGCGAGCAAGCATTCGCCGCCATTGAGAAGCGCGGCATCGTTCCTCTGGCCTGGGGTGAGAATGGTTTCCGGGAGATATCCAACTCGGTCAAGCACGTAAAGACGCCCGCCGATTTGAAAGGCCTGAAGATCCGTGTAGTAGGTTCCCCTCTCTTTCAAGACACCTTCACCGCACTGGGCGCCAATCCGACCCAGATGAGCTGGGCAGACGCCAAACCCGCATTGACCACCGGCGCGGTTGATGGCCAGGAAAACCCGCTATCCGTATTCGATGTGGCCCGGGTCGATCAGGTCGGACAGAAATATCTGACGCTCTGGCATTACATGGCCGACCCGTTGATCTTCGCTGTCAACCAGCGCGTCTGGAAGGAACTGCCCGAAGCCGACCGCGAATTGCTGCGTCAGGCCGCGATAGACGCCGGCAAGTGGGAAATCGAGCTGTCGCGCAACAGCGAGGCCAAGCGCCTGGAAGACATTCGCGCGCGCGGCGTCGAGGTCACCGAGCTGAGCGAGGCCGAGCAAAAGGCGTTCGCTGACGCGACTCGCAGCGTGCAGGATAAGTGGACATCGAAGATCGGTGCCGACCTAGTCGAAGCAGCCCGCACCGCCGTGGCAAAGTAAAAAACCGTTCAGCCCGGCCGCATGATGCAGCCGGGCGTCGAGGAAATTCATGAATAATCGACAGGACGTGCGCCTTGAGCGCGTGCTGGCTACCCTGGCGCTGGTGGTCATCAGCCTGATCAGTCTGGGCAATGTGGTAGTGCGCTACTTCACCGATGCCTCCTTCGCCTTTACCGAAGAAATCTCCGTTTTTCTCCTTGTGATTCTCACCTTTGCCGGTGCGTCGGTGGCCATACGCGGCAACCGCCACATCCGCATCGGTTTTGCTGAGCGAATCTTTCCGCGCCTGCGTACTCCGCTGATCTTGTTGCAGTGGCTGGCCTGCGTATCGGTGCTCGGCATGGTGCTCTGGTACGGCGGACAATTCGCACTGGAGGAATACCAGTGGGAATCCGAATCACCCGGACTCGGGCTGCCGAACTGGTGGTACGTGGTCTGGCTGCCACTGCTCGCACTGCTGATGGTTGTGCGTTTGACCCAAATGACGATCGACCGGTTGCGCGGGAGGCTCACCGATGAGCCCTGACCTCTGGATGCTTGCCAGCTTCCTGCTGCTGTTGATGGTTGGCGTACCGGTTGCATTTTCCCTGGCGCTCTCCGGCGCCATTGGCATCGTTGCAGGCCTTTCACCGGACATGCTTGCGACGCTTGGTACCAACACCTACAACGGCGTCGCCAAATACCCCCTGATAGCGATTCCGCTGTTCATCCTTACCGGCCTGGTATTCGAAAAATCTGGCGTCGCGCTGCGTCTGGTGCGCTTCGCTCAGGCCTTGATCGGTCCACGCCATGGCGGTCTGGCGATGGTCGCAATCCTGGTCTGCCTGATCATGGGCGGTATGAGCGGCTCCGGCCCGGCCGATGCGGCGGCGGTTGCCATGGTGATGCTGCCGAGCATGACTCGCGCTGGCTATCCCAAGCCATTCTCGGCAACGCTGATAGCCGCGTCCGCCTCGACAGCGATTCTGATCCCACCGTCCATTGCGCTGATTCTCTATTCCATCGTGGTTCCTGGCGTCGACCTACGAGCGCTGTTTGCAGCCGGCCTTTTCCCGGGAATTATTGCAGGCCTCGTGTTGCTGCTACCGGCCTGGCTATTGGCGCGCCGTTACGGCTGGGAGAACCCGGAAGGGGCTGAACGCCCGCCGCTTGGTGAAAGCTTTCGTCAAGCCTTACCGGCACTCTTCGCCCCCGTTTTGATTCTAGGCGGTTTGCGCAGCGGCCTGTTTACCCCCACCGAAGCCGCAGTGGCCGGCGTGACCTATGGCGTGGTCATCGGCTTGTTCGTTACACGCGAGCTGGACTGGCGGAACCTGTGGCGGCTCTGCGGCGAGGCCGCAGTGGTTTCAGGTGTAGTGATGCTGATCATCGCGCTGGCCGGGATATTCGCCTGGGCCGGCACCATGCTGGGTACTTTCCGCCATCTGGCCGAATGGCTCATATCGCTATCTGACAACAGTGCGGTGCTGTTGATCCTGGTGATGATCGCAGTGCTGCTGGCCGGGATGCTGCTGGATGCGATTTCCATCTATCTAATCCTGATGCCGATCCTGATTCCCGTGATGCAACACTTCGGCTGGAATCCGGTGTGGTTCGGCATATTACTGGCAATGAACATTGCCATCGGGCAGTTCACCCCTCCCGTAGCGATAAACCTGCTGGTCACCGCCGAGGTTGCCAAAATCCGCTTGGAGCAAACGGTCGGCTGGGCCATGCTGTTCGTTCTGGTGATGGGCAGCGCGCTCATCCTGGTGGCAGTCTTTCCTGAAATCGCGCTGTGGCTGCCTCGAATACTGGGTTATGCGGTCTAGGTCAGCCGGCCTGCCCAATCAGGCACATGGAGAGTTCGAGTAGACCCGTGAAAACAGGCAATCGCGGTCATCGAGATCGTCTGTTTTCAAGCATGGTTTAGCTCCGCACGCTTAATTCGAACACTTCACCGGTACAGCCCTTCACGGGTCAGCCACCTATCGCGGCCAATTCTGGCCGCTGATGGTCCACCGAGGGCTTCTGCTGAATCTTTGCAGTCGGAGCACGTTGCTGCATGATGATGTCCAGCGCACGGCTGGGCAGGATATCGATGTCATCGAAGGTAATGAGCTGACCGGGTTCGACCGCGCGCCGCAGGGCCGTCTTGCGCAGCAAGCCAATCGGGACGTGATCCGGATGCTGGTCGAGCTTCAATGCTTCGCCGCGAAACTGGAATCCACCGATACCCCGCTCGATCAACTCACCTGGGCGCATGGCTCGCTTGGCAATTGCCCCCACGCCGAGGGTTGGTGCGATGGAGTTGTTCAACAGTACACCGCCACCACCGAGCACTCGACGCACGGTTTTGCCGACTTCGAGCGAACAGAGATGGAACGGGCGCACCAGCGTGTAATAAGGACCAGGGCCAAGCTTGAAATACTCGATAGCGGCACGCTGGTCGTCATCATGGCGACAGACCATAAACACTCCGCCAGCGGAATATCCGGAGGGGATCACGTAATCGACGAAGGGTTGCCCTAACCGTTCGGCCATCATACCGAGCAGATTGCCGGATTCAGTCAGATTGGTCGAAGCCAGGCCTTCCAAGCCCTGCTTTGTAATGGTCGCGCCGAGGCCGTTGCCGACAATGACCTGCTCGATCTGTACCTTGGTGCCGTCCGTGAAAGAAGTGGTCTGGTCTACGCTTATGCCTTGGCGCTTTGCCCAGTACCTCATGTCCTCGACCGAAGGGTTGTGGTTTAGATAGCCCTTCATATTGCCGTAGACCAACGGTTTGAAGCCCATCATCAAGGCCTCTTCATGAAGGGCAGCCAATGAACCCGGCTGGTCCCCCTCGGCCTCGGTGATGAAGCCTTTTGCAGCCAGGTACGACCCCGTGGTGACCTGCAGCTCAGCGTTGATTGTCACCACCGGCAGACCCGCTTCGAAAGCACGTTCAATGACCTCGGTGCCATGAAATACATCGCCGCTGCATTCCACGATCAGGTCTGCACCATCAATCAGATGGTCAATAGAATTGGTGAGTCGCTCAGGAAGCGGGAAATCAGTAAAGGAGTTTAACGGGCGACGGGTCAGGACTCGCGAGATTTCAAGATCCTGATAATGCTGCTTGATTAGCCGAATAAAGCAGTGGGCAATCATCCCTGTGCCGGATACACCGATCTTTTTCTTAATCTGCGAGGTAGACATAAGCGAATCCATTCAATGGGCAACGATGCTCTGACCGCAACGACAGAAAAAGATTTAACGGCGCTTTAAATCTGGCCTGTCGGTGAGGCAAAACACGGTTGCGTTAGCAAAAACCAGCTACCTGAAAGCTAAGCGTCAGCAGAGCGATTGAGCCAATTGATTAATGGCAAAAACAAGGGGTGAATCGGCTTTTTTTTGTCGCCAATATCCAGAAGCAAAGGAAGCGGCGTTGCACCGCTTCCTATCGGCAGAGCTTAGTTAAGCGCCGCAATCGCTGCGTCGTAGTTCGGCTCGCTACCGATCTCGGCGACCAGCTCGCTGTGAAGCACCTGATCCTGCTCGTCCAGTACCACAACAGCACGAGCCGAGACACCGGCTAGTGGGCCGTTTGCAACCAAAACGCCGTACTGCTCAAGAAACTCGCGTCCGCGCATGGTCGAGAGATTGATGACATTCTCTAGCCCTTCAGCGCCGCAGAATCGCTTCTGCGCGAAGGGCAAGTCAGCAGAGATGCATAGGACCACGGTATTAGCCAGTTCGTTGGCCTGCGCATTGAACTTGCGCACCGAGGTCGCACAAGTCGGCGTATCGATACTCGGGAAGATGTTCAGGATCTTGCGCTTGCCCGCAAAGCTGGCAAGCGTCACATCGGATAGATCGCCACCTACCAGGCTGAACGGCGCGGCCTTCTGGCCGACCTGCGGAAAGTTACCGGCAACCTGAATCGGATTGCCTTTCAGGGTTACTTCAGTCATGTCTAATTCCTCTCAGTCATGGGCCGCGCGCATCGCAACGGCCCGGGTTATCAGGCTGCCTGGTTTCGGGCGAAGTATTCCTTGGTCAACTTGACTACCACAGGGCTCAGCAGCAACAGTGCAACAAGGTTGGGAATTGCCATCAGACCATTCAGGGTGTCTGCCAACAACCAGGCGAAATCGAGCTGGGCGATTGCACCGAACGGCACAGCCAAGACCCAGATGATGCGGAACGGCCAGATCGCCTTGGTGCCGACCAAAAATTCCCAGCATTTCTCGCCGAAATAACTCCAGCCAAGGATGGTGGTGAAAGCGAACACAACCAGCGCGATCGTCAGCAGCGCGGCACCAACACCGGGCATGGCCGATTCGAAGGCTGCAGCGGACAGTGCCGCCCCGCTTTCGCCACCGGTCCAGACACCTGAGCAGATGATCGCTAGACCGGTGATCGAGCAGATGATGATGGTGTCGATAAAGGTACCCATCATGCCGATAAGCCCCGAGCGTACCGAGCTCTTGGTCGTACCGGCAGCCTGTGCGATACCGGCCGTGCCCAGCCCCGCCTCGTTGGAAAAGATGCCCCGCGCCACACCGAAGCGAATTGCGGCCATCACTGCCGCGCCGGCAAAGCCGCCAGTGGCAGCGATCGGCGAGAAGGCATGGGTGAAGATCAGCTCGAACGCGGCGGGAATCTCAGCGGCATGCACCACCAGCACGACGATGCCGGCGATGACATACGCAACGCACATGAACGGCACCAGGGCAGCAGCCACTGCACCAATACGCTTGATGCCCCCTAGAATGACCAGCCCCACGAACAGCATTGTGACCAGACCGGTCAGCCACAGCGGTACCGAGAAGGTCGACTCCAGCGCCAGCGCCATGCTGTTTACCTGGACCATGTTGCCGATGCCGAACCCAGCCAGACCGCCAAAGATGGCAAAGGCGCCACCCAGCCAAAGCCAGCGCTTGTGCAAGCCATTCTTGATGGCATACATCGGTCCACCGACGTGCTCACCACGATCATCCTTCTCGCGGTAATGCACTGCCAGCACCACCTCGCAATACTTGGTCGCCATCCCTACAAGTGCCGTGCACCACATCCAGAACAGCGCACCCGGACCGCCGAGAAAGATCGCCGTCGCGACGCCCGCAATGTTACCGGTACCCACGGTAGCGGCCAGGCAGGTCATCAACGCCTGAAAAGGGCTGATCTCACCTGTTTCCTCATCGCCTTTGGCACGTCCGCGCCAGATCAGCGCAAAGCCCGTGCCGATACGCGCCAATGGCATGAACTTGAGCATGACCATAAGAAAGAAACCAGTACCGAGGATCAGTACCAGCATGGGCGGTCCCCAGACGAGACCGTTGACGCTATTAACCAGGTTTTGCAGGAATTCCATTCAAGGCACCCTTATTGATTATGTTAGACATCCTTGCCCGAGCGGGCCGAATCGGTACGAGCACTGAACGGCGGGTTGAGTACGCATGTTCAACTGCAGCCCGAACGACCCGGTAATACCCCGACTTCAATGTCCGGAGCGTTACCGACAACCTGCAAGACTCGTGCTAGAGCCTTGCATCAGCCGCCATGCAAGGAGCGACCGAGCGATCCTACCACCACATTCTGTACTTGGCGCCACACCCTTATGCATGATCCACAGCGGATGCTGAGCGCACACGAACGACCGACGGGTCAGCTTGTGATCGCACCCCAGATAGCCGCATACGGAAGCCTTCCAGCGTAGCCCACAACAGCGTCAAAGCCAGCCGATAAGCGATGGTTTTTGGTTAGCTAATAGTCAGAAATCGCGTCTATAGAACACGTCCAGCGAACTGGCGAGTCCGCTGGCCGCCTCAAGGAAAATCCGCTTGGTCAACTGATAGCGCAAAGCGACCGTATTAGCAGGCTCGAATACCCCAACGCCGTAACGTAACGTCAACCGATCGGACAGCTTCCCGCTCGCCACCACGCTGGTGTCTGTGCCGCTACCCTCAGTGTCCAGCTGAAAGTCTTCGATACCCAGGCGTTGCGCGACGTTGCCGGTAATCGACGCACTGCCGGCCAAGCCGAGTCCAAGGGCCGCTTGGGCCAGCAGGTTGCTGTCACCCGTCTCGGCGCCCAAGGGCCGGCCAAGTACCAGATACGACAATGCCTGCTCCTGACTCATCGCAGGCTCGGCAAATACATCGACGCGTGGCTGCTCTGCACTGCCGGTAATACGCAGCCCAGCAATGACATTCTCGTCTTCGATACGCCGAATGGCTTCGATATCCAAGTAGGGTTGCGACAGCACACCGGTGAACAACAACCGGGCGCGACGGATCGTCAGACGCTGGCCGTAGGCGCGGTAACGGCCCTTGTTGAAGCTGAGCTCCCCGCGCGCATCGAAGTCGTCACCTATGTGAAGGTAGCCGGCAAGATCCGCCGTAAGGCCGAAGCCGGAAAAGCGCAGCCTGTCCTGCCCGACTTCGACGTCCACATCCATGCGAATCGCCAAGGGGGGCTTTGTCTCTTGCGCTTCGGCGCCAACGATAACCGCATCCTCTGACACCTTCACCGTTGAGGGTGGTAGCTCGCGGACAGTAATTTCGCCGCGGGGCACCCGAAGCTTCCCGCTTACGGCCAACTGCTCACCAGCCAACTGAATGCGCAGATCGGGCGCAATTTCGAGCTCAGCATAGGGTTCGACGATCACAGGCAATTGACTGCCGTTGATACGCAGATCGAGGTCCAGCGCCTGCGCCCAATCAATCGTTCCCGCAATCTGTCCCTGGCCCTGCTCGCCGCTGCGCCAGTCACCATCGACACGGACCCGCTCGCCGTCGATGACTGCGGTGACCTGCAGTTGCTCGAAGCTGACCGGCAGCTCGGCGCCGGCAATCTCGCCATCAGTGAGCCTCAGCTCTCCGTTGATCTGCGGCTTCCGCAGCGTGCCCGAAATCTGACCATTGCCATTCAGTTGGCCGTCAAGCCGCTCGACCTGCGCAACGAAAGGCCGGATAACGGAAAGATCGAAATCGCTTAACACGAAATTGCCAGAGATCGGCTTGACCTCGCCGCTAGGGTCCACCTGCAGTCGAACATCCAGATCGCCGAGATCCCCGCCCTCGAAGTTCAACCTGCTGTCGACCTGTTTCGGCGTCAGCTGGCTGTTCAGTGACAAGGTCTGATAGGGAAAATCGAGCCACTGCTCGCCATCGCGCATGCGCAACATGCCAGGACCGGCGTCGACACGGATAGACCCGCTTGGACCCGCGCTCGGCAGATCCAGCGCTAGATCAGCATTGACTTCGCCCTGCCAGATCAGATTGTCCGGCAGGTATTCGGCCAGCGACTCAAGCGGAAAGTCGCGCAGGCGATAGCGCAACTGCGGGTCAGGTTGCAGTTGCTGGTCATCGGCACACAGCGTGGCCTGACCCGAGGCCCAGCAATGCGCGCCGAAGGTGATCTTGCCGCTCGCCAATCGCTGCAGCGACGCGGGATCGCGCAGTGCCCATTGCTGTCCCTGGGCATCCAGCTCGGCTTCCATCAACCGACCCCGCCAATCGCCTCCTTCAAGCCCGCCGGCCAACGCCAGCGACAGGTCGAGTAAGGGGCCCTGCAGCTGCAGTCTGGCCTGATGTGCTGCTGGCGTGCCTTCGGCGCTCAGCTGCAACTCGCCGATATCAGTTGCTCCAGACTGTAAGCCTTTCGCGTCGAGGCTAAGCTGGCCACGCTCGCCCTGGGACAGGCTCGCGGTCATTTGCAGTTGATCGACTCGATTGTCCTGAAACGCGACACCGGTGCTACTCAGCACAAGCTTTCCCTGCGGTGCGTCCGGCGTGCCCGACAGGTCAAGGTTTCCGGTCATTCTGCCGTTCAAATCAGGCCAGAGCTGGCCGAGACGTGACAGATCAATGGCCAGGTTCGCCTCAAGCGTCTCGGCCCAGAGGCCATTCCCCTGAATGCGGTTGTCGCCCAGACGCAAATCGATCGCCGGCAGACTCCAAGTCGTATTCTCACCGCTCGCCTGCAGTTGAAACCTGAGCGTCTGCTCGCGCAACGTGCCATTCAAATCGAGGGCGGCGTCGGCTTGCAGATTGTCCTCTCGCAAGGCGCCGCTACTACTGAGCGTGCCGCCGATGGTTCCCGGCAGCTCTGCGACCCAGTAAGACGGATCGAGTTCGCTCAGCTCGAGACGGGTCGTCCAATCGACTCCATCAGCGAACCCGACGCTGAGATTTCCTTCGGCCTTGCCCTGTCCAGCCTGCAGTTGCAGCTGCGGCAGATGAACGATTTCAAGGTCACCACTGACTGGGCTTTGCAACGTGAAGTCGCCGGAGGGACCGGTCAGCGCCGCGTTGAAATTGCCCAGGTAACTGCCATCGTCGTACTGGATCTGCGCGTCGAGGGTTCGCAGTGTCACGGGAGGCTCTTCGATGTCGGGATAGAGCCGGCGCCAGGGGAAGTTACGCCAGGCCAGCTGCGCCTCAGCATCCAGCCCCTCGTGCCAATCGATCCGGCCGTTCAGATCAACGTGTTGCTGCTCGCCGGCAGTCAATGTGAGGGTTTCGATATCGGCATGGGCCAAATCGACCAATGCCTTGAGTGCAAGAGCCACCGGACCGCCCTCGCCCTGCAGGCTTCCATCGCCCACCAGGCGATAGCCCTGTTCCATGTCTCCTTTAACGGTCAGCTCAAGCGCCTCCAGGCGCAAGGCATCGGGCAGCGCAGGGGCGGCCTTGAAACGCTCCACCGCCAGCAGCAGGTTCGCTGGTAACTCCGGTTCCAGAGGCCTCACCCATCCGCTGAGCTTGGCCTGCAGATAGCCCTGGCTTTGCACGTCGACCATGAGATGCTCACGCAACTCGCCGTCGGCCTCGAACTTCACTGCCCAGGGCTGCTCGTTTGGCGAGCGAATCGCCGCGGTGCCACTTAGCGCCAGTGGCCAGTCGGCTCTGGTCTGCAACCGGCCCGAAAGTTCAATTGCCACATCTTGACGGCGAACCTCCAGCATTCGAACGACCAGGCCCTCTTCGTCCCAGTCCGCCTGCAACTCCGCGCCCTGCATCTGTTGAACGCCGTTGAGATTGATCGCGCCGATATCGACGCGGTCAAGACGCAGCTCGAGTGGTAAATCGAGATCTGGAAGATTGAAGGGTTCGCTGGCTGCTTCGTCCTTCGGAGCAGGAGGAAAAGTGAGATCGATATCGCCGGTGACCAGCTCATCAATACAAAGGGCCTTGCTCAGCAAACAACTGGGCGACCAGTTCATGCGCGGCGACGCCACTTCGACCCGGCGACCCGCCTGTTCCCAGACCAGACGATCCGCCTGCCAGTGACCACCGAGGCGACCCGTGAATGCCTCAAGCTGCAGCCCAGGCACTTTGCTCAACGTCCAACGGCTGCCCGTGTTCGTTCCGAGCACCAGCAAGACCGTCAAAACGACCACCAGCAGCAGCGCCAGTATGGCCAACAACAACCCACTGACGATTTTCGCACTACGCCTCAAAGCTCTGGCCCCATGGAAAAGTGCAGGCGAACTCCGCCCTCGCCGTCCAGCGGATGAGCGAGGTCAACGCGAATCGGCCCGACTGGCGAAACCCATCGAACACCGACGCCCACGCTGCTTTTGAGACTTGGCAACTCCATCGAGTTGAACGAATTACCCTGATCGACAAAGGTCGCCAGGCGCCATTTCTCGGTCAGTGAATACTGATATTCAGCGCTGACCGCGAGCTGATAACGTCCGCCGATTCGGTCGCCATCCGAGTTGGTCGGCGACAGGCTCTGGTAGTCGTAACCCCGCACGCTTTGGTCACCACCGGCAAAATAGCGCAGCGATGGCGGCACGTTGGTGTATTCGTCAGTCCAGTTCCCGCCCACTTCCACCCGACCTAAAAAACGATGCCGGGCACCCAGCGTGGTCAGCCCCTTGACCGTCGCGTTGGCATGAACCAGATCAGCGTCCGAGAACACGCCCTCCTTCGCCGCCCCCAGTTCGAACCTCAAGCGATAGCCATGGCTGGGATCGAGGCGGTTGTCGCTGCGCAGAAAGCTGTAAGACACACCTGGCATCAACAAGGTGCTGACACCCGAATCATCGCCCAGCTCGTACTGCTCATGGCGCCACTTCAACGCCCAGACGCGCTGCCAACCGCTGGGCAGTCGGCGGTGCCACTCTGGCCCAACCGTCAATAGACGACTAAGACTGTCCTTATCACTCAGCTCTTCGTATTGATAGCCGGCCGCATAGCGCAGTTTGTCGGTCAACGGTGGGTCCAGCGGTACGTCATAGAACAGACCGATGTTCTGCCGCGGCGCGGACAGTTCGGACTCGATGCCATAGCTGTGGCCCTGGGGGTTGACCCAATGGCGGGTAAAGTCGAAACGTATTCGCGGGCCGACATCGGTTGAGTAGCCCAAACCAAGTCCGAGCGTGCGCGGCTCTCGCGTCGTTAGCTGCACCGCAACGGGAATGCGTTGCTGGTCGGCGTTAGCCGGGTTGGCATCGACCCGGACGCCTTCGAAGTAGCCGCTGGACTGCATCGCCTGGTTGAGTTCGGCGATCAGTTCCGAGTCATACGGCGTGCCGGGATCGAACGGCACCATGCGCTCCAGCAAGTCCGGATCAAAAGGCGAGTCTCCTTCAAAACCCACATCCCCGAGCACGTAGCGTGGCCCGCTGTTGAACACCAGTTCTACGTCGGCGGCGTTCGTATCAGGGTTGATCGCCAGCCGTTGGCGCTCGAAGCGTCCGTCGAAAAACCCATAGCGTGAGGCCTGGTTGAGGATCCGTTGCTTGACCGCTTCGTACTGCCCATGATTGAGCACGGCGCCTGGCTTCAAGGTGTTGCGCGGCACTCGAAACGCTTGCAGCTCGGCGGCCGGCCCGTTGACCTGCAACGTGATATCACGCAGGCGAACTGGCTCGCCGGGCTTGATTCGCAGCGTCAATCGGGGAACTTCCCCATCAGCGACCCTGGTTTCGATAACGGCGTGGTAATAGCCCAACGCCTGCAGCGCTTTGTTCGCCTGCTCCTGAGCAATGCGGCTGTAACGCAGCAACTCTTCTTCGTTGCGATCGCCCAGTTCGCCGATGTAGTTCTCGACGTTTTCACGCAGCGCACTGTTGGATGGCGTGACTTGGACGTCAAGTTCAGCGGCGTACACCGTAGATGCACAGCACAAGAAGAGGCCCGCCGGAAAGGTTCGGCGAAGGATACGAATAGGCATGGCCAGGGATGCTAGCACGCTGCGCACTAGGCGTTGGCCAGGTGGCGATACGTGTAGCACGGCATATGCAGCGTTAGGCAAAAGCATGGGAGCACTTCTTTGGACAACATCAGTACGACTGTCGCCCCTGCGCAAAATTCGTTCTAACCGCTGGATGCCTCGACCTGTCGCGGCGCCGGATGGAAGAACACATGTTCGACCACCGGACCGATGGCTACCTGGCCGATGTCTTCATAACCCTGACGTGCGTAGAAGTTGAGGTAGCGTGAGTTGCCGGTGTCGATCACCAGGCCCTCCGATGCGGCGTCCGCGGCACACCAGTTGTGCAACGCTTCGAGCAGCTGTTCTCCATAGTGTTGTCCCTGGCACTTGGGATGGACCGCCATCAGCGGCAACACATGGAAATTCCCTGGTGGCAGACAACCCAGCACCGCAGCGTGGTAATCAAGATAGCGCCGTGTACAGCGGAAGCCTGCAGTAAGCAGCATGCGCATTCGCCACGCCCAGCTTTCGGTGATGTCCAGTCGACGCTGTGGTGGCGCGATCAGCGCGGCAGCAATCAGCCGGTCATCGAGCAACAACCCCAACGCCGGTTGGTCCTGCAGCAAGTGCTGATTGACCAGCTCGCGCACGGTTGCGCGAACACGCTGCTCGTAGCCGGGGCGATCAGCCTCGAACAAATAAGCGAAGGTCGGTTCGTGTCGATAGGCGTTATACAGAAGCGAGCGGATTTCCCTGGCGTAACCACTGTCGAGCATTCGTACTTCTGCAGTCATCGGCATGGCGGTTCTCTTGTTATGTCACTGGGGCTGATTTCACGTTAGCAGCCGCATCGGAGTCTTGCCGGGGGAGAACCTGGTTTGATGATTACGGCTCGCCGCAGCGCCGCCATAGCCAGTAGAATCGCGGTTTTGCCGGAGCCACAGTCGATGATGCTTGTTTCTTTCAATATCAATGGTTTAAGAGCCAGACCTCATCAGCTTTCCGCAATCATCGAGAAGCATCAGCCTGACGTGATTGGCTTGCAGGAAACCAAGGTGTCTGACGAACAGTTCCCACAGGCCGAGATAGAAGCGCTTGGTTATCACGTCCATTTTCATGGCCAGAAAGGTCATTACGGTGTCGCGCTGTTGTCACGACAGGCCCCGCTGGAAATCCACAAGGGCTTTCCCGGCGATGGCGAGGAATCGCAGAAGCGCTTCATCTGGGGTCGGTTCGCAGACAGCAATGGCGAGCCGGTTACGGTCATGAACGGTTATTTCCCTCAGGGCGAGAGCCGCATCCACCCCACCAAATTTCCGGCCAAGACCAAGTTCTATGCCGACCTCCAGGCGCTGCTGGAAGAACGTTTTACCCCTGAGCAATCCGTAGCCGTGATGGGCGACTTCAACATCTCACCCGAAGACTGCGACATCGGCATTGGTGAGGTAAACGCCAAACGCTGGCTGCGCACGGGCAAGTGCAGCTTCCTGCCGGAGGAACGCGAGTGGCTGACACGCTTGAAGAACTGGGGTCTGCAGGACAGCTTTCGCACGCTGAATCCTGAAGTGGTTGATCGCTTCAGCTGGTTTGACTACCGCAGCCGAGGCTTCGAAGACGACCCACGCCGGGGGCTGCGCATTGACCTGATCCTGACCACCGCGGGCCTGCACAAGCGCGTCACGGATTGCGGAGTCGACTATGACATCCGCAGCATGGAAAAGCCGTCGGACCATTGCCCCGTCTGGATCGAGCTGGGCCAATAACTGCGCGTGCGATGCCGCACGCGCGCCGAGCCCAAAACGCATATTTGCGAGCTGATCGACATCTTCGATCCATCGCAGCCAGCTGTCACATAACGGTAAGCAAAGCGTCTTAATCTCCCCCGCTTCTTTGAAAGGGAGAGTCGTCGCATGACAGCTTCAGCGTCCGCCAGCGCCATAAGGAAACGGGCGCTGTGCCTGTGGGTCTTCGGCCTGCTTTGCGCCAGCCCGCTCGCGCTAGGTGAGCCATTGGCTGCGCCTGCTGCCAACAGTCCAGTGCTGCGCATACAGGGATCGAATACGGTCGGTGCGAAGCTCGCGCCGATGCTTCTAGCCGGTTTTTTCGAAGCGCAGGGCCTGAATTCGGTACGGGTCAGCCCAGCCGGCAAGGAGAACGAACAGCGTATCAGTGCCGTCGACAGCTCCGGCCGAACTTATCAAGCACTGGTTGCAGCACACGGCACCGGCACCGGGTTCGCCGGGCTCAAGGACGGTTCCTCCGATCTCGCCGCCGCTTCGCGCCCGATCAAGGACAGCGAGCATGCAAGTCTCGCCAGCTTGGGCGATCTACGCAGCGCAGACGCCGAACAGGTGATTGCCATTGACGGGTTGGCGATCATCGTCAGCCCGGACAACCCGGTCTCCTCCCTCAGCGTTGAGCAAGTCGCTAGCCTGTTTGCCGGCGAGATTCGTAGTTGGAAAGCGCTCGGCGGGAAGGACGTTCCGGTCGAGCTGCATGCACGGGATGATCAGTCGGGCACCTACGACACTTTCAAGGAGCTGGTACTGAGCGTCCAAGGCAAGACACTGGCCGCGGACGCCGCCCGCTATGAATCCAATGATCAGCTTTCGCAGATCGTCAGCAGCCGTCCCGGTGCGATCGGTTTCGTTGGCCTGGCATCGGTAGGCAAAGCCCGCGCGCTGGCGATAGCCGACGGCGATTCTCAGCCTATGCTGCCCAGCAAAGCGTTAGTGGCGACTGAAGATTATCCGTTGTCGCGGCGGCTGTTTTTTTACGCCAATCCGGTGCAGCAGTCGCAATGGACCCGGACCTTTCTGAGCTTCGTGCACAGCGCCGCTGGCCAGGCCATCGTTGCTAAATCTGGCTACATTGGACAGGCCATCGACGCGATCAGCCTCTCGCCCTCTCCTGACATGCCGCAGCCGTATCAGACCCTCGCCAGCCAGGCGCAGCGGTTAACGGTGAATTTCCGCTTCGATGAAGGCAGCGCACGGCTGGACAACAAGGCGCAACGTGACGTGGAGCGCCTAATTAACTATCTGCAGAGCACCAACAAAACGATGAGCGCAGCGGTGCTGGTTGGATTCGGTGACGCTCGCGGCGAGCCGGCGCGTACCGCTTTGCTCTCCAAACTTCGCGCCATGGCCGTACGTAGAGAGCTTGCTAGAGGCGGGGTACTTGTGAAAGAAATCAACGGCTTAGGAGATTATCTTCCAGTAGCCTCGAATACGCCGAGCGGCCGCATCAAGAACCGCCGCGTCGAAGTATGGGTGTATTGAGCGATCTGGTGCCGGTGCAAGATCGTATCGGTCGATAGCCAGCGGCGTACTGTTACGTCGACGCCAGCACGATTAAGCTCGGACGATTTCCAGCAGCGGAAACGATCATGTATCTGGTTTGTGGCGAAGCCCTGTTCGACGTTTTTGTAGCCCCGGGAGGCGCCCCCCGCAATCGCCTGAGTCTCGACGCGGTGGCTGGCGGCTCCCCCTTTAACGTAGCAGTCGGCCTCTCGCGTTTGGGGACGCCGTCGGCTCTGTTCGCTGGCATGTCTCAAGACCACTTGGGCCAGCAACTTCGACAAGTTCTCGAAGACGAAGGGGTCGATAGGCACTACCTGATCGACTTCGATGCACCCACCACACTGGCGATGGTCGCACTGGGCGCCAACGGTTCTCCCGTCTACAGTTTTCGCGGCGAAGGTTGCGCTGATCGCCTGCCGCGCGAGGAGCATCTCGCCCCGCTCAGCGAGGAGATCCGCGGCATCCACCTCGGTTCCTACTCGATCGTGACCGCCCCGATCGCCGACACCCTACTGTCGCTGGTGCGCCGCGAAAACAAGCGCCGGCTCATTTCGCTCGACCCAAACATCCGCCTGAACGTCGAACCGGACTTGGCCCGCTGGCGCGAGCGCGTCGAGGCGATAGCCGCGCTGGCGCATCTCATCAAAGTCAGCGATGAGGATCTGGCTTTGCTCTATCCCGGCGAAGCCCCCGAGTCCATTGCCAAGCGCTGGTTGCAAGGAAGCTGTGAACTGGTGGCGCTGACCAGAGGCCGAGAAGGCGCTCAGTTGTTCAGCCGTCGCCATGGCGAGTTTTATGTAACCGCAGTAGCTGTCACCGTGCGCGATACGGTTGGCGCGGGCGATACCTTTCAGGCCGCCCTGCTGAGCTTTCTGCATGACCAGCAGCTGGATACCGCCCAAGCGTTGGCGCAGATTCAGCGCGATCAACTACAGGCCTTGCTGGCGTTTGCTGTCCAGGCTGCGGCGATCACCTGCTCCCGTCGCGGCCCGGATCTACCCTACCGATACGAAATTGTCTGACAGGTTGGCCGCAACAGCACGAACGTCTATAACCCCAAGGGGACAAGAATAAGGGCGACGGAACCAGACATGAAAGCGTTGAAGATCTCCGACCCATCCTACGAACTGATGGATGATCACCATGGCAACTCACTGATCTACCGAGAGCATGGCTTTCCCTGTCCGCTTGTGCGCTGGCACAACCACAAGGAATACGAACTGCACCTGATCGTAGCCAGCTCAGGGAAGGTGTTCGTCGGAGACTACGTCGGCAATTTTGGTCCCGACAGCCTGTTTCTCACCGGGCCAAATCTGCCACATAACTGGATCAGCCAGGTCGACGAAGGTGAGGTCGTCGCCAAGCGGGACATGCTGGTTAACTTCACCGATGAATTATTCGAAGCAGGCCATAACGTCTTTTCCGAATTGCGCAGCCTGACACCAATGCTCGAACGTTCGCGCTACGGGATCGAGTATCGCTGCCCTCACACCATTGCCGAGGCCAGCAAACTGATGCACCGGGTTGCTGACAGCCGGGGTGCCACCCGCCTCGGCTATTTCCTGATCATGCTGGAGCTGCTCGCCAGCTGCGAAGACTACCAGCTGCTCTCCGGCGCTACCTCGGCACAGCTCGGCGACGAACACCATGCCGATCGAACCAACATGGCGGTCAATTACATCTTCGACAACTACATGCGTGAGCTGCCTCTCGAGGAAGTCGCCGGTCATCTGGGTATGAAACCCACCTACTTTTCGCGTTTTTTTAAACGTGCCACTGGCCGTTGCTACGTCGAGTTCGTCAACAGTCTGCGCATCAGCAAATCCTGCGAGTTGCTGCTCGATAACGACAAACCGGTCACTGATGTCTGCTTCGAGTCAGGCTTCAACAACCTGTCCAACTTCAACCGCCGCTTCCAGCAACTAAAGGGCATGACGCCGTCCTGTTATCGCCGCCTAGTGGAGCAGCGACTGACCGAGCAGAACCTCGCCAGCTGATACGCATCCTCGCTCCCTGCCGCAACAAAGATGACGTTACGCTTCGCCCTTTTTGGTTATGCCGACCGCAGGCTTGGCACAGCTGCGTCGCTTCGCGGTGCTTGGATGTGCTCGTCACTTGCCTTTAATCACTGATAAAGGAGTGCAAGAAAGTACCAGATGACGTGCAGTCAGGGCTTTGTGACCTGACATCCCTGGCGTTGTAATGCTCGTGAGCCGCTCGTACGGCAGTAAGCGAGCAACAACAAAAACAATAAGTGCTTCCGCCCTCCGGCTGCGGAAGAGGAGCCCTAGATGAAACTCGCAAAATTGCTGATCGGAACCACCTGCATCGCAGTCATTAGCGCGACGCAAGCCGCCGAGACCTTGACCGTCGCCACCGTCAACAACGCTGACATGATCCGTATGCAGCGCCTGTCCAAGACCTTCGAAGAACAGTATCCCGACATTGACCTCAATTGGGTCGTATTGGAAGAAAACGTCCTGCGCCAGCGCCTGACCACAGACATTGCCACCCAGGGCGGTCAGTTCGACGTCCTCACCATCGGCATGTACGAGGCCTCGCTCTGGGGCGACAAAGGCTGGTTGGCGCCCATGACCGACCTTCCTGATAACTACAACCTCGACGATATCTTCCCCTCTGTGCGCGAGGGCCTTTCGGTCGATGGCACCCTCTATGCCCTGCCGTTTTATGCCGAAAGCTCGATGACCTACTACCGCACCGATCTGTTCGAAAAGGCCGGACTGGACATGCCGGAGCACCCGACCTGGACGCAGATGGCTGAATTCGCCGAGAAGCTGCATAAGCCAGGCGAAGAGCAATACGGCATCTGCCTGCGCGGCAAGGCTGGTTGGGGCGAGAACATGGCACTGGTCACCACCGTGGCCAATTCGTTTGGCGCGCGATGGTTCGATGAAAAATGGCAGCCCGAATTCAACGGGCCGGAATGGACCAAAGCCGCCAATTTCTACGTCGACCTGCTAAGCAAATATGGCCCACCAGGCGCATCCAGCAACGGCTTTAACGAAAACCTGGCGCTGTTCAATAGTGGCAAGTGCGCCATGTGGGTGGATGCCACCGTCGCCGGCTCGTTCGTTACCGATGCTTCACAGAGCAAGGTTGCTGAGAAAGTCGGCTTCACGTTCGCGCCACAGCAGACGACCGACAAAGGCTCAGCCTGGCTCTACTCCTGGGCGTTGGCCATTCCAACCAGCTCGCAGAAAAAAGACGCCGCCAAAACTTTCGCCGCCTGGGCCACTTCCCAGTCTTACGCTGACCTGGTGGCCAAGACCGACGGCGTCACCAACGTGCCGCCGGGCACCCGGGAGTCCACCTACAGCGAGGAATACATGGCGGCCGCCCCCTTTGCCAAGATCACCCTTGAATCACTGAAGCAAGCTGATCCGGCCTCACCATCCGCAAAACCGGTGCCTTATGTCGGCATTCAATTGGTGACCATCCCCGAGTTCCAAGCCATTGGCACACAGGTCGGCAAGATGTTCTCCGCCGCGCTTACCGGGCAAATGCCAGTCGAACAGATGCTGACGGCTGTGCAGCAAACGACCACGCGTGAAATGAAGCGCGCCGGCTACCCGAAGTAGACCGACAGTAGGCATCCCACCGGACAGGGCTCAGCTGAGCCCTCATGGCCTTCTTTCAGCCGGAGCACGCCCATGGCTACCACGACCACAGCCTTGCCCAAGGCCCCTGTTACCGATACGGCAAGCGAGTCGAACGAGCGCAAGCTGCGCCGGTTCGCACCCAGCTGGTTCCTCGTCAGCCCGTCCGTTGCGCTGTTACTGCTGTGGATGCTGGTACCGCTGTCGATGACGGTCTATTTCTCTGTGATTCGCTACAACCTGCTCTATCCCGGCGAGAATGATTTCGTCGGGCTGGAGAACTTCCATTACTTCCTGACGGATGCGGGCTTCATGCCCGGCATGATCAACACCTTGCTGCTGGTCGGCAGTGTGCTGCTGATCAGCGTCGTGCTCGGCGTGCTGATCTCCGCATTGCTGGAGGCGGCTGATTTCGCCGGCCGCGGCATCGTTCGCGTACTGCTGATTTCGCCGTTCTTCATCATGCCGACCGTCAGCGCCCTGGTTTGGAAAAACCTGATCTACCATCCGGTATCCGGCATCCTCGCCGCAGTCTGGAAGTTCTTCGGGGCGCAGCCGATCGACTGGTTGGCCCAACATCCGCTGCTCTCGATCATCATCATCGTGTCCTGGCAGTGGCTGCCCTTCGCGATCCTCATTCTGATGACCGCCATGCAGTCTCTGGATCAGGAGCAGAAGGAAGCCGCTCGCCTCGATGGGGCCGGCCCGGTCGCCATCTTCTGGCACCTGACATTGCCGCACCTGGCGCGCCCCATCGCCGTAGTGGTGATGATCGAGACCATATTCCTGCTTTCCGTTTTCGCCGAGATCTTCACCACCACCAGCGGTGGTCCCGGCTACGCCTCCACGAACCTCGCCTACCTGATCTACACCCAGGCGCTGCTGCAGTTCGACGTTGGCATGGCATCAGCCGGCGGCCTGATCGCAGTGGTAATTGCAAATATCGCGGCGATCATCCTGGTGCGGATGCTCGGCAAGAATCTCACCGAAAAATACTGAGGACAGACCGATGCTGACGCTCAAACAAAGTCGCCGCATCAATACCCTGGTGGTAGGGATGTTCGCCTGGGCTATCGCGTTGCTGCTGTTCTTCCCGATCTTCTGGATGCTGCTGACCAGCCTGAAGACCGAGATTGACGCCTTCGCGACGCCGCCACAGTTCATCTTCACGCCAACGCTTGAGAACTACCTGGAAATCCAGGACCGCAGCGGCTACTTCAGGTACGCCTGGAACTCGGTAACCATTTCCTTCGGTGCAACTGCGCTGGGCATGCTGATCGCCATTCCCGCGGCCTATTCCATGGCCTTCTACGAGACCAAGCGGACCAAGGGCACACTCTTGTGGATGCTGTCGACCAAGATGCTGCCACCAGTGGGCGTGCTGGTGCCGATCTATCTGCTGGCCAAACAGTTCGGCCTGCTCGACAGCCGCACGGTGCTGATTGTGATCTACACGCTCATCAACCTGCCGATTCTGGTGTGGATGATTTACACCTACTTCAAGGACATCCCTCGCGACATTCTCGAAGCGGCCCGAATGGACGGCGCCACGCTAATGCAGGAAATGGTTCGCGTGCTCCTGCCGATCAGCAAAGGCGGCCTCGCTTCCACCATGTTGCTGTCGCTGATCCTGAGCTGGAACGAGGCCTTCTGGTCGCTGAACCTCACATCGTCCAATGCCGCCCCGCTGACTGCCCTGATCGCCTCCTATTCCAGTCCCGAAGGGCTGTTCTGGGCCAAGCTTTCGGCCGTATCCACCCTCGCCTGCGCACCCATCCTGATATTCGGCTGGATCAGTCAGAAACAGCTGGTCCGTGGCCTGTCGTTCGGCGCGGTCAAGTGACGCCGACGAGCCAAAAAGAACAACAGAGGATTCGAACATGGCAGATCTGAAAGTCCACAACCTGAAGAAAAGCTTCGACGGCAACGACATCATCAAGGGCATCGATCTGGATATCCGCGACCGGGAGTTCGTCGTTTTCGTCGGCCCGTCCGGCTGCGGCAAGTCCACGCTGCTGCGCCTGATTGCGGGATTGGAGGAAGTCAGCAGCGGGAAAATCGAACTCGATGGCCGTGACATCACCGATCTCAGCCCGGCCAAGCGTGACTTGGCCATGGTCTTCCAGACCTACGCGCTGTATCCGCACATGACGGTGCGCAAGAACATGTCCTTCGCGCTCGACCTGGCGGGGGCGGACAAAAAAGAAGTCGCCAGCAAGATCGAAGCGGCAGCGCGCACCCTTGAATTGGAACCGTTGCTGGAGCGCAAACCGCGCCAGCTTTCCGGTGGTCAGCGCCAACGTGTCGCGATTGGCCGCGCCATCGTGCGTAATCCAAAGGTGTTTCTGTTCGACGAACCGCTGTCGAACCTCGACGCGGCACTGCGTGTGCAGATGCGCCTCGAGCTGTCGCGCCTGCATCAAGAGCTGCAGGCCACGATGATCTACGTGACCCACGATCAGGTCGAAGCCATGACCCTCGCCGACAAGGTCGTGGTGCTCAACGGCGGGCGCATCGAGCAGGTCGGCTCGCCCATGGAGCTCTACCACCATCCGGCGAACCTGTTCGTCGCAGGCTTTCTCGGCACACCGAAAATGGGTTTCCTCAAAGGCCGTATTAGCCGGGCCGAAGCCACCGGTGTGGAAGTCGACCTGGAAGCCGGTTGCCGCCTGTTTCTCCCGCTGGGCGGCGCTGCATTGGCGGTAGGCGACCCGGTTACGTTGGGCATTCGTCCGGAGCACCTCAACCGCGGTAGCGAAGGTAGTTGCCAGCTGACGGTAAAGGCCGATGTCAGCGAGCGACTGGGCAGCGATACCTATTGCCATGTAATTACCGAGACACGCGAGCCGCTGACGATGCGTATCCGTGGCGATTTCACGCCGCGTTATGGCGAGCCGTTGACCCTGGTGCTGGATGCCAGCCATTGCCACTTGTTCGATAGCAATGGCTTGGCTGTCGGCCAGCCGCTGCAACAGGTCGCCTGATAACCAACCCGATCTAGCCACAGCCATCTCGCAGACCAATCGCTGCTATCACGGCAGCGATCACACCGCCGGCTATCCCCCTTCCACGCCCAGCGAGGCCTGACATGAAGCTGAATGAACAGAACCTGCCGCAGCTGCCGGTACATATCGCCCGCCCCTCCTACACGCTTGAATCGGTTACGGCCGGTATCGCACACATCGGAGTAGGTGGTTTTCATCGTGCCCATCAGGCGGCCTATACCGATGCGCTGATGAACACAGGCGAAGGTCTCGATTGGGGCATCTGCGGCATTGGCACTCGTGTCGATGAGCTGCCCATGCGTGACGCGCTCGCCTCGCAGAACCATCTCTATACGCTGGTGGAGCTTGATGACCGGCCGGACACTGAAGTTCGAGTCATTGGCAGCCTCCGCGACATGCTGCTGGTTCCTCGCGATGGCTCTGAAGCGGTGGTTGCACGCCTTGCCGATCCGGCCATCCGCATCGTCTCGTTGACCATTACCGAGGGCGGGTACTGTCTGGATGACAGCACCGGTCAGTTCAACGCCTCGCTGCCGCACATCCAGCATGATCTGGAGAATCCGCGAACGCCAATCAGCGTGTTCGGCCTGCTCTGCGCGGCGCTCGCCAGACGTCGTGGCGAAGGCACGGGACCGTTTACGGTAATGTCCTGCGATAACCTGCCCCACAATGGTGACGTTACCCGCAAGGCAACCCTGGCCTTCGCTAATCTGATCGATCCAGAGCTGGCTGACTGGATTGAAAGCAACGTCAGCTTTCCCAATGCCATGGTCGACCGCATTACGCCGATGACCAGCGCAACGCACCGCAAGAATCTGAAGCAGCAGCACAGCATCGACGACGCCTGGCCAGTGGTCTGCGAACCTTTCGTCCAGTGGGTGCTGGAGGACAACTTCGTCGCCGGCCGGCCTGCCTGGGACAAGGTTGGCGTGCAGTTCACCGACGACGTAGCGCCCTACGAGGAGATGAAAATCAAGCTGCTCAATGGCAGCCATCTGGCGCTAACCTACCTGGGGTTTCTGCGCGGCTATCGGTTCGTTCATGAAACCATGGCCGACCCGCTGTTCGTCGAGTACATCCGCCGCTACATGGACGAAGACGTCACGCCGCAGCTTGCCCATGTGCCCGGTATCGACCTGACCGAGTACAAGCAGACCCTGATCGAACGGTTCTCGAACTGCGCGATCGCCGATCAGCTTGAGCGGGTCTGCTCGGACGGTTCATCAAAGTTTCCCAAGTTTACCGTGCCGACCATCAACCGGCTGATCGCTGACAATGCAGAATTGGACCGCGCGGCACTGGTCGTCGCTGCCTGGGCGATGTACCTCAAAGGCGTCGACGAGAACGGCACCCGGTACAGCATTCCCGATCCACGCGCCGAGTTCTGCCAAACGTTGGTCGAGGAGGATGAAGGGGTCGCCGAGCGGTTGCTGAGTCGTGAAGAAATCTTTGGCGCCCAGATCCCCCGCTCTCCGGCGTTTCACGATGCGTTCGAGCGCAACCTTCTGAGGCTGAGGACGCTGGGTGTCAGCGGAACGCTCGATCTGTTGCTAACGCGCTGAGGTCGACTCCATGTATCTCGGTATCGACTGCGGAACCCAGGGCACCAAAGCATTGCTGCTCGATGCCACCAGCGGACGCGTCCTAGGCCAAGGCTCTGCGAGCCACGAGCTGATCAGCGGGCCGAATGGGCGTCGCGAACAGGATACCGAGCAATGGATTTCAGCGTTCGAGAAGGCCACCGCAGCCGCTCTGGCTGAAGCTGGCGTGGACGGTAGTCGAATACTTGGTATTGGGGTCTCGGGACAACAACATGGCTTGGTCACGCTTGATGCCGACGGCAAGGTGCTACGCCCCGCCAAACTCTGGTGCGATACCGAATCAGCGAACGAAAATCAACGCCTGCTCGACTGGCTGGGCGGCGAACAGGGTTCGCTTGAGCGCCTCGGCGTGGTCATAGCGCCGGGCTATACCGTCTCCAAGCTGCTCTGGATGAAAGAACAGCATCCAGCGCTGTTCGAACGGATCGCGCACGTGCTGTTGCCCCACGATTTTCTCAATTACTGGCTCACCGGACGGTGCAGTAGCGAGTACGGCGACGCCTCAGGTACCGGCTATTTCAACGTACGTACCCGGAAATGGGACTTCAAGATCTTGCGGCATATCGATCCGGGCGGCCGCATCGAAGCGGCGCTGCCAGAGTTGATCGAGTCAGACAGGCCAATCGGCCTACTGCGTGCAGAACTGGCAAAACGCCTGGGCTTGAACCCACAAGCCATCGTGTCGAGCGGTGGTGGCGACAACATGATGGGTGCGATCGGCACGGGGAATATCAGTTCAGGCGCTATCACCATGAGCCTCGGCACTTCGGGCACGTTGTACGCCTTTACCGACCAGCCGCGTATCAGCCCACAGCCGTCAGTCGCGACCTTCTGTTCATCCAGCGGCGGCTGGTTGCCGTTGATCTGCACGATGAACCTGACCAACGCAAACGGGGCCATTCGGGATTTGTTGCAGCTTGATCTTGAGCAGTTCAACGCGCTGGCCGCTGAAGCTCCAATAGGCGCCGAAGGCGTGACCATGCTGCCGTTTCTCAACGGCGAACGTGTCCCCGCCCTTCCCCAGGCCACAGCCACCCTGCATGGCCTGACAGCGGATAACTTCACCCGCAGCAATCTCTGTCGAGCGGTGATCGAAGGCGTGACGTTCGGCCTGCGCTATGGGTTGGATCTGCTACGCGACAGCGGGATTCGCAGCGAACGCATCCAGCTTATCGGCGGCGGCGCGAAGAGTACGCTGTGGCGGCAGATGGTTGCCGACATGATGGCGACTCCGGTGGTCTGTACCACCCACAGCGAAGCCGCCGCATTGGGTGGTGCGATCCAGGCCGCCTGGTGCCATGCGAGACAGATCGATCCGCAAGCCAGCCTCACAGCGCTATGCGAGCGTTGCGTCAGTGTTGATGAGGCGACTGCTGTCGTGCCGTCCGCCAATGCTGTCGAGGCTTATGAACAGACCTACCGGCGTTATCGGCGCCTGATCACCGACACCTATAGACAGCAAACTCCCCCGGGCCTGAGCACTGTGGCGCCTTGAGAGCGGCTGAAGTGGAGGCAGTACGGGGGGATAATCCCAGGTCTTGTTCGCTGGCAAGCTCGCTCCTACCGGGGCTGTTTATAACAGCAGCATGCCGCTGCTAGTGCTGCCTCGTTATCACCAAAAGTGAGGGTCCATAAAAAAGCAAAGCCACTCGCGTGGCTTTGCTCCTATCTTTTGCTTGGTGCGACCGACCGCTTAGCGGCTGCGGAGCATTTCCCGCGGGAAATACTTGCCCAGCTCATGCTTGGCGATCGATGCACGGTGGACTTCGTCCGGGCCGTCAGCCAGGCGCAGGGTGCGTTGCATGGCCCACCAATGTGCCAGCGGGAAGTCCTCGGACACTCCGGCACCGCCGTGAATCTGAATGGCGCGGTCGATCACCTTGAGCGCGACGTTTGGCGCCACGACCTTGATCTGCGCTATTTCGCTCGCGGCGATCTTGTTGCCGACAGTGTCCATCATGTATGCGGCATTGAGCGTCAGCAAGCGCGCCATGTTGATCTCGATCCGGCACTCGGCGATGTGATCGAGGTTGGCGCCCAGCCGTGCCAGTGGTTTGCCGAACGCGGTCCGGTTCACGGAGCGCTCGCACATCAGTTTCAATGCACGCTCGGCACAACCGACGGAGCGCATGCAATGGTGAATACGGCCTGGACCAAGGCGGCCCTGAGCGATCTCGAAACCGCGGCCCTCGCCCAGCAGCACGTTCTCGTACGGCACACGAACGTTTTCCAGCAGGACTTCGGCGTGCCCGTGGGGCGCGTCGTCATAGCCAAACACCGGGAGCGGACGCAGCACTTTCAGACCCGGCGCATCCATCGGTACGAGGATCATCGAATGCTGTTGGTGGCGAGGGGCGTCGGGGTTGGTGAGGCCCATGAAGATCATCACTTTGCAGCGAGGGTCGCAGGCACCAGATGTCCACCACTTGCGGCCATTGATCACCCACTCGTCACCCTCGCGGACCGCACGGGCTTCCATATTGGTCGCGTCGGACGAAGCCACGCCTGGTTCGGTCATGCCGAAGGCGGAACGGATCTCGCCGCGCAGCAATGGCTCCAGCCACTGCTTTTTGTGCGCTTCGCTGCCGTAGCGAACCAGCACTTCCATGTTGCCGGTGTCCGGCGCTGAGCAGTTGAATGCTTCTGGGCCAAGGCCCGAGCTGCCCATGATTTCAGCCAGCGGCGCGTATTCGGTGTTGGTCAGGCCGGCGCCCAGCTCGGAATCTGGCAGAAACAGGTTCCACAGCCCTTCGGCTTTTGCCTTGGCCTTGAGCTCCTCGACGATGGCGGTCGGCTGCCAGCGATCACCCTCTGCGACCTGCTGATAGAAGACCTTTTCGGCGGGATAGACGTGAGCATCCATGAACGCTTGCACGCGCTCTCTCAGCTCTTGAACCTTCGGGGAGTAGGCGAAATCCATGGGCGATAACCTTCTGGCAGGTAATGTTTTGTAATTTTGAATGCTAGAGGAGGCTTGTTGATTTATCTAAGCTATTTTCCTCGTGTATAAACATTCATCACCGATATATGATCGGCGAATTCCGATACACGCCAGAGAGCACAACAATGAACCTGAACAAGGTCGATCTGAATCTATTCATTGTCTTCGACGCCATCTACACCGAGGCCAACCTGACCCGCGCCGGGCAGATCGTCGGCATTACCCAGCCAGCCGTTTCCAACGCCCTGGCACGCCTGCGGGAAACCTTCAACGATCCGCTGTTCGTGCGAACCGCACAGGGCATGGTGCCGACTCCGATGGCGCAGAACATCATCGGACCGGTGCGCAACGCACTGCAGTTGCTGCGAGTCTCGGTGCAGGAAAGCCGCACCTTCAATCCGCTGCAGGCGAACAAGACCTTTCGCATCAGCATGACCGACCTTACCGAGGCCGTAGTGCTGCCGCCGCTGTTCCAAAGACTGCGTCGGCTGGCGCCAAACGTGAAGATCGAAAGCATGCTCGCCAAGCGCCGCGAAACCACCAAAGAGTTGGCGGCCGGCCGTCTGGACTTCGCCATGGACGCCCCTCTCAACACCGATCCCCAGGTGCGCCACGTCAAGCTGCTGGAAGACCGCTATGTCTGTGCCATGCGCCGCGGGCACCCGCTGGCGAAGGACAAGCTCAGCGTCGAGGAATATCTGTCGCTGTCACACATTCATATTTCCAGCCGGCGCAGCGGGCTGGGCATGGTCGACCTGGCGCTCGGCAAGATGGGGCAACAGCGCAAAATCGCTTTGCGCTCCCAGCATTACATGATGGCCACCCAAGTGATTCAACAGACCGACATGGCGGTGACGGTTCCGGAGCGTTTCGCCCGGCGTCATGATCTGTACCAGGTGCCCTTGCCAGTGGACATCCCACCGTTGGAGACACACATTTACTGGCACGAGAGCACCGATCAGGACCCGGCCAACCGCTGGATGCGCGAACAGATGATCGAGATCGCTCAGCAGGTCACTGCGGCGCAGCAGGCCGACTGATTTGCCAGCGTAGACGCTAAATTGACCGGCACGTGCAAGGCGTGCCGGTTTTCCTCATGCGCTTTCGCGCATCACCACTTCAAAACCCACATCAATACGCCGTTGCGGTGGCGACTCGCCGCGCATCAGGCTCAGCAGCATTTGCCCGGCCAGCTTGCCGATCTCGCCGCGGATGGTGCGTACCGTGGTCAGCGCCGGATGCATCCAGGCGGCGGCCGGCAGATCGTTGAAACCGGCAATCGCCAGCCGCTCCGGCACGGCCAAACTCAGCTGGCGAGCGCGAAAGAGCGCGCCCAACGCCAGATCGTCATTATTGAAGAAGATCGCATCGATCTCGGGATGCTGCGCCAGTAACCGATCAAGCAACTCGGCACCAAGCCCGATGGATGACACCTGCGGCGTGAGCACCTCAAGTGCGGCATCGTAAAGCGAGGCCCCGCGCATGACCTGCCGATAACCCTCGGCACGTTGCAGGGTTCGGGGGTCGAGTTGCGCGGCTGCGAACGCAATGTTGCGATAGCCGCGGTCGAGCAACTTGCGGGTCATGGCCGCACCGGCTTCCAATTGGGAGAAACCGACGCAGTATTCTTCCTCACCGTCGCTCAGTTCCATCAAGGTCACGATCGGGCTGGTGTAGCTGCCGAGCACTTCGCGTGCGGCATCGCTGCGCTCGAAGCCGGTGACCAGCAACCCTGCCGGCTGATGGGCAAGGTAGGCACGCAACAGGCGCTCGTCTTCTTCGGGATGGTAATGACTGACGCCGATCATCAGCTCGTAACCTGCCGGCATTAGCACGCGCTGAATGGCTTCGACGGTGTCGACGAATACGGCGTTCGACAGTGACGGAATGATCACTGCGACAAGATTCGAGCGTGCGCTTGCCAGGTTGCGCGCCGCTGTATGCGGGACGTAGCCCAAGGCCTTTACCGCTGCCATCACTCGCTCGCGCAGGGCGTCCGACACCCGTTCGGGTTGCGACAGCGCACGCGAGGCGGACATCAGCGAACAACCGGCACTGCGAGCCACGTCGGACAAGGTGGCCCGCTCCAGCGAGCGGCGACGGCGAGAACTCATGGTGAAATCCAGCTACGAGGAGGCGGAGATTCTATACGGGAAGGCGCCCCGAAGCAGGCCAGGTGAGCACTGACAGACGCCAGCATTCACACGGCCTGGATGGGGTGCAACTGGTTACTTCGGCGCTTTTTCGATCGCTGCCTGTACTTCGTTGAACAGCGGCTCGCCAACGGTATCGATCACGGTCTGGATCGCCGGCTTGGCCTTCTCGCGCATGCGCTGGATTTCCTCTGGGCTGACCTTGTTCACTTCCATGCCTTGCTCTTTGATCTTGGCCAAGGCTTCGCGGGCTTCGGCGCGAGTGTCTTCACGCTCCGAATCACGAGCGGTCTTTGCCGCCTCCATGATGATGTCCTGCTCGGTTTTCGACAGGCCATCCCACCAGCGCTTGGATGCCGTCACGATCCAGGGGCTGTACACGTGATTGGTCACGCTCAGGTACTTCTGCACCTCGTAGAACTTGGACGAGAGGATGGTGTTATAGGGGTTTTCCTGACCGTCGACGGCCTTGGTTTCCAGTGCCGTGAACAGCTCGGAGAACGGCAGTGGGACGGCGTTTGCGCCCATCTGCTTGAAGGTGTCGATAAACACTGGGTTCGGCATAACGCGCAGTTTGATGCCGTCGAAGTCTTCCATCTTCTCGACCGGACGCACGTTGTTGGTCAGGTTACGGAAGCCGTTCTCCCAGTAGGCCAGGCCCACGAGCCCTTTCTCTTCAAGCGCATCCATGACCTTTTGACCGACCGGGCCATCCAGCACGTAGTCGGCCTGTTTTTCGCTCTCGAAAAGGAACGGCGTGTCCCACACCGCCATTTCCTCAGCCACACCGACGAGGGTCGCCGTCGAGCCGACCATCATTTCCTGAGCGCCGCCCATCAGTGCGTTCTGCATCTGATCATCGGAGCCCAGACTGGCAGAGCCGAACGTACGAACCTTGAGTTTGCCATCGGACGCCTTGGCGATCTCCTCGGCAAGCAGCTTCGCGGCACGGCCCTGGTTGCTGTCTTCGTTGAGTCCGTAACCGAAGCGAATCATCCGTGGCCGGATATCATCGGCTGCCTGAGCGGTCACTGCAGTGATGGCGCTGCTAAGCGTAGTGGCGGCCAGGGCCGCGATGAGAAATCGTTTCATGTTCACTTACCTTTTGTTGTTGTGGATGGAGGGTTGAAGCTCATGCCTCGGTCACCGTAGCCATTCCAACGGCACGGTGATGATCGACGGCACTGCAATCAACAGGACGACGATGGCCAGATAGATGAGGAAGAACGGGATAACACCACGCACCAGCGTTTCCATGCGCAGCCGCCCTATTCCGCCGACGACGTTGAGTACGGTACCGACGGGCGGCGTGATCAGCCCGATCGAGCCGATCAGCACGAACATCACGCCGAAGTACACCGGATTGATGCCGGCCTTCACCGCAATCGGCGCCAGTACCGGCCCAAGGATCAGAATGGTCGGAGTCAAGTCGAGCACCATGCCGATGGCGATCATCAGCACCATGATGGCAACCATCAGCAGCTTCGGGTCTTCAGCCAGCGGGCCGAGCATCGAAGCGATTTCGTCTGGCAGCTGGGCCAGCGTGATCATGTAGGCGGAGACGATCGCCGCGGCGCAAAGGAACATCACCGAAGCAGTGGTCCGACTGGCACGGGTCAACACCTCGACCACACCGCTCCAGCTCAGCTCTCGGTACAGCAGGGTCGATACCAGCAACGCGTAGACTGCCGCTACCACTGCCGCCTCGGTCGGCGTGAACAGGCCAAAGCGCAAGCCACCCACGATGATCACCGGCAGCATCAAAGCAGCCGCACCATCGACAAGGGCCTTGCGACGTTCGGCTCCGCTGGCCTTCGCTTGTGGCGGCTCTTCGATCTTGCGAGCGATCAGCGTCCAGGCCACGACCAGCCCGGCGCCCATGATCAGGCCGGGAACCATACCGGCAAGAAACAGCTGGCTGATCGAGGTGTTGGTGACAACGCCGTAGATCACGAACGGCATCGACGGCGGGATGATCGGCGCGATGATGCCGCCCGCCGCCACCAGACCCGAGGAAGAACTCAGCGGATAGCCGCGCTCGCGCATCATTGGCAGCAGCAAGGTTGCCAGCGCTGCAGTGTCAGCCAGCGCCGAGCCGGACATACTCGCCAACAGGACCGAAGCCGCAATTGCCACGTAGCCGAGACCGCCGCGCTTATGGCCAAAGTAGGCCTGCGCCATGTTGATGATCCGGCGCGAGATGCCGCCGGCATTCATCAGTTCGCCGGCGAGAATGAAGAAAGGCACGGCCAACAACGGAAAGCTGTCAGCACCAGCCTGAAGGTTCTGCGCCAGCAGCTGTACATCCCAGAAATCCAGGTACCACATCAGCACCGCGCCGGTGAGAATCAGCGCGAAGGCAATCGGCATGCCGAAGGCCATGAAGCCAAACAATGACGAAAGGAAGACGACGACAGTCATGTACGGACCTCGGGTGGGCGTATGCCCTTTTTGTTATCAGGAATCAATCGGCCGTAACGTTGGCTTCGGCGATGGGTAACGGCGGCTGTCGACGCCAGACATTGACCAGCTGGATCAACGCCAGGACCGCAAGCGCGACCATGCTGGCGGCGACCGGAACCATCGCCACGGCCAGCGGATAACCCACAACCGGGCTATTGATGGTCCAGCCGAACTGCATCTGATTCCATCCGCCCAGCGCAGCCAGTGCGCTGGCTACCGCGACCATGATCCAACTGATCGAATCCACCACCCGGCGGAACAGATGCGGGAATCGGTCGCGGATCATGCTGAAAGCCATCAGCTCGCCACGGCGCATGCTCGAGGCCACGCCGACGAATACCAGCCAGACAAAGGCCAGCCTCGAAAGCTCTTCAGCACCCGTCCAGCCCGTGCCGAAGGCATAGCGCAGGACCACGCTGCTGAACACCACAATCACCATGAAGGCCAGCAGAGCCGCCATCAGCCAATCGGTAATCCGGTCGAAGCCTTGGGCGAACTTACCGCCATAGATCGGCCGGGTGGTCAGTTCGGCGCCCGTCGGCTCGACGTCGTCGACATTGGGCGCGCTCGCAGCATGGCCGCCGCGCTGGCCGCCGCGCTTGTTAGCGCTATCAAGCGGAGCCGCGGAAAGATCCTCTTTGGCATTGATCGCCAAGCCGCCGTCCTGATTCATCCAGGCCGTGATTTCGTCCAGCACTTGCTCGCGGGGCTGGCTGGCATCGACCACAAGCACATGGGGCTCGCCAGCCGGGGACTCAAGCGTGGCGAATTGACTGTCCACCAGTGAAATAGGCATGAAATGTCCGGCGCGCCCGCCGACTCGCTGGACCGCCGTGTCGTAATCAATGGACAAGTGCGCAAAGCACAAACCCGGCACCGCGTCGCGCAGGAGGTCACGGTAGCGGCGCTTCAGAGCCGAACAGGCAAGCACGAAACCGACGTCATCATCGATGGCGCGCTGCATTTCGATGACAAGCCTCTGCAGCCACTCGACCCGGTCAGCATCCGACAACGGTGTGCCGGCACGCATGCGCGCAACGTTTTCTTCGGGGTGGAAATGATCGGCTTCGATATGTCGGAAGCCCAGCGCATCGGCGGCGGCATGGCTGGTTTCGGTCTTGCCCGAACCACTCACGCCCATGACCACCAGTGCGCGGCGGTTAGCGGGAAATTCGCTGTGGGTTTGGTAATCCACTGTCGGTCTCCGGCGGCATCGTTGTGCCACATTATGTTTGTGGACCGGATGGTAGCGCTAACATACGAACAACCATAACTACCGTTCGTCGGTTTTAGTTGCAGCCGAACGGTCAAAATCGCTGCTTTCCCGCTTCGGTTTGCCGGGCTGTCTGACTACAATCGCCGCCGCATCCGAGGAGATCCGCAATGCCCAAAGCCATGGCCCGCCACATCCTGGTCAAGACTGAAGCCGAAGCCGCGCAGCTGAAAAAGCGCATCGCCAACGGCGAAGCCTTCGACGTTTTGGCAAAGAAATACTCGACCTGCCCCTCCGGCAAGAAAGGTGGCGACCTGGGAGAGGTCCGTCCGGGGCAGATGGTGCGCAGCATCGACCAGGTGATCTTCAAGAAGCCGCTGCGCGAGGTGCACGGCCCTGTCAAAAGCCAGTTCGGCTATCACCTGGTGCAGGTGTTCTACCGCGACTGAAGAGCTAGTCGGTGTTACCGAAACGCTGCAGCTGCATTTCCCGCAACCGGCTCAGCGTTCGGCGAAAAGCAAAGGACAGATAGCCCTCGGTATAGAGTTCATCCATGGCAACCCAAGCCTCCAGATAGAGCGGCACGCCTCGGTCGTAGCATTCGTCTACCAGCGCAATGAAGCGTCTGACGCTGTCATCGTTTGCAGCCAGTTTCGGTAGCTCGCGGTCGCCCGCCTCCACCTGCGCTGCGCCGTCTTCAGTGCCGCGCGCGATGCGCCCCTCACGCTGCTGGCTGCCCAGCTTCGGCACCGCACCAATCAGGATCGCCGAATAGCGATCACACAGCTCGATGAAATCCAGCGCTGAGAACGGCTGCTCGCACAGCGCGGCAAAGCCACACCACAGCACGGAGTCGCTGCTGCATATGACCTGCAATGATCGACGCCCGACGTGGACCGGCTGGGTATCAGCGGCTTGCCCTCTGCTCAGAGTGTCGAACACCGAACGCAGCGCCCCGTCTTGGTGTGGTTCGCTGACCCAGTAGCGTTGTTCGGCTACGCCTGGACGCAGACGATGATCAGCCCCACCGTCGACATTGACGACTTGCATGTGCCGCTCGATTGCATCAATGGCGGGCAGAAAGCGCTCACGGTTGAATCCGTCAGCATAGAGCTGATCAGGTGGCTGGTTAGAGGTCGCGACGATCACCACGCCCTGCTCGAACATCACCTGGAACAAGCGCCCCAGAATGATCGCATCACCGATGTCGGCAACGAACAGCTCGTCAAAACACAGCACCCGCACCTCTTCGCTCAGCTCTTTTGCCAATGCCTGCAAGGGGTCAGGCGTGCCGTTGAGCTGGAACAGACGAATGTGTACCCAGCGCATGAAATGGTGGAAATGCTGCCGTCTTGCTGGCACCTCTAGGCTGCGATGGAACATGTCCATCAACCAGGTCTTGCCGCGCCCGACTGGGCCCCACAGGTAAACGCCGCGAAGCGATTCGCCAGTCGCATCGCCATGCAGCGCCTCATGGCAGCGCTGCAGCCGCTCGACCGCGCGCAGCTGGGCGTCGTCACTGACGTAACCCTGACGTGCGATAGCCTGCTGATACAGGGCAAGCGGAGCGCTGGATTCCATAACAAGGCCATTGTGAACAAGGGCGACGATGGTAACGCAGACAGCCCTGACGAACAGAACGAGCGAACCGCTCGTCGACCGTGGTGCGAGTGTCATTAAGCTGTCGTAAGCCGAACATAACGTCACAGTCCCGTCGATTACCAATGGAGCTGCGTCGTGACTGACGATAATCAAAACATACTGTTCGGCAATGGCGATGAGTTGCCTAGCAACCGCTCAGCCAACCCTCACATCCAGGATGTCATCGATGCGGGGCGCCGCAAGGTTGTGGCCGGCGGCGCGGCGTTCGGCGCGCTGGCCTTTCTCGGCGGGCTGCCTTCGATGGCCACTGCAGCCGAGCCGGCTGGGGTCGGCAGCGGGTCGCCCTTTCAACGGCGTAACCGTCTCCCCTTCGGGGCGGTTGCAGTGACCCGAGCCGATGCCATTACGGTTCCCGCTGGCTTCTCCGCGAAAGCCTTTATCCCTTGGGGCACGCCGATCTGTGGAAGCTATCCAGCATTCCTCGAAGACGCTAGCAACAGTGCGGAAGATCAGGCCCAGCAGACTGGCATGCACCACGACGGCATGCATTTCTTTCCGATGGATGCGCGCTACAAAGGCCGAAAGAGTGATCACGGTCTGCTGGTGCTGAACCATGAGTACATTGATGCACCTCTGCTGCATCCCAACGGCCCGACAGTTGTTAATGGCAAACGCGTGGACGCCGATGAGGTGCGCAAGGAGATCAATGCGCACGGTGTTTCCGTTGTCGAAGTGCGCCGTGGCCCGCAGGGAGACTGGTCAGTACTGCCTTCGGCACGCAATCGCCGCATAACCGGTGCCACACCGATGCGCATCGAAGGTCCTGCCCGTGGTCATGACCTGATGAAGACCCGCTACAGCCCGAGCGGCACCTCCACCCGCGGAACGCTGAACAACTGCTCGAATGGCTACACCCCCTGGGGCACCTACCTGACGTGTGAGGAAAACTGGGCGGGCTATTTCGCCACTCGCGACGATGAATTGCCCCGCCATCTGGAGCGCTACGGCCTCCGTTCAACCGGGCGCTACGGCTGGGAAACCATTCGCGGCGACGAATTCGAGCGTTTTGACGCAACCACAACAGCGGCAGACCCGCGAGCCGACTATCGTAACGAGCCGAATACTTTCGGCTGGATCGTGGAAATCGATCCCTTCGACCCCGATGCCACACCGGTCAAGCACACGGCGCTGGGTCGCTTTGGTCATGAAGGCATTGTGTTCGCGCCAACCAAAGCAGGCTGGCCGCTGGTTTGTTACTCCGGCGACGACTCGCAAAACGAGTACATCTACAAGTACATCAGCCGCGACAAGTACCGCCCGCAGCGCAGCGACGGCCGGCTGCTCGACGATGGCACCCTGTACGTTGCACGCTTCAACCCGGACGGCAGCGGCGACTGGTTAGCGCTGGATATCGAAGACGCTGCCTTCCAGCAGGCCTGTGCTGCAGCGAACGTCAGTTTTGCCGATCAGGGCGAGGTATTGATCAACACTCGCCTAGCGGCGGATATCGTCGGAGCTACCAAAATGGATCGCCCTGAATGGGGCGCCGTGCATCCCGATACAGGCGAAGTGTATTTCACCCTTACCAACAACAGCTCGAGGCAGGAAGCCGACGCAGCCAACCCCCGCGCGCCGAACCCCACCGGCCACATCATCCGCTGGCGTGAGGAAGGTAAGCATCAGGTGGGCACACGGTTCCAGTGGGACCTCTATCTGCTCGCCGGGCCGCAGAGTGACAGCCGTGATCCGCGCGGTCGGCCACTGACTGACGAAAACATCATGGCGAGCCCCGACGGACTCTGGTTCGACGATGAAGGTCGCCTCTGGATCCAGACCGACATGAGCGGAAGCCAGCTGCGCAGCGGTCCCTTCGGCAACAATCAGATGTTGGTGTCAGACCCGAAGAGCGGCGAAACCAAGCGCTTCATGGTCGGCCCCCTGGGCGCCGAAGTAACCGGTATTACCGCCACCCCGGACTTCCGTACGCTGTTCGTGAATATCCAGCATCCGGGGGAAGGCTCGACGTCAACCGAGTACACCAGCGCCTGGCCAGATGGCCCGGGCCGCAGGCCTCGCTCGGCAACGGTCATCATCACCCGTGATGATGGCGGGCGTATTCTCTAGCCCGAAGCGGCGTCCGGCTCGCCCGGACGCCTACCGGGGTGAAGGTTTGGCGTCAGGAGTGATAAACAAGGCCCATGACGACATGAACAAAGCAGCAATCAGCGGCCCGATGACGAAGCCGTTCAAGCCAAACAGGGCGAGCCCGCCCAACGTCGAAATCAGCACCAGATAGTCAGGCATTTTGGTGTCCTTACCCACCAGAATCGGCCGCAGGAAATTGTCCACCAGGCCAATCACCAGAATGCCATAGAGCGTGAGGATCACGCTCTGTAAAACCATGCCCTGCAGCAGGAAATAGATCGCCACAGGTGCCCAGATCAGCCCGGCGCCAATCGCGGGCAGCAAGGACAGAAACGCCATCATCACGCCCCAGAGCAACGAGCCTGGGATTCCCAGGACAGCGAAGATCACCCCACCGAGGAATCCCTGGGTAGCCGCCACGACAATGTTGCCTTTGACCGTGGCCCTGACCACGCGTGTGAACTTACTGAACAGCCGCCGCTTCTGGTTATCGGTCAGTGGCAGCGCGCGACGAATCTTGGCAACCAGCTCGCGCCCGTCTCGGATGAAGAAAAACAGCAGATAGGTCATCACGAAAAAGCTGACCAGAAATTGGAAGGTGCCCTGGCCGAAACTGAACGCTTTGGTAGCCAGGAACTGGCTGCCCTGCAAGGCGCCACTGGCAAGCCGTTCACGCATCTGGTCGAGATTGCCAAGCCCAAAGCGTTGCAACTGTCGTTGCGCCGACTCAGGCAGCATCTCCTTGGCGCCGCCAACGAATTCGCCGACGTCGAGCTCTCCGCTTTCCATCTGTTGATACAGCGACGAGCCCTCCTGAACCAGCAGACCCGCAATCAGGATCACCGGCAGTACCGCAACGACCAGGCACACCGTCAAGGTGATGATCGCCGTCAGGTTTCGCCTGTGCCCCATGCGACGTAGCAGGCGGCGTTGCAGTGGCGCAAAGATGATCGCGAGAATAACGGCCCAGAACACGGCCCCGTAAAAGGGAAGCAGTATCCAGCCGAAGGCGATGCTCACGATGAGCAATAGAGCGAGAAAGACTTTCTGCTCAAGAGTGGTGTTCACGAATACTTCCTATCGCTGCGGTTGTATCCGTTAGTCAGCGATTGGCGTCAGGAGTGCTGACGGGCCACGATCCAGCGAAACAGCGGACGCGCTGGCGACGATACGTCGTGCCAGCGCGAACCGTATCGACGAGAGTTACAGCGTCATCGCGGCAATCCAGCCGAACGCAAGAAGCGGCAGGTTGTAGTGCAGGAAGGTCGGAACCACGGTATCCCAGATATGGTTGTGCTGGCCGTCGGCATTCAACCCAGCGGTCGGCCCGAGCGTCGAGTCCGAAGCGGGCGACCCCGCATCACCCAGCGCACCCGCCGTGCCCACCAAGCTGACGATTGCCAGCGGACTGAAGCCAAGCTCCAACCCGAGCGGTACGAAGATCGCAGCGATGATCGGTACCGTGGAGAAGGAGGAGCCGATGCCGATGGTGACCAGCAACCCCACCAGCAGCATCATCAGTGCGCCGATGGCCTTGCTATTTCCAATCCAGGCGGCAGACGTATCGACCAGCGTTTTCACCTCGCCGGTTTCGCGCATCACTTCGGCAAATCCCGCTGCAGCAATCATGATGAAGCCGATCATGGCCATCATCTTCATGCCCTCGGTAAACAGATCATCAGCCTCTTTCCAGCGCACCACGCCGGATACGGAGAAGATCACGAAACCAACCAGCGCGCCGATGATCATCGAGTCCAGCCACAGTTGGACGACGAACGCAGCAGCGACGGCCAACGCAGCCACCAACAAGGTCAGCGGGCTGTAGCTGACACTGATGGCTTTCGACTGATCGACCTTGGCGAGGTCGTAGGTGCGCGGCTTGCGATAGCTGAACATGGCAATCAGCAGGCCGGTCAGCATGCCGACCGCTGGAATCAGCATGGCCTGACTGACATTGATTCCGGCGATGTCCGCACCACTCTTGGCCACGTTTGCCAGCAGAATCTCATGCAGAAAGATGCTACCGAAGCCCACCGGCAGGAACATGTAGGGCGTGACCAGGCCGAATGCGAGTACGCAGGCAATCAAGCGCCTGTCGATCCGCAACTTGCTCAGCACGTAGAGCAACGGCGGAACCAGCAAAGGGATGAAGGCGATATGGATCGGCAGGATATTCTGCGACGACACGGCGACCGCCAGCAGTAGACCGATCATCAACCACTTCACAGCCCCCGCGGAGTCCGACTCGTGCCGGCCCACCATGGCCAAAGCACGATCAGCCAGCGCGTGGGCCAATCCACTCTTGCCGATCGCAACAGCGAATGCTCCCAGCAAGGCGTAGGAAAGCGCTACCGTCGCGCCACCGCCCAGCCCTTTGTTAAAAGCTGCAAGGCTGCCGTCCAGTCCCAATCCGCCCAGAACGCCGCCGGCAAGCGCGCCGGCAATCAGTGCCACTACCACGTGAACCCTGCACAGGCTAAGAATCAGCATGATGCCGACTGCCGCTACCACTGCATTCATTTCAACTCCCCGAAAGCGGCGAACGCCGATAAAAAGCCGGGCACTGTGCCGCAAGCCCGCGGGAGTGTCAAAAGCGCTGCATGTGCAGTGCAGCGGTTACGTCTGGTAGCTCGCTGCACAACGGCGACAGCCGAACCCAAACCGGTAGAATGCGGCCTTTCGCCTTACCGGATCGACCAGTGGAAATATTCAAAGAGTTTACTTTCGAGTCAGCCCACCGCTTGCCCCATGTACCCGAAGGGCATAAGTGCGGCCGTCTACACGGGCACTCGTTCCGGGTTGCGATTTACCTTGAGGGCGAGGTGAATCCCCATACCGGCTGGATCCGGGACTTCAGCGAGATCAAGCAGATCTTCAAGCCTGTCTATGAACGACTGGATCATAACTATCTGAACGATTTACCCGGCCTCGAGAATCCAACCAGCGAAAACCTTGCCGTATGGATCTGGGATGAGCTGAAGCCGTTGTTGCCAGAGCTTTCGCGGATACGTATCCATGAAACCTGCACCAGTGGCTGCGAATACCGCGGCCGCTGAAGTCGGAGCCAAAGCGGTAGTCCGTCTGTTCAGGTAGCCAGCGTGCACCACGCTTCTGAGCTTAGTGAACGCCTCCCCGCTTGAAAACCAGGCGGCCATCGTTGCGATGGCCGCCTGGTCGGTCATTCCTTATGCAGCTGGCCCCCTATCACGGTTAACCGTCCAAGCTGGCGAGGCGTTTCAGAAACGCCTCCTCGTCATCCACTTCCAGTCCCAGTTCGTTGGCCTTTGCCAGTTTGGAGCCGGCACCTGGCCCGGCCACTACGACACTGGTCTTGGCCGAGACTGAGCCTGATACCTTAGCGCCCAGCGCTTCCAGTCTTGCCTTTGCATCGTCGCGGCTCATGCTTTCCAGCGTGCCCGTCAAAACCCAGGTCTGGCCGGCCAGCGGCAAACCCTCCACAGTCTTGCGCTCACTCTCCCAATGCATGCCGAATTCTTTCAGCTGGTCCTCGATGGCGCGCGCTCGCGCGGCATTCGCCGGATCATCAAAATAGTCGCGCAGTGCTCGGGCCGCTTTTTCGTTGAGACGTTCAACCTGACGCAGGTCTAGCCAGTCGGCTTCGATTATGCCGGTCAGGCTGCCGAAACGATCAGCAAGACGCTGAGCACCGGTGGCGGCGATAAACGGGATGTTCAGCCTGTCGAGCAAGCCTGCCAGCGTCGCACAGGCAGCAAAGTCAGGATGCACATCGCCCTCCTCCTGAAGCTCAACACCACGCGAGCGCAACTGCTCGATGACGGACTGGTTATGTTCATCGTCAAAGAAGCTATGGATTTCGTGGGCGACTTCCAGGCCGATATCCGGCAGGTAAACCAACACGTCGGGCAGAGCACGACTGATGCGGTCCAGCGAACCCAGGGCACGCGCCAGCAGTTTCGCCGTGCCCTCGCCAACATCAGGGATGCCCAGAGCAAAAACGAAGCGCGCCAGGGAAGGCTTGCGGCTGGCGTCGATGGCATTGAGCAGGTTGCGACTCGACACTTCGGCGAAGCCTTCAAGTGCCAGCACCTGTTCGAAGTTCAGGCAATAGAGATCTGCCGGGGACCGTACCAACCCGGCATCGACCAGCTGCTCGACGATCTTGTCACCCAGGCCATCGATGTCCATCGCCCGGCGCGAAACGAAATGGATGATCGCCTGCTTGAGCTGCGCCTGACAGGCCAGACGACCAACGCAGCGATAGATCGAACCTTCCGTCACCGACTCGCGCCCTTTGCTGCGTTTGATCAGCTGGGTACGCTCGACGGCCGAGCCGCAAACCGGACACTGCTCCGGCACATGAACGGCACGGGCATTCTCGGGCCGGCGCTCCGGAATGACTCCGAGGATTTGCGGAATCACGTCACCGGCGCGACGGACGATGACCGTATCCCCGATCATGACCCCGAGCCGAGCGACCTCGTCCATGTTGTGCAGCGTTGCGTTGGACACCGTCACGCCAGCAACCTGAACCGGCTGCAGACGGGCAACCGGTGTGATAGCTCCGGTGCGGCCAACCTGGAATTCCACGTCGAGCAGTTCGGTCACTTCTTCGCGCGCCGGGAATTTATGAGCGATCGCCCAACGCGGTTCGCGTGCGCGAAAGCCTAGCTCGCGCTGTTGCGCAGTCGAGTTGACTTTGAACACCACGCCGTCAATCTCATAAGGCAGCGCGTCGCGTTTCTCGCCGATGGCATGAAAGTAATCGCGGCACTCCTTAACGCCTTTAGCCAGTTTGAGCTCGCGACTGATCGGCAAGCCCCAGCCCTTGAGTGCCTCGAGTATGCCGATGTGGGTACCGGGCAGGTCGCCGGCGCTACGGCCGACCCCATAGGCGCAGAGTTCCAGCGGGCGGCTCGCGGTTATCTTCGAATCCAGCTGGCGCAGGCTGCCCGCGGCGGCGTTTCTCGGATTGGCGAACGGCTTGCTGCCCGCCTCCAGTTGACGCGCATTCAGGGCCTCGAAGCCCGCCTTGGGCATGTAGATCTCACCGCGTACTTCTAGTACCTCGGGCCAGCCGTCGCCGTGAAGCTTGAGCGGAATATTGCGCACGGTACGGACGTTGGTACTGATGTCTTCTCCAGTGCTGCCGTCACCACGCGTGGCGCCGCGCACCAATTGGCCGTTTTCGTAGAGCAGACTTACCGCCAGGCCGTCGAGCTTCGGCTCGCAGCTGTACTCCAGCTCGACGCCGTCGCCGAAAAGATCGCCTGCCGGCAGGTCCAAGCCTTCGCGAGCGCGACGGTCGAAGTCAATCAGGTCTTGCTCTTCGAAGGCATTACCCAGGCTCAGCATCGGCACTTCATGGCGGACCTGGCCGAAGGCTGCCAGCGCCGCGCCGCCGACACGCTGAGTGGGTGAATCCGGGCTCACCAGCTCGGGATGCTCGGCCTCTAGCGTTTTGAGCGCATTGAACAGACGGTCGTATTCGGCGTCAGGAACGCTGGGCTCGTCGAGCACGTAATAACGATAATTGTGGGCGTCGATTTCGCTGCGCAGCTCGGCGATGCGTTCTGCGGCGGTCTGGGCGGACGTCATGGTGTTGGGGCCATAGCTGCAGGCTGGACCGAGCGCAGAAGCAGCGCACCGGCCGACCTTAAGTGGATGTTCTGCGCAGGATTTTAGCCTGTTTGCGTCGCCGTATGGAGCGCCGGGCGGGAAGGTGACAGAGGCTTCACCGCTATCTGTAGGTCAGTTTTGCCTTCGAAGACTACGCCGGAGCGATAACCAGAGACACCGTTGGCCGAGATAGCTTCGGTCACCATCCCAGCTAGTGAAGAGGCTTCGTTGGGCTGAAGCCCACCCTCCGGACGGGCTCGGCAGACCAGACGGATAACTGTCCCAGAAACAAAAAACCGCTCTTGGGAGCGGTTTTCTGGATCAACGCTTGGTGGTCATCTGCCGACGCTCATAATCGACAATGCGCTGGCGATAATGCTCGATGGTCTGAGCCGTCAGCACGCTGCGCTGATCGTCCTTGAGCTCGCCGTTGAGCTCCTGTGACAACTTCCGAGCAGCGGCAACCATGACATCGAAAGCTTGCTTCGGATGGCGCGGGCCTGGCAGACCCAGAAAGAAGCTCACCGCAGGGGTAGTGAAGTGGTCGATATCATCCAGATCGAAAGTGCCAGGTTTCACCGCGTTGGCCATGGAAAACAGCACTTCGCCGTTGCCCGCCATGCTTTCGTGACGATGGAAGATGTCCATCTCACCGAAGCGCAGACCGCTTTCCAGAATATTCTGCAACAGTGCAGGACCACGGAATCCGTGCGGATCACGTGAGATCACATTGATGACCAGCACTTCCTCGACGGGAGGAAGATCCTGATCGAAATGCTCATTCGATTCCGCCTCTTCGTCGGCCACAGGATCCAGCAGCGTCGGAACAGGAGCATCGTCGCTCGAGAAATGCAGATCGCCCTGCCGCGGCTCGGCGGTACGACGCTTACCGGTTTCGCGCGCGCTCATCGAGGGAAGATCGGTTTCGTCCAGTGAGGGCTCGTTGTTTCGACTCACGACACGCGGCGGGCCCAACAGCTCGTTCGACTCATCTTCATCGGGAAGATTGCTCGCGATGTTGCGGTCCAGCTTGAACTTCAACTTGCCCTTGCTACCGCGCATCCGCCGCCAGCCATCAAAAAGAATGCCGGCGATGACAATGATGCCGATGACGATCAGCCACTCGCGCAGACCGATATCCATTAATGCTTGAACCCCTGAAATCGATGATAAAGACGCAGATTCACAGCCGCTGAACAGGCTCATCTGCGCATCGTAAAAATTGCGCTCTAAACTAGCACGACGAACGGTAGTTTTGCACCGCCCGACGCCGCTCTTTTATTGGTCTTCCAACACCTTCCACTGCGCTTGAAACAGCGCCATTCAAGCTTCTACGAGCGCTACCGCCTGCTCCACGTCGACCGCGACCAGCCTTGAACATCCCGGTTCGTGCATGGTCACGCCCATCAGCTGGTCGGCCATTTCCATCGCGATCTTGTTGTGCGTGATGTAAATGAACTGCACCTTCTCTGACATCTCCTTGACCAGTCGCGCATAGCGCCCAACGTTGGCGTCATCCAACGGCGCATCCACTTCGTCCAGCATGCAGAACGGTGCCGGATTGAGTTGAAAGATCGCAAACACCAACGCCAGCGCGGTCAGTGCCTTCTCACCGCCTGACAGCAGATGGATAGTGCTGTTCTTCTTACCCGGCGGACGCGCCATGATCGCCACCCCGGTATCGAGTAAATCTTCCCCGGTAAGTTCCAGATAAGCGTTGCCACCACCGAAAACCTTCGGAAAAAGCGCCTGCAAACCGGAATTGATCTGGTCGAAGGTTTCCTTGAAGCGATTGCGCGTTTCCTTGTCGATCTTGCGAATGACGTTTTCCAGCGTATCAAGTGCTTCGGCCAGGTCGTCGTTCTGCGCATCGAGATAGCGTTTGCGCTCCGATTGCTGCTGGTATTCGTCGATCGCCGCAAGGTTGATCGGGCCAAGGCGCTGGATGCGTGCAGCCAGACGCTCGAGTTCGTCCTCCCACGCCGCCTCGCCGGCCTCGGCAGGCAGCGTCGTCAGAACACCATGCAGGTCGAAACCATCCTCATGCAACTGGTCCTGTAGCGTCTTGCGTCGGACGCTAAGGGCCTGCCAGTCCATCCGCTGCTGCTCCAGTTGGCCACGCAGCAATTGTGCCTGCTGCTCGGCCTGCGTCCGGCGCTTCTCAGCATCACGCAGTTCGCGATCGGCGTCTTCGAGCGCCAGACGCGCCAGCTTGAGCTCTTCTTCGACGCCCATGCGCCGCTCCAGCAGTTCTTCGAGCTTCATGCGCTGCTCTTCGAGCGGCGCCTCGCCCTCCTCCAGATTCAGATTCAGCTGCTCGCGGCGCTCCACGGCGCGTTCGAACTGCTGCTCGAGGCGTTCGAGCGCCTGGCGGATCGAGTCATGCTGGGCCCTCAGCGAACCAATCCGCACGGCCAGCTGGTGCGCATGATCCTTGTGCTGGCGGGCGTCCTGGCGAACCCGGTCGAGTTTTTCCCGAATCGAGTCTCGGTTTGCCAGCAATGACTCGCGCTGCTCGGTATCGACGGCCATCGCGTCGAGCGCATCCTGCAACTGCAGCCGCGACTCGCCCAGCTGCTCGGTTTCCAGGGCGCGCTGCTCGGAGAGCTCCAGGAGCTCCTCATCCAGCCGGCGCCGACGCAGGCTCAGCTGCTCCAGCTTGGCCTGGCTGGCCGACAGGCGAGCATTCAATTCGCCTTGCTGACGGGACAGCTCCTGGTGCTGGCGTCGTTGTTGCTCACGGCGTTCCTCTTGCTCGCGTTGCGCCTCTCGCAGTTGGCCGAGCTTTTCGGCCAACTGCGAGAGGCTGGCCTCACAGTCATCACGTTCAGCCTGCAACAGCGCCAGCTCCTGGCTGCGCGCCAACAGCCCGGACTCGGCCTCCCCGGCTCGCTTGACCCTGAGAAAATGCCGGCCAACCCAGTAGCCGTCACGGCTGATCAAGCTCTCGCCATCACCCAGTGAGCCACGTGCTGCCAAGGCCTGCTCGAGGTCGTCCACCGGGCGCACCCGCCCCAGCCATGGCGACAGATCGGTCGCAGAGTCGACCTTGTCCAGCAGACTTCCGTCGATCGGGCCGCGTCCCTGTGCGGCACTGACCAGACGCAAGTCGCCCTGTTCGAAGCCACTCATGTCCAGGCTGTCGAAGTCGTCCAGCAGCACCGCCTGCAGATCCGCGCCCAGCACGGTTTCGACGGCCAGCTCCCAGCCCGGCTCGACGCGTAGCCCTTCGGCCAGGCGCGGTCGCTGGTCGAGCCCTCGCTCATGCAGCCAATCGGAAACACCTTTCCCAGGATCCATGGCGGCCTGCTGCAGGGCTTCCAGCGAAGCAATACGGCCATCCATACGCTGCAACTGGCCCAGCGCCTCCTGCTCGACGCGGCTCGCCTGTTGCAGCTGTTCACGGAGGCCCTCGAGCTGCTGATCGGTCAGCTCCTGTGCCGCAGACAGCTCCTCGAGATTCATCTCGCCGATGGCCAACTGTTCGCTCATCTCGGTAACCATGGCATCTTCCGGATCGCCGGCGAGCAAGCTGAGTTCATCCTCAAGACGTCGCCGACGCTCGGCCAGCCGCTCCAGGCTCTGTTCAAGCTGCTGGATACGCGACTGCTCGACCTCCGCCGTTCGGCGCGGTTCGGCGCTCTGCTGGTTGAACCGCTCCCACTGGTCTTGCCAGTGCTGCATCGTTGTCTCGGATTCTTCGAGCTGGGCGGCAGTCTCTTCAGCGGCCGCGCCTGCGATCTCTTGCTCCGGCTCGAGCATGGCCAGCTCTTCACCAAGGGTGGCGAGCACGGTCCGGTCGTGCCCCAGATGAGATTCGGTTTCCAGTCGGGCCCGCTCGGCCTCGCGCAGATCGTCCTGCAGCTGACGCAAACGCTGTTGGCCATGCTGAATGCTCTGCTCGACGCGTGCGATATCACCGCCGACGGAATAGAAGCGCCCCTGAACGAGGTTGAAGCGCTCCGACAGTTCGTGGTGGCCGTCGCGCAGACGCTCGATGCTGGCGTCGGCATTGCGTTGCTCAGCAATCAGCGCCTCGAAACTGACCTCCTGGTCGCCGATCACCTGTTCACGCTGCCCCACCTGAGCGTTCAGCGTTTGCCAGCGCAGTGCCGTCAGCTGGGCCTTCAGCTGGCGCTCCTCGGCTTTGTACTCCTGATACTTCTCCGCCGACTGCGCCTGGCGATGCAGGCGTTCCAGTTGACGTTCGAGTTCTTCCCGCAGATCAGTCAGGCGAGCCAGGTTTTCATGGGTTCGGCGAATACGATTTTCAGTTTCGCGGCGGCGCTCCTTGTACTTGGATATACCGGCCGCCTCTTCGATGAAGTTGCGCAGGTCTTCCGGCTTGGCCTCGATCAGCTTGGAGATCATGCCTTGCTCGATGATCGAGTAGCTGCGTGGCCCCAGCCCGGTGCCCAGAAAGATATCGGTGATGTCGCGGCGACGACATTTCACGCCATTGAGGAAGTAGGTGTTCTGGGCGTCGCGGGTAACCCGACGGCGGATCGAGATCTCCGCAAACGCCGCGTATTCGCCGAGCAGCGTGCCGTCCGAATTATCGAAGATCAGCTCGATGCTGGCCTGCGTCACTGGCTTGCGTGTGTTCGAGCCATTGAAGATGACGTCTGTCATCGACTCGCCACGCAGGTTTTTAGCCGAACTTTCGCCCATGACCCAGCGCACGGCATCGATGATGTTGGACTTGCCACAACCGTTCGGGCCGACCACTGCCGCCATGTTGCTGGGGAAACTTACCGTGGTGGGATCGACGAAAGATTTGAAACCGGCGAGCTTGATGCTTTTCAGACGCATTGAGGCCTATCCGTGGCAATCGGTACGTGAGCCGGAGCGTCGTATTCACCGTGGGCTTGATGGGTTTCCCGGGGCATTGCTGGAGTCGTCTGGGCGGTCGGCCGCGCAGTTTATCACGACGACAAGCGGGCCTCTCAGGGCCCGTAGCACAAAGCGAAAACGTGTGTGGGGAAGTCAGAAATGACAGGTTTGACCGCGAGCTAACGGCCGGCAGTGGTTAGCCATTGTCGAAGGGAAAAGCCGCTACCACGCCACGACTGAACTGACATCGATGGCGTGAGGAACGGGCGACATCCTTCACAAAGGATGCTGGCGCTAGCCGCCCGTCATGCTCATGAACCGCACAACCTGGACCTGTTCATCAGTCCGGAATTCATGTTTCTCAGGCTTGAGCTGCAGCGCATCGACCAACGCCTGGCGCAGCCGTTCGCTGTCGCCGGGGTAGCGACGCATCAAGGTCTTGAGATCCAGCGCGCCTTCATGCCCGAGGCAGAGCACCAGCTTGCCTTCGGCGGTCACCCGAACCCGGTTGCAACTGCCGCAAAAGTTGTTGCTATGAGGCGAGATGAAGCCGACCTGGGTGTCACTGCCGGCCACTTGCCAATACCGCGAGGGACCGCCGGTGGTGTGGCTGCTTCGTATCAGCTGATGGCCGACTTCGATACGCTCACGGACCTCCTCGCTGGAGCAGAATGTGATCTCACGCTCATGGCTGGAGACATTGCCCAACGGCATCTCCTCGATAAAGCTGATATCCAGCCCGCGCTCGACGGCGAAATTCACCAGATCCAGCACTTCATCGTCGTTACGGCCCTTCTGAATCACGCTGTTGAGCTTGATTCGCTCGAACCCGGCACGACGTGCAGCATCGATACCGGCGACCACTTGTTCGAGCATGTCGCGGCGCGTGAGCTCGGCGAAACGTTCACGTTTGAGCGAATCCAGGCTTACATTAAGACGCTTGACGCCAGCCTCGCGAAGAACCGGTGCAAGTGTCGGCAGCTGCGAACCGTTGGTTGTGATTGCCAGATCTTCCAACTCTTCACGCGCACCCAGTCGACTCAACAGGCTCGGCAACCCCTTGCGCACCAGCGGCTCTCCACCCGTCACACGGATACGCTTGACGCCCAGACTGATAAAGGCGTCAGCCACGGCATAGAGCTCTTCCAGGGTGAGGATTTGCGCACGTGGGGCGAAGACCATGTCCTCACTCATGCAGTAGGTGCACCGGAAATCGCAACGGTCAGTGACCGACAATCTGAGGTAGGTGATGCGTCGGCCGAATGGGTCGACCAACTTCGAATCTGGCATTTCGCTCTCCAGCGGTTTGATGCGCAAGACTAAGACTATTACTGAACGCCAGACGTAGCAAAGGCTGCGAGCTGAATGGTAGACCCGAGGTATCCGGGCACGATTCAGCGAGATTGAACTTTAGCCTGCCGGAGCGCCTTGATATGGCTACAAACAAGGCACTCTTGCAACGATCCTTTTGCCTGCGGATCGAACTCGGGGATACTTCGCGCTCGAGTTTTGCCGGGAGCCCACATGGACAACGACGCCCTCCAGTCGATGAACTGGCGAGAACGCCTCTATATCATCATTTTTTTCACCAATACGCCGGCCGGTAAGCGCTTCGATACCTGGTTATTGGTGGTCATCTTCGCCAGCCTCGTAGTTGTGATGCTGGACAGCGTAGCGCTGTACAGCGAGCGCTACGGCGGATTACTGGACGGTCTGGAATGGTTGTTCACCGGCGTTTTCCTGATCGAGTACCTGGTCCGGATCTACTGTCATCCCGAGCCACGCAAATACATTTTCAGCTTCTATGGTGCGATCGATCTGCTTTCGGTCGTTCCGGCTTTCATTGCCCTGCTGCTGCCAGACGCTGAGTATTTACTGGTAGTACGTGCGATCCGAATGCTGCGCGTCTTCCGCGTGCTTAAACTTACCCAGTACCTGAGTCAGGCCAACTTTCTGATGGTCGCGCTGCGAGGCAGCAAGCAGAAAATCATCGTCTTTCTGCTCAGCGTCAGCACGCTGGTATTGGTTTTCGGCACTTTGATGTACGTGATCGAAGGGCCATCAAGGGGCTTTACCAGCATTCCGATCAGTATTTACTGGGCAATCGTGACCATCACGACGGTGGGGTTCGGCGACATCGTTCCCCACACTACGCTGGGCAAGGCGGTTGCCAGCCTGGTGATGATCACCGGTTATTCGATCATCGCGGTGCCCACCGGCATTTTTACCGCGGAGCTGGCCACCGCCATGCGCGCCGACAGTCTTCAGCAGCGCTGCCCGACCTGCGAAAAACTGAGCCACGAACCAAACGCGGCCTTTTGCAGCCGCTGTGGCACTCACCTGTTCAAACGCAGTGAGCCTGAGCCCGACGACGAGCAGGACCCACCGAAGCAGCAGAGCGACTGAGGCAGCGCTTCGCTTCGCCGATCTGAATCCTCTTCCAGACGCTTCCATTGCGAACTCCGAACCCCCTCGGCAAGCGGCTGTCACAACCTCTGACTTGCCGCGGGCTGGACGGAGACATGCATGCCCTTGCTCAAACTGGTGCACTTCGCGGGCTTGCTCTGCTGGTGCGGCACACTGCTCTACCTGCCTGCGCTGATTGCAGCAGGTACTCGACGCAGTGACCCACTTTTCTATCGTGACCATGCGCATCTGACGCGCATGGTGTTCAACCTGATCGGCACGCCAGCGGCGCTGGTCGCCATTGGTTCGGGTACAGCGCTATTCCTGAGCCAGGGTCTCGTGGCCGGCTGGTTGATCGTCAAGCTCAGCACCGTGGCCGGGATGGTGCTCTGCCACACCCTATGTGGCGTGCTGGTACTGCATATCGAACGGGCGCCTGAGCAGAGCGTGAGCATCCGTTGTCGTTTCCTTGGAGCAGTTGCCGCAACGTTCATCACCGCGACGCTTTGGCTGGTGCTGGCAAAACCTTTCTAGCCCGTGCCCCAAACCGCTCGATCACCTCGAAGATGCCCATGACCGAACGATCCCAAGCCCCGTATCTTTCTGATTCAGACCTTGTCCAGGTCGACCCCGACCGCATGCTCGTAGACCAGCCGGCCGCCGAGATACGCCGCGAGGGAAATCAACACGGCGGTGATCGCCGACAGGTACAGCGCCCACAGCTGCATACTCTGGGCGTCGTTCTGGTAGCGCAGCAGCCAGTTCAGCGAGGCCAGAGACAGCATCATCACGGCGAGAATCGCATGACACCAGGCAGTGATCTTGTGGCGAATCTCACGCACGGTCACCAAATCGATCAGTCCGAAGATGCTGGCGATCCAGCCACCCAGGGCTCCTACGCCGGACAGCCACAGGCCGGCTCGCCACCAGAAGTCATCCAACGTCCAGAGGTGCGCGAGATCAACCGGCAGCAAGCCGGTCAGTGCGGCGACCGGAAAATGGATCAACATCGGGTGCAGCGGGTGGCCGGCTATCGCAGCGCGGCTGTGGATGGATTCTCTGTATCGGGCCATTGGACGCTCCGGCAGCATTTGTCGGGGGTAGGCCACCGCGCAAAACGAGCCGGCGACCTTTTGAAATGGACCACGCTGGCGCTGGCAGTTCCTTTACTGAGTGGCTGTGGCGGTCCGCTGTCGTCGCTCAACCCAGCCAGTCCCATGGCGCGCCAGATATCCCACGTCTGGTGGGGCATGTTTGCCTTCGCCACGCTGGTGCTGGTCGCAGTCAGCGCGATATGGATCTATGCGCTGGCACGCAAGCCGCGGGAAACCAGCGAGGAAACGGCGCTCAAGATCAATCGCCGCTGGGTCATTGGCGGCGGCATCGTACTGCCGAGTCTGAGCATCGTTGTTTTGCTGATTTTCGGCATACCTACCGGGCGCAGCATGATGCCCCTGCCGGTCGAAGGTCAGCAGCCGCTGGAGGTAGAGGTTACTGGCCACCAATGGTGGTGGGAGGTGCACTACCCCGAGAGCGGTGTCACCACGGCGAACCAGCTGATCATCCCGGCCGGACGACTGATAGACGTGAATATCACCAGCGCCGATGTCATCCATTCGTTCTGGATTCCGAGACTCGGCGGAAAAATGGACATGATCCCTGGGCGTACCAATGTCATCCGTCTGCAAGCAGGCCATACCGGCGTCTTTCACGGCCAGTGTTCGGAATTCTGCGGGTTGCAGCATGCGCACATGAAACTGCATGTCGAGGCGCTGGACGAAGCCGGTTTCGATCAATGGATCGCCGTGCGGGAGAACCTCAGTATCGAGCAACGCGCCCCTGGCGACGCCGGTCGGGTGTTCGATGAGCGCTGCGGTCAATGCCACCGCGTCGCGGGCATCAGCAACGGCACTCGTGCGCCGGACCTCACCGACCTCGCCACACGGCCAACCCTCGGCGCGGGGGTGCTCGACAACAACCATGACGGGCTGCGGCAGTGGCTACGTGACCATAAGACGCTCAAATTCGGCAACGGCATGCCCGCGCATGACGACGTTCCGCCGCAAACACTCGATCAGATTGCCGACTGGCTGGAGACGCTCGCTCCATGACTCAACTCGACCAAAGCAGCAAGCCCAGCACGCATCCGGATCAGCTACGCGACCAGTTCAACGACGTCTGGGGCAACCCGCGCGGCTGGCGCGCGCTGACTATCGTCAACCACACCACGATTGGCCTGCGCTTTCTGGTCACCGGAGCCGTGTTCTTCCTGATCGGCGGGCTGATGGCGATGCTTATCCGCACCCAGCTCGCCCTGCCCGGCTATGTGTTGATGGAGCCTGAGGTATACAACCAGGTCTTCACCATGCATGGCTCGGTGATGATGTTCCTGTTCGCCGTACCGATGATGGAGGGGCTGGCGGTCTACCTGATCCCAAAGATGATCGGCGCGCGAGACCTGATCTTTCCGCGCCTCTCGTCACTTGGCTATTTCTGCTACCTGTTCGGCGGCATCATCCTGCTGTCCAGCGTGTTTCTCGGCGTCGCCCCCAAAGCGGGCTGGTTCATGTACACCCCGCTGTCGAGCTCGGCGCACATGCCTGGCGTCAACTCCGACTTCTGGCTGCTCGGCATCACCTTCGTCGAGATCTCCGCAGTCAGTGCCGGTGTCGAGCTGGTGGTTTCTATCCTGCGCACCCGAACCAACGGCATGGCGCTGCACAAGATGCCGCTGTATGCCTGGTACATCCTGGTGATGGCGCTGATGATCGTGTTCGGCTTCCCTCCGCTGATCCTGGGCAGCATTTTGCTGGAGCTGGAGCGCGCTGCCGGCATGCCATTTTTCGATTCAGCCAAGGGCGGCGATCCGGTGCTTTGGCAGCACCTGTTCTGGCTGTTCGGCCATCCAGAGGTGTACATCATCTTCCTGCCCGGAGCCGGCATCGTTTCCACCTTGCTGCCCGTGTTCTGCCAGCGGCCACTGGTGGGATATCGGTGGGTGGTGCTCGGCGTGCTGACTACCGGATTCCTGAGCTTCGGGCTGTGGGTGCACCACATGTTCACCGTCGGCATTCCAGCACTGGCGCTGGGGTTCTTTTCCGCGGCGAGCATGCTCGTGGCAATACCCACCGGGGTACAGATCTTTGCCTGGATCGCAACGTTATGGCTGGGTAAACCGGTCTATCACGTGCCGATGCTCTGGTTGGTGGGCTTCCTGATCGTGTTCGTCTGTGGCGGCCTGACCGGGGTGATGGTGGCGCTGGTGCCCTTCGACTGGCAGGTGCATGACACCCACTTCATCGTCGCGCACATGCATTACGTGCTGGTGGGCGGGATGTTCTTCCCGCTGATGGCCGGGCTTTACTACTGGCTGCCGCACTTTTCCGGCCGCATGCCCTCGGTGCGCCTGGGCCGTTGGGGCTTCTGGCTGGTATTCATTGGTTTCAACACAACTTTCCTGATTATGCACTGGACCGGCCTGATCGGAATGCCGCGACGGGTTTACACCTATGACACCGGTCTGGGCTGGGACATGCCTAACCTGATCTCGTCGATCGGCAGCTTCATCATGGCCATCGGCATCGGCACCATCCTGCTGGATATCGTCTTGCACTTCCGCTTCGGCCAGCCCGCAAAAACCAACCCCTGGAATGCTGACACGCTGGAATGGGGTACCGCCCTGCCCCCGAGTCCTTATAACTTCGTCAGCCTGCCGGACATTACCGACCGTCATCCGCTGTGGAAGGATCCGGACCTGCCCAACAGCATCGCCCGCGCCGAGCATTCGCTGAAGGCCATCGATCATGGCCGGCGCGAAACCTGGGGCTCAGACCCGCTGACTGGCAAGGTCCGTGAAATCATCCATCTGCCTGGCAACAGCTGGTGGCCGTTCGTGGCTTCGGTGTTTCTGGCGGTGCTCTGCCTGAGCCTGCTGAACAAATTTTACTGGGTCGCTTTGATTGCGACGGTCGCCACCTTGATCGTGCTGTTTCGCTGGTCCTGGGAAAACGGTGCGCACCCTGCCGCAGCACCTGACGCGCAGACGCAGCCCGGCGAACCCCCGCTGCACTCACGCACCTTTGACGGCCCCGGCCTCTGGGGGATGGGCGTGACCCTGCTGGCCAATGGCACCCTTTACCTGTCTTTGCTGTTCGGCTGGTTCTACCTGTGGACGGTTTCACCGGAATGGATGGTGCCGGAGCACTCCGACCTGAACGGCTGGCTGATGTTTGCCAGCGCAGTAGTGCTCAGCGCTGGAACGCTGTGGATGCGCCTGGTGCCTGGCCGGCTGCGGCGGGGAAGCGGCGGGCAGCTGATGCTCAATCTCGGTGCGATCACGGCGATCGGTGCAGTGCAGTGGGCGATGTTGCTGTGGCTGCTGCTAACGGCCAACCTGAGGGTGACCGAGACGGCGCACGACGCGGTGGTCTTCGTGATTCTTGCCTACGGGCTGATTCACTGCGGGCTGGCCACGATCCTCACGCTGCTGCAGACGCTGCGGGTGATGTACGGCTACGTGGGTGACAAGGCGCCCTACGAGGTGGTGGTCGTCGAGCAGCTCTGGTACTACAACCTCGGCGTAGTCTGGAGCGCCTATGCCGCGATTGTCCTGTTCCCGAATGCATGGGGGGCTGCCTGATGAAGTACAGCCGCACATCTGTCTTCCACCCCATTCAGATTCCGTTTGGGCTGACCATCTGGAGCCTCTGGTTTGCCATCATGTACGGCTCACACGCGGTGGTCTGTTCGATCGCCCCGCCGGACCCCAGCCTCGGGGTCTTCAACTGGTTGAATGCGAGCTTCGGACTGTTCACGGTACTGGTGATAGTGTTGCTGCTCTGGCTGGGACGCCGGACCTGGAAGCTGTCTCATGAACCGAACGATTTCAATGAACGCCAGGTTTTCGTGATCAAGGTGTCGTCCGGGATTCACTTCATCGCAGCGTTGGCGACGGTTTTCGTTGGCATGCAGCTGGTGTTTCTGCCGCCCTGCATCTAAACCAGGCGCCCAAATATTGCGGGCGTCTAATCGAGCTTCTTGCGTATCCAGTACAGATAGGCGCCGTCGTCGGTCTGCTGGTCGACCAGTTCATGGCCCAGAAAAACGCAGAACTTGGGTATATCGCGCTGAGTCGACGGATCGGTCGCAATGACCTTCAAGACGTCGCCCGCAGGCAGATCGCGCACCTTGTTGTGCAGCATCATGACCGGCTCGGGGCAGTTGAGGCCGCTGGCATCGAGCAGCGCATCAGCAGACAGTTCGGTAGTTCGAGACATCAGAGGCTCCAGAAAACAGGACGGTATTTCGCGCAAGAAAGCAGGCGGCAGGGTTCACAACCGACGCAAATGGCAAGTCACTTCCTCTCGGTCATGATAGAGCTGTTTGCAGCCGATGCTCGCTTTCACCCCTCGTTCGGCAAGCCCATCGGCGATGCGTTCCAGCAGTCGTTTCACCTCGGCATAGCGCTGCTTCATCGGCAGCTTCAGGTTGACCACGGCTTCGCGACACAAGCCTTCGCCGATCCAGGTTTCGAGCAACGCGGCATTTTTCGCCGGCTTTTCGACGATATCGCAGACCATCCAGTTCACCGGGCGCTTAGGACGGAAGGCGAAGCCATCGGCGCGGTAATGACCCACCAGACCGGACTCGAGCAATTCCTCGTTCATCGGCCCGTTGTCGACAGCCATTACTTCGATGTCGCGGTTGACCAGCTGCCAGGTCCAGCCGCCCGGTGAGGCGCCAAGATCGACCGCCGTCATGCCTGGCGCCAGCCGCTCATCCCATTGCTCGCGCGGGATGAAATGGTGCCACGCCTCCTCGAGCTTCAAGGTCGAGCGGCTTGGCGCCTGGCGAGGAAATTTCAGCCGGGGGATGCCCATCGGCCACATGGCACTGTTCTCTGCTTCGGCAAACCCCACAAAGGCCTCACGACCACTCTTGAACGTGAGCAAGAGGCGGGGACCATGGCTGCCCTCCTTCAGCCTGCCGGCTTTCTCCAGCGCCTTGCGCAACGGCGCCTCGAACTTGCGGCAGAAGTTCGACAGCTCTTTGCCGTCGTTGGTATCCAACACTTCCAGCCACAGACTGCTGCACACCGGCATGGATTTCAGCTGATCGAGCAATACACCGATCCGGTCAGTTTCCGGAAGCGCCAGCCATTCCCCGCACGCCCATTGCCGGGGAAATATAAGCCGTGCGAAACGCGCGCCGCGCATCAGGCGTTCAGGCCCTGCCGCGTCGTTGCAGATGAACTCGGCACAAGCACTGTCAGCTTTGGCCTTGGCGTAGCCGGCCACATCAAGGCGAGCAGCCTGGTCACTGATTTCAGCGCAGACCTCGCTCTCGAAACCGGGGCGGCAATGCAGCAGCAATGTATTCATGGTACGAACCCTATAAGCGGCACAAAGCGCATCGGCGCCAGCACCCCCCTGCGACAAAAGCCGCACATGATAGCCGAGTGGGGAACCACGGGCTTGCTGGTTCGGTCCAGTGAACAGTTGCAGGAGTCGTTTGCGTCCCGACAAGCAGCGCCTTTGCGCCGCTGCGAACAAGCTGTCGCGGCCCGACCCTTGCAGTTTAGCCATGACGATTGGCGGCCAGTTTCGTGGCGAATCACTTCGCCAGAAGCTAGGTTCCAAGAACGCTCCCGACTCAATCAGCCCGGCCGTGCGGGCACAAGGAGAGACGAATGCCATCCCTGGACAGCCTGAATTGCCGTCGCAGTCTCGACGTGAACGGCAAGACCTACCACTACTACAGCCTCCCGGAAGCTGCGACACAGTTGGGCGACATCAGCCGACTACCTACCTCGCTGAAGGTACTGCTGGAAAACTTGCTGCGCTGGGAAGATGGCGCCACCGTTCGCGCCGATGACTTCAACTCGTTGGCCGTGTGGCTCAAGACACACACCTCCGAACGCGAGATCCAGTATCGCCCCGCGCGAGTATTGATGCAGGACTTTACTGGCGTACCCGCAGTCGTCGACCTCACTGCCATGCGGGACGCGGTCTCCCGGGCCGGTGCCGACCCACAGCGCATCAATCCGTTGTCGCCGGTCGATCTGGTGATCGACCACTCTGTGATGGTGGACCGGTTCGGCACGGACAAGGCGTTCGAGCAGAACGTCGACATCGAAATGCAGCGCAACGGGGAGCGCTACGAGTTTCTGCGCTGGGGTCAGCAAGCATTCGACAATTTCCGCGTGGTGCCGCCTGGCACCGGAATCTGTCACCAGGTCAACCTGGAATACCTGGGACAGGTTGTCTGGACCAAGGAAGAGAACGGCGAAACCATCGCCTACCCCGACACCCTGGTCGGCACCGACTCGCATACCACGATGATCAACGGTCTCGGCGTGCTGGGTTGGGGCGTCGGCGGGATCGAAGCGGAAGCCGCGATGCTCGGCCAACCGGTCTCGATGCTGATCCCGGAAGTGATCGGCATGCGCTTGACTGGCAAGCTCAACGAAGGCGTGACCGCCACCGATCTGGTGCTGACCGTGACCCAAATTCTGCGTAAGCACGGTGTGGTGGGCAAGTTCGTCGAGTTCTTCGGCCCCGGTCTGGACCATCTTCCACTCGCCGACCGCGCGACCATCGGCAACATGGCGCCGGAGTACGGTGCGACCTGCGGCTTTTTCCCGGTCGATCAGGTCACCATTGATTACCTGCGTCTGACCGGACGTGACGAAGACCGTATCGCCCTGGTCGAGGCCTACAGCAAAGCCCAGGGGATGTGGCGCGACACCCACTCTCCCGATCCCGTTTTCACAGCCACGTTGGAGTTGGACCTGGCCGAGGTCAAGCCATCCCTGGCGGGCCCTAAGCGACCGCAAGACCGCGTATCGCTTGAGGATATCGGTGCCAACTTTGACCTGCTGCTGGAAACCAGTGGCAAAGCCCAGCAGGCCGCCAGCTCGGTCGTGGTGGCCGGCGAAGACTACCGCCTCAAGCACGGCGCGGTGGTGATTGCAGCCATTACTTCCTGCACAAACACCTCCAACCCGAACGTGCTGATGGCTGCCGGCCTGGTGGCGAAGAAGGCACTCGAGCGCGGCCTAAAGCGCGCGCCCTGGGTGAAGTCATCCTTGGCGCCGGGCTCCAAGGTCGTCACCGACTACCTCGAGCGCGCCGGATTGACCACCTACCTCGATCAACTTGGCTTCAACCTCGTCGGCTATGGCTGCACAACCTGCATCGGTAACTCCGGGCCACTTCCTGATGCCATCAGCAAGGCGATTACCAATAACGATCTTGTCGTGTCATCGGTGCTTTCCGGCAACCGTAACTTCGAAGGCCGCGTGCATCCGCTGGTCAAGGCCAACTGGCTGGCATCGCCGCCGCTGGTGGTGGCCTTCGCGCTGGCCGGAACCACGCGGATCAACATGGAAAAAGATCCGCTGGGCTATGACGAGCAGAACCAGCCCGTTTACCTCAAGGATATCTGGCCGACCAGCGCGGAAGTGAACGAGGCAGTCAGCAAGATCGACGGACAAATGTTCCGTACCCGCTACGCCGACGTATTCAGTGGCGATGAGCATTGGCAGTCCATTGCGGTCACCGCTGGCGACACCTACAAATGGAACAATAATTCCAGCTATGTGCAGAACCCACCCTTCTTCGAGGACATCGGGCAACCCCTGACGCCACCGAAGGATGTCGAGAACGCGCGAGTCCTTGCGGTATTTGGTGACTCCATCACCACCGACCACATCTCCCCGGCCGGCAATATCAAGGCCAGCTCCCCTGCCGGCGTGTATCTGCAGGAGCTGGGCGTACAGCCGGAGGATTTCAACTCCTATGGTTCGCGCCGCGGTAATCACGAAGTCATGATGCGCGGCACCTTCGCCAACATCCGCATCAAAAACGAGATGCTTGGCGGCGAGGAAGGCGGCAACACCTTGTATCAGCCAAGTGGTGAGCCCATGTCCATCTACGACGCTGCGATGCGCTACCAGGCGGAGGCTGTGCCCTTGGTCGTCATCGCGGGCAAGGAGTACGGCACCGGTTCCAGCCGCGACTGGGCCGCAAAAGGTACCAATCTGCTAGGGGTAAAGGCCGTTATTGCCGAGAGCTTTGAGCGAATCCACCGTTCGAACCTGATAGGCATGGGCGTACTGGCGCTGCAGTTTGTCGGCGACCAGACCAGGCAATCGCTGGGGTTGACCGGTAACGAGAAGCTGTCGATCCGTGGCCTGGGCGCCGACATCAAGCCGCGTCAGCTGCTGACCGTCGACGTAGAACGTGCCGACGGCGGGCGCGATAGCTTTCAGGTGCTCTGCCGCATCGACACTCTCAACGAGGTTGAGTACTTCAAAGCCGGCGGCATTTTGCACTACGTGCTGCGCCAGCTGATCGAGGCCTGATAGCCCGAAACATATGTCGCTTCAATCAAAGCCCGCTGCAGCACATCTGCAGCGGGCTTTTTTGTGCTGCCATTTATCTGTTGACGCTTAAGTCTTTGGAAAATCAGCCGTTAGGATGCCAAGCACAACGGTCGTGAACTTGGCGTCAAAATGCCATCATTCCCCGCACCGCAGAATTGGCGGACTGACCGAACACAATAAGTGGCTGCAGCCACCCCGACTTGCCAGGCGTATTGCATGCGAAACAACCAGCCCGTTACTCAACGTGAATATGCGTTTCCCGATCAGCAAAGGTTGATTTCGACCACTGACCTGACCGGCAAGATTACTTATTGCAACGATATCTTTGCCGAAGTCAGTGGCTTTGAACGCAGTGAATTGATCGGCGCGCCACATAACCTGATACGCCATCCAGACGTCCCGCCGGCGGTGTTCGGCCATATGTGGGCCACACTCAAGGATGGCAAGCCCTGGATGGGCATCGTTAAGAACCGCCGCAACAACGGCGATCACTATTGGGTCAACGCTTATGTCACGCCGGTGCTGGATGCTCAGCGCAAGGTCATTGGATATGAGTCGGTCCGCACCAAGCCAACCCGTGAACAGGTCGGGCGCGCAGAAGTGCTCTATGCTCGGCTAAACGCAGGAAAAAGTGGGGTTCCCCAGCGCGACAAATGGCTTCCCATCTTGGTCAATTGGCTGCCCTTTATCGTCATCAGTCAGGTTGGCTTCCTGATCGGAGCCTGGCACGACCACGGCTGGGGGTTCGCGCTCGCCGCCCTGCTATCAATACCCCTCGGTTTGATCGGTCGTCACTGGCAGATGCGCGGGATGCGGCGATTGCTAGGCCTGGCCCAGCAGTCAACCAGTGATCCGCTGATCGCTAAAATGTACACCGACAGCCACGGTGCCGAGGCACAGTTGGAGATGGCCCTGCTCAGCGAGCATGCACGACTCAAGACATGCCTGACCCGCCTGCAGGACAGCGCCGTGCAACTGCAGCAGCAGGCCAAGCGTGCGGACGACTTGGCGCATAGCTGCTCTGATGGATTGTCGCGACAGCATCACGAGACCTCGCAGGTCGCTGCTGCAATCACGCAGATGGCCGCCACCACCCAGGAGGTTGCCGGCAACGTGGCTCTTGCAGCGGAGGCCACCGAACAAGCCAACCAGCTCACCGCCCAGGGTCGCCAGATTAGCTCGCAGACTCGCAAGGCCATCGAACTGCTGGCTGCTGCCGTCACCGAAACCGGCGATGCGGTGTCAGCGCTGGCACAGAACAGTAACGAGATCGGCACTGTTGTCGATGTGATCAAGAGCATTGCTGACCAGACCAACCTGCTCGCGCTGAACGCAGCCATCGAAGCCGCGCGAGCGGGTGAAAGCGGCCGCGGCTTCGCCGTGGTGGCCGACGAGGTCCGACAACTGGCTCAGCGCACGGCATCCGCCACCGGACAGATTCATCAGCTGATCGAAAAGCTGCAACAGCAGGCACGCCAAGCCGTGGAAACCACTGAGCAAGGCCGTAGCCAGGCGAGCCGTGGCGTCGAGCGCGTGATCGATGCCGACGGGGCACTGACCGGCATCAGTGAGGCGGTGGGACGCATTATCGACATGACGGCGCAGATCGCTTCCGCAACCGAGCAGCAAAGCGCAGTGGCCGACGAAATCAGCCAGAACGTTGGCAATATCGCCCGACTCGCCGACCAGACCTCTGGCGATGCGCAGAGCTCAGCGCTGCTTTCTGAAGACCTGGCGGCGACTGCACAGTCGCAGTACAGCCTGGTAGAGCGTTTCAACCGCTAACTAAAGCCTCATCTCGCTGATGCCACCAAGCATGCCCGCTTACCGCATTGCGGCAGCGGGCATTCCTATTTCCTATTGGGGCTAAGGACTGCCGAGGAATGCCGCGATTGCGTCTGCAGCCTTGTCCAGATACCGCTCATGGGTAAAGCCTGAGCGTTTCAGTGGTTTGAGATCATGGTCGGCCGACATCAGCCAATCGAGGCGAATCGCCGGCGACAGTGAGTAGCCAGCGACGGTGTCTCGGTTACCCATGGCATCGCGCTCCCCTTGAATAATCAGCGTCGGTGTTCGCAGCTCGGCCAGGTGCGCCACTCGTGGCTTTTCCGGCTTACGTGCGGCATGAAACGGATAGCCCAGGCATACCAGTGCATCGACCGCGAGTTCGTCGGCCAACAAGCTCGCCATTCGCCCGCCCATCGACTTGCCACCGATCGCCAATCGCCCTGCGGTTTGCTGTCGCACCGTTCGATAAACCGCACGCCATTGCTGAAGCAGCTGTGCCTGTGGATTTGGCGGACGCTTGCGTTCGTCGATGCGCCTGCTGGCCATATAGGCAAACTCGAAACGAAAGACCGCCACGCCCCGCTCTACCAGCCGTTCAGTCATCTGCTCCATGAACGGACTGTCCATCGGAGCGCCAGCTCCATGCGCCAGGATCAGGCTGGCGCAAACCGCCCCCTTTGGTTGATCACGCCGGACGAATGGAATTTCGTCGCCCTTTGAGTATTGACCGGCGTCAATACCGGCCATTTGCCCAGTGCCCATCCTTGCCCCCGCTTTCTATTGAAAGAAATCTCTGCTCACCGCAACAAAAAACATGCTCATTACCGTGGATGGAAGCCCATACATGAACACAGCAACCAGTACCGCCTATGACTACAAGGTGGTCCGCCAATTTGCCATCATGACGGTGGTGTGGGGAATCGTCGGGATGGGGCTCGGCGTTTTCATCGCAGCACAATTGGCCTGGCCATTTCTCAACTTTGACCTCCCGTGGACCAGTTTCGGTCGTCTACGCCCATTGCACACCAACGCGGTGATCTTCGCCTTCGGCGGCTGTGCATTGTTCGCGACGTCTTACTATTCGGTCCAGCGCACCTGTCAGACCACTCTGTTCGCGCCCAAGCTGGCCGCGTTCACGTTCTGGGGTTGGCAACTGGTCATCCTCCTGGCCGCGATATCGCTGCCGCTGGGGTTCACCAGCTCCAAGGAATATGCCGAACTGGAATGGCCGATCGACATCCTGATCACCATCGTCTGGGTGTCTTACGCGGTCGTGTTCTTCGGCACCCTGGCCACGCGCAAGGTCAAGCACATCTACGTCGGTAACTGGTTCTTCGGCGCCTTCATCCTGACCGTGGCGATCCTGCATCTCGTCAACAACCTGGAAGTCCCGGTCACAGCAATGAAGTCCTACTCGGTGTATGCCGGTGCGACCGATGCAATGGTCCAGTGGTGGTACGGTCATAACGCCGTAGGGTTCTTCCTCACTGCAGGCTTCCTCGGGATCATGTACTACTTCGTGCCCAAGCAGGCCGAGCGTCCGGTGTATTCCTATCGCCTGTCGATCGTCCACTTCTGGGCACTGATCACCGTCTACATCTGGGCCGGTCCGCACCACCTGCACTACACCGCGCTGCCGGACTGGGCACAAAGCCTGGGCATGGTGATGTCGTTGATTCTGCTGGCGCCAAGCTGGGGCGGCATGATCAACGGCATGATGACGCTTTCCGGGGCCTGGCATAAATTGCGCAGCGACCCGATCCTGCGCTTCCTGGTCGTGTCCCTGGCGTTCTATGGCATGTCGACCTTCGAGGGTCCGATGATGGCCATCAAGACCGTCAACGCACTGTCCCACTACACGGACTGGACCATCGGTCACGTGCATGCCGGTGCGCTCGGCTGGGTTGCCATGGTCTCCATCGGTGCGCTGTACCACCTGATCCCGAAAGTGTTCGGTCGTGCCCAGATGCACAGCATCGGCCTGATCAACGCGCACTTCTGGCTCGCCACCATCGGCACCGTACTCTACATCGCATCGATGTGGGTCAACGGTATCGCTCAGGGCCTTATGTGGCGTGCGATTAACGAAGACGGCACCCTCACCTACTCCTTCGTCGAAGCGCTTGAAGCCAGCCATCCGGGCTTTGTGGTTCGCATGCTCGGTGGTGCGATCTTCTTCACCGGCATGTTGCTGATGGCCTACAACACCTGGCGCACCGTACAGGCCGCCAAGCCGGCCGAATACGAAGCCGCCGCGCAGATCGCCTGAGGAGCAGACTGATGAAGAAGCACGAAATACTCGAGAAGAACGTCGGTCTGCTGACTCTGTTCATGATTCTGGCAGTGAGCATCGGCGGTCTGACCCAGATCGTTCCACTGTTCTTTCAGGACGTGGTCAACGAGCCGGTGGAAGGCATGAAGCCCTACACCGCGCTGCAGCTGGAAGGACGCGACATCTACATCCGTGAAGGCTGCGTCGGCTGTCACTCGCAGATGATCCGTCCGTTCCGCGCCGAAACCGAGCGCTACGGGCACTACTCAGTGGCGGGTGAAAGCGTGTACGACCACCCCTTCCTGTGGGGCTCCAAGCGTACCGGTCCAGACCTGGCGCGTGTCGGCGGCCGCTACTCCGACGACTGGCACCGTGCGCACCTCTACAACCCGCGCAACGTCGTGCCTGAATCGAAGATGCCGTCCTATCCGTGGCTGGTTGAGGACAGCCTTGACGGCCAGGACACCGCTACGAAGATGAAAGCGCTGCGCACCGTCGGCGTGCCTTACAGCGACGAGGACATCGCCACTGCGGGAGACGCTGTCAAGGGCAAGACCGAGATGGACGCTCTGGTGGCCTATCTGCAGGTGCTCGGTACCGCGCTGCAGAACAAGCGCTGAGATCGACGGCGAGTTATCGAGAACGACGCGCTGCAGCGCAGCCGTCAGGGAACCAACATCGCGGGCAGTTCGAGCGTTCGGGCTGCCCAGGAGTAACAGATGAACGCTTTCTGGAGTGGATACATCGCCCTGCTGACGCTGGGCACCATTGTCGCTCTGTTCTGGCTGATCTTCGCCACCCGCAAGGGCGAATCCGCAGGCACGACCGACAAGACCATGGGACATTCCTTCGACGGTATCGAGGAATACGACAATCCGCTGCCTCGGTGGTGGTTCATGCTCTTCATCGGCACCTTGGTGTTCGGCATTTTCTATCTGGTGCTCTACCCGGGCCTGGGTAACTGGAAAGGCGTGATGCCGGGCTATGAAGATGGCTGGACGCAGGACAAGCAGTGGCAGCGTGAAGTTGATCAGGCTGACGCGAAATTCGGTCCTATCTTTGCCAAATATTCCGCCATGACTGTGGCGCAGGTCGCTCAGGACGAGCGGGCGCTGAAGATCGGCGGTCGCCTGTTCGCCAACTACTGCTCGGTTTGCCACGGCTCGGACGCCAAGGGCGCTGTCGGTTTCCCGAATCTGGCGGATAGCGAATGGCGCTGGGGTGGCGATGCCGAAACCATCAAGACGACTATCCTCCACGGTCGCGTGGCAGCGATGCCGGCCTGGGGTCAGGTCATCGGTGAAGAAGGCGTGAAGAACGTCGCAGCCTATGTTCGCAATGATCTGGGTGGTCTGCCCCTGCCGGAAGGCAGCGATGCAGACACTGCTGCGGGTGGCCAGGTCTACGCTCAGACCTGCTCGGTCTGCCATGGTGCAAATGGGGAAGGCATGGCCGCCCTCGGCGCACCGAAACTGACCAACCCAGCCGGCTGGATCTACGGCTCCAGCCTGCCGCAGCTGCAGCAGACCATTCGTCACGGCCGCAACGGGCAGATGCCTGCGCAGGAACAGTACCTCGGCAACGACAAAGTGCACCTCCTGGCCGCTTACGTTTATAGCCTTTCACAGCAACCAGAACGCGTAGCCAAGCAGTAACGCTTTACAGGGCGATACGCCGTATCGCCCTGCTCCTGATCAATTTTCTGCTGTATGCGACGCTCTGTCGCAGACCGCCCACCCCTCCTCCGTTTGCTCCTCCCGCCCGCTGATCTAATATTCCTCTCTACTCGCCGAAGTCGCGCAGAACTATAAGGCGAAGCCCTCGATTCAACACATCGGCATGATGTGCTAAACGACCCTGCAAAGAGCATGGAAAACGCTTGGAATCAGGGTCCGAACGGCATGAGACGGCCTGGGCCTTGATTGCATTGCCCCCCTCCTTTCTCCATACTTGCCGCCGTTTTTGCCCCCTTGAAATGCCATTAGCGTGGAAGCCTTGCATGAGCACAGCAATAAGTGAGACTGCATATAACTATAAGGTGGTTCGCCAATTCGCCATCATGACGGTGGTGTGGGGAATTATCGGAATGGGCCTGGGTGTGTTTATCGCCGCACAGCTGGTCTGGCCTCAACTCAACTTCGACCTGCCTTGGACCAGTTTCGGTCGTTTACGCCCGCTTCACACCAACGCGGTGATTTTCGCCTTCGGTGGTTGTGCCCTGATGGCCACGTCCTTTTACGTGGTACAGCGGACCTCGCAGGCTCGCCTGTTCTCGGATGGCCTCGCGTCATTCGTCTTCTGGGGCTGGCAGGCGGTGATCGTTCTGGCCGTCATCACTTTGCCGCAAGGCTTCACCAGCTCGAAGGAATACGCTGAGCTCGAGTGGCCGATCGACATCCTGATCACGCTCGTATGGGTCAGCTATGCCGTAGTGTTCTTCGGCACGATCATGAAGCGCAAGGCTGCCCATATCTACGTAGGTAACTGGTTCTACGGTGCATTCATCTTGGTGACGGCGATGTTGCATATCGTCAACAACCTGGAAGTACCGGTGAGCTGGTTCAAGTCCTACTCGATCTACTCGGGTGCAACCGATGCGATGGTTCAGTGGTGGTATGGCCACAACGCCGTAGGCTTTTTCCTGACTACCGGCTTCCTGGGCATGATGTATTACTTCGTACCCAAGCAGGCTGGCCGTCCGGTCTACTCATACCGCCTGTCTATCGTGCATTTCTGGGCACTTATCACGCTTTATATCTGGGCTGGCCCTCACCACCTGCACTACACCGCGCTGCCAGAGTGGGCACAGAGTTTGGGCATGGTGATGTCGATCATCCTGCTGGCCCCGAGCTGGGGTGGCATGATCAACGGCATGATGACCCTGTCGGGCGCCTGGCATAAGCTGCGTACCGATCCGATTCTGCGCTTCCTGGTCGTGTCCCTGGCGTTCTATGGCATGTCGACCTTCGAAGGTCCGATGATGGCCATCAAGACCGTCAACGCGCTGTCCCATTACACCGACTGGACCATCGGCCACGTGCACGCCGGCGCCCTCGGCTGGGTCGCCATGATCTCCATCGGCTCCTTGTATCACCTGATTCCGAAGGTCTTCGCTCGCGAGCAGATGTACAGCATTGGTCTGATCAACGCCCACTTCTGGTTGGCAACCATCGGTACCGTGCTTTACATCGCTTCGATGTGGGTCAACGGCATCACTCAGGGCCTGATGTGGCGCGCAATCAACGAAGACGGCACGCTGACCTACTCCTTTGTCGAAGCCCTGGAAGCCAGCCATCCGGGCTTCATCGTGCGGGCATTGGGCGGCGCGTTCTTCCTGGCCGGCATGCTGCTGATGGCTTACAACACCTGGCGCACTGTGCGTGCCGCCAAGTCGGCTGAATTCGAAGCCGCTGCGCAGATCGCCTGAGGGAACCGATAAATGAAGAATCACGAAATACTCGAAAAGAACATCGGTCTGCTGACCCTGTTCATGATCCTGGCAGTGAGCATCGGCGGTCTGACTCAGATCGTTCCGCTGTTCTTTCAGGATGTGGTCAACGAGCCCGTGGAAGGTATGAAGCCCTACACAGCTTTACAGCTCGAAGGGCGCGATATCTATATCCGTGAAGGTTGCGTTGGCTGCCATTCGCAGATGGTTCGTCCATTCCGCGCCGAGACCGAGCGTTATGGCCACTACTCGGTTGCTGGTGAAAGCGTGTACGACCACCCGTTCCTGTGGGGTTCCAAGCGTACCGGCCCGGACCTGGCGCGTGTCGGTGGCCGCTATTCCGATGACTGGCACCGGGCGCACCTCTACAACCCGCGCAACGTAGTACCGGAATCGAAGATGCCTTCCTACCCATGGCTGGTCGAGCACAGCCTTGATGGCAAGAACACCGCCGACAAGATGGTTGCGCTGCGCAGCGTTGGCGTGCCTTACACCGAAGAAGACATAGCCGGCGCTAAGGACGCGGTCAAAGGCAGATCCGAAATGGATGCCCTTGTCGCCTACCTGCAAGTACTCGGCACTGCACTCACCAACAAACGGTAACGCACCATGGATATCGGGACTCTTCGCGGCCTGGGCACCATTCTTGTTTTCGTCGCAATGATAGCCATCATCCTCTGGGCTTATAGCAGCAAGCGCAAGAAAAGCTTCGATGAAGCGGCCAACCTGCCCTTCGCGGATGAGCCCGACGCCAACAAGCGTGATGAAGAAGCTTCCAGGAGTAAGAAATAAATGACCTCGTTTTGGAGTTGGTACATAACCCTGCTGAGCCTGGGGACCATTGCCGCACTGGTCTGGCTATTGCTCGCCACTCGCAAGGGACAACGCCACGACAGTACCGAAGAAACCGTTGGCCATTCCTATGATGGAATCGAGGAGTACGACAACCCGCTCCCGCGCTGGTGGTTCCTGCTGTTCGTTGCCACCGTGATCTTCGCGCTGGGTTATCTGGCACTGTATCCGGGGCTGGGTAACTGGAAGGGCATGCTGCCCGGCTACGAAGGTGGCTGGACCCAGGTGAAGGAATGGCAGCGTGAGATGGATAAGGCGGACGAGCAGTATGGCCCGCTTTATGCCAAATTCGCAGCGATGCCCGTTGAACAGGTTGCTCAGGATCCGCAAGCCCTGAAAATGGGTGGCCGTCTGTTCGCCTCCAACTGCTCCGTGTGCCATGGTTCGGATGCCAAGGGTGCCTACGGTTTCCCCAACCTGACAGACAACGACTGGCTATGGGGCGGCGCGCCTGAAACCATTAAAACCACCATCATGGGCGGGCGGCAGGCAGCGATGCCCGCATGGCGCGATGTGATTGGCGAAGATGGTATCCGCAATGTAACTGGCTACGTTCGCAGCCTGTCCGGCCGCGATACCCCCGAGGGTATTAACGTCGACATTGAGCAGGGTCAAAAAATCTTCGCAGCCAATTGTGTAGCTTGTCATGGTCCTGCAGGCAAAGGCACTCAGGCTATGGGCGCGCCTAATCTGACCGACAACGTCTGGCTTTACGGCTCGAGTTTCGGACAGATTCAGCAGACCCTGCGCTACGGTCGGAACGGCCGTATGCCTGCCCAGGAACACATTCTTGGCAACGACAAGGTGCACCTGCTGGCAGCGTATGTGTATAGCCTCTCGCAAGAGTCGGAGGACTGATCCATCGGTCCTGGCGCGACCCAAGGTCGCACCTTAGTTCGACTGACGAGGCGTACCATTCGCAGCAGGTAAGCAAAAGATCCCGGCCGACATGCATCGGCCGGGACACTCACCCTCCGCCGTGGTACGCACTTGATGACTGAGCAGATTCCCGTCCGCAACGTAACACCTCCCTCCAAGTCCGAAGCATCGGGCGACCTCTACGCAGCGCGCGAAAAGATCTACACACGAGCCTTCAGCGGCCTGTTTCGCAACTTGCGACTCGCTGGCGGTGCACTCCTGTTCGTACTGTACTTCGGCACCGTCTGGCTGACCTGGAACGGACGGCAGGCGGTTTGGTGGGACTTGCCAGAGCGCAAGTTCTATATCTTTGGCGCCACCTTCTGGCCGCAGGACTTCATCCTGCTTTCTGCCCTGTTGATCATTTGCGCATTCGGCCTGTTCTTCATCACCGTTTTCGCTGGTCGCGTCTGGTGTGGCTACACCTGCCCCCAGAGCGTGTTTACCTGGGTCTTCATGTGGGCAGAGAAGGTCACAGAGGGTGACCGAAACCAGCGCATGAAGCTCGACAAGGCGCCCATGAGTGCCAACAAGTTCTTGCGCAAAGCCGCCAAGCACTCGATCTGGCTGGCTGTTTCTCTAGCGATCGGTATTACCTTTGTAGGCTATTTCACACCGATCAGGGACCTGGTGCCTGATCTCGTGACCCTCCAGGTAGGCGGCTGGGCGTTGTTCTGGGTGGGGTTCTTCACCCTAGCGACTTACGGCAACGCGGGTTACTTGCGCGAGCAGGTGTGCATCTACATGTGCCCGTACGCTCGGTTCCAGAGCGTGATGTTCGACAAGGACACCTTAATCGTCTCCTACGACCCACGCCGCGGCGAGCGTCGTGGTCCGCGGAAAAAGGATGCCGACTACAAAGCGATGGGCCTGGGAGATTGTATCGATTGCACCATGTGCGTGCAGGTATGCCCCACCGGCATCGACATCCGCGACGGACTGCAGATCGAATGTATCGGGTGCGCCGCGTGCATTGACGCTTGCGACACCATCATGGACAAGATGAACTACCCGCGCGGGCTGATCAGCTACACCACCGAACACAACCTGTCCGGACAAAAAACCCATCTGGTGCGGCCGCGACTGATCGGCTATGCCGTTGCGCTGACGGCGATGATGGGCGTGTTTGCCTATGCCGTCTCGGACCGTGCGCTCGTCAAGCTCGATGTGCTCAAGGACCGCGTGCTTTACCGGGAAAACGAGCAAGGACGAATCGAAAACGTCTACACGCTCAAGGTGATGAACAAGGCCCAAAGTGAGCAGACCTTCATCATTGAGGCCGTTGGCCTTGAAGGCTTGCAATACGAGGGGCGCAATGAGGTTCGTGCTGAAGCAGGCGAACTGGTCACCATTCCAGTAGAACTGTCGGTTGCACCAGAGCAGCTTCCGTCGAGCACCAACGAAGTCGTCTTCCACATCAGATCGGCAGATGATTCCTCAATTGAAGATGAAGCGGAAAGCCGCTTCATCGGCCCCAGCATCCGCTAAACAGGTAGTACATGAGCAATTCTGAGCAAGAAAGTACGCGTTGGTACAAGCAGTTCTGGGCCTGGTTCGTGATCGGCATCCTGCTGATGTCGGTCATCCTTGGCACCTCGATGCTGACAATCGCGATTCGCAATGCCGACACCCTGGTCTCAGACAACTATTACGACGCCGGCAAAGGCATAAACCAGTCACTGGAACGCGAAAAGCTCGCCGAGCGCCTGCAAATGCAGGCGCAACTCAACCTCAACGATGAGCGCGGGCTCGCCGAGGTCCAGCTGAGCGGCGCGAGCCGTCCGCAACAAGTGATACTCAACCTGATCTCCCCTACGCAACCAGAACGCGATCGTCGCATCGTTTTACAGCCGCAGGGCGATGGCTTCTATCAAGGGCAGATGCAGGAGCCCGTCACCGGCAGGCGCTTCGTTGAGCTGCTTGGCCGTGAGGGCGACCAGGATTGGCGGCTGTTCGAGGAAAAGGAAATCGCTAGCGGTCAGACGATCAAACTGAGCTATTGACCGAACGATGGCAAGCCCTGTCCCCTGCTACCACTGCGGGTTGCCAGTTCCTGCTGGCAGTACCTACCACGCCCGCGTGCTGAACAAGCAGCGGGCGCTGTGCTGTCCTGGCTGCCAGGCAGTTGCGGAAGCTATCGTCCAGGGCGGTCTGGAAAACTACTATTCGCATCGCAGCGATGCGTCCATCAATCCCGACTCACTGCCGCAAGCGCTGACCGACGAACTGGAGCTTTACGATCGCAAGGACGTACAGGCGCCTTTCGTACGCCACGAAGGTGAGCTGGCCGATGCCTCCCTGATGATTGAAGGCATCAGCTGTGCCGCTTGCGGCTGGCTGATCGAAAAACACCTGCGCCGGCTCGACGCGGTGTCCGAGGCCAGCCTGAACTTGTCGAACCACCGCCTGCGGGTGCGCTGGGATGATGCCTCGTTGCCGCTGAGCGAGCTGCTCGTCGAGCTTCGTCGTGTCGGTTACGCCGCCCACCCCTATCGAGCGGACCAGGCTGCGGAACGACTTGCTCATGAGAACCGCCGCAGCATGCGCCAGCTGGGCGTGGCTGGCTTGCTCTGGATGCAGGTGATGATGGCGACAATGGCGACCTGGCCCGAATTCAACATCGACCTCTCGGCAGGCATGGCTAGCATCCTTCGCTGGACCGCTCTGCTGCTCACCACTCCAATTGTCTTCTATTGCTGCACCGACTTCTTCAAAGGTGCACTGCGTGACCTGCGCACCCGTCACCTGACCATGGACGTTTCTGTCTCACTGGCGATCGGCGGCGCCTACGTCGCCGGTATATGGTCGACGGTCACCGGTCAGGGCGAGCTGTATTTCGATGCCGTGGGCATGTTCGCCTTGTTTCTTCTGGCTGGACGTTTTCTCGAGCGCCGTGCGCGCGAGCGCACCGCGGCGGCGACTGCACAGCTGGTCAATCTGCTGCCAGCTTCGTGCCTGAAATTGTCCGACGACGGACAGACAGCTCGCATTCTGCTTCGAGAACTGCAGCTTGGCGATCGAGTGCTGGTTCAACCCGGCGCGCTGATTCCGGCAGACGGCCGTATCCTCAGCGGCCAATCGAGTGTGGACGAATCGGTACTCACCGGAGAGTACCTGCCACAGGCTCGAATCGTTGGCGATACCGTCACTGCAGGCACCCTCAACGTCGAGGGCGCATTGACCATCGAGGTTCAAGCGCTGGGCGACAACACGCGGCTTTCTGCCATTGTTAGCCTGCTGGAGCGCGCCCAGTCAGACAAGCCACGCCTGGCCGAACTGGCCGACCGCGTCTCGCAGTGGTTCTTGATAATCGTGCTATTGACCGCCGCAGTGGTTGGCATTGTCTGGTGGCAGATCGACCCGCAACGCGCTTTCTGGATCGTGCTTGCGCTCCTCGTGGCCACCTGCCCCTGCGCCTTGTCATTGGCTACACCCACCGCATTGACCACGGCCACCGGCACGCTGCACAAACTGGGTTTACTGCTCACCCGGGGTCATGTGCTGGAGGGGCTCAATCACATCGACACGGTGATCTTCGACAAGACCGGAACCCTCACCGAAGGGCGACTGACCTTGAATGAAGTTCAACCACTGGCTGAGCTGGAAGCCGGCGCCTGCCTGGAGTTGGCCGCCGCCCTGGAAAACCGCTCCGAGCACCCGGTTGCCCGGGCGTTCGGTCGGGCGCCCCAGGCGGCCGATGCCGTGACCAGCTTTCCCGGCTTAGGCCTCCAAGGTTCGGTTGGCCAACGTACGCTGCGTATTGGACAACCCGATTTCGTAGCAATCGGCTATGCCGGCGCAGCGCCCGAGATTCCCGGAAAAGAGGGCCAGTGGTTGCTGTTGGGCGACGCCCAGGGGCCTCTGGCCTGGCTGGTACTGAACGACCGTTTGCGCGATGACGCGCCGGCACTGTTACAGGCGTGTAGATCACGTGGCTGGGACACCGTCCTCTTGTCCGGCGACAGTTCTCCGATGGTAGGAGAAATCGCTCAGCAGCTCGGCATCAGTGATGCCCACGGCGGCATGACCCCAACCGACAAACTCACTCACCTGCAGAGACTGCAAGCCGACGGTCGTCGTGTGCTGATGATCGGCGACGGTGTCAACGATGCGCCGGTCCTCGCAGCGGCGGACATCAGCGTGGCCATGGGGTCAGCGACCGATCTAGCCAAGACCAGCGCTGACGCCGTCCTTCTCAGCAACCGTCTCGACAGTCTGGTGCAGGCATTCAGCGTGGCGCGCCGCAGCCGCCGCATCATCATTGAAAACCTGACTTGGGCGAGCCTGTACAACGGCTTGATCTTGCCGTTCGCGGCTATCGGCTGGGTAACACCGCTATGGGCGGCTCTGGGCATGTCTGCCAGTTCGCTGCTGGTCGTACTGAACGCATTGCGTCTGAGCCGAGTGCCGAATCAGCAGCGACCCGACAGTCTGGTCCGACCGGCGTAGGATAGGTAGCGCCTACTCGGGGCTTGGCGTTACCCACCACTTCTGGAGGCTCTTTTGGCCGCACTTTACATCTTGATTCCCGTGGCCGTGGTTCTGGTCGCGCTGGCCATCTGGATATTTTTCTGGGCTGTGGACAGCGGCCAATACGATGATCTGGACGGTCCGGCCCACAGCATCCTTTTCGACGAAGAGGACCCAAAGCACAGGGCAGGCATCGAGCAAGCAGACAAAGCTCACGATGAAGGGAAGTCTGATCGTGAGTGAATTGTTGCCTCTGCTGGTGTCGGCGCTGGTGCTTGGCCTGCTTGGCGGTGGTCACTGCCTGGGCATGTGTGGCGGCTTGATGGGTGCCCTGACCATGGCCATTCCTGCTGAGCAGCGTGGCAAACGCCTGCGCTTACTCGTGGCCTATAACCTGGGCCGGGTACTCAGTTATACCAGTGCCGGCCTGCTCATCGGACTGGCAGGCTGGGCAGTTGCCAACAGCCCCTTCGCGATGGCGTTGCGGATTTTAGCCGCCCTTCTGTTGATCAGCATGGGCTTGTATCTGGCGGGCTGGTGGACAGGCTTGACGCGTGTCGAAGCAGTCGGGAGGGGCTTGTGGCGGCATATACAACCATTCGCAAGCAAGCTCATGCCCGTCAAGAGCGTGCCACGCGCGCTCCTGCTTGGTGCTCTTTGGGGTTGGCTGCCGTGCGGTCTTGTTTACAGCACCCTACTGTGGGCCGCCAGCCAGGGCGATGCACTGGATAGCGCCTTGCTGATGTTGGCATTTGGTATCGGCACCTGGCCCGTGCTTCTGGCGACCGGCCTAGCCGCCGAACGCCTTACCGCACTGCTTCGCAAACGCGGCGTACGAATGCTCGGCGGACTCACCGTCATTCTGTTCGGCCTTTGGACACTTCCGGGCCCTCACCAGCAATGGTTAATGGGCCACGGCCACGTTGACAGCGCGTCCGCACAGCAAGCGCCAACGCACGCTAATCACTGAAGCGTCGGTCATCGCGGCGAGAGAACCCATCGAATCGCTGGCACAGGTTTCAACGGGCCTCCCGCCAAGGTTGGACTCAGGGTTCTTTCGGCAGCTGGCGCTTATGAGCCGACTTGTCGTAAGTGTCGATGATGATGCGAGCCGCCTCGTCCGGCACTGAGCGCCCCAGCAGAAAGGCATCGATATCCTGATACGTCACCCCATGAGCCTCTTCGTCCGGCTTGCCAGGTGAAAGCTCCTCGAGATCGGCGGTGGGGACCTTCTTAACCAGCTGCTCAGGTGCGCCTAACGCAGCGGCCAGCTCACGAACCTGATGCTTGACCAGACCGGCCAACGGCGTCAGGTCACAAGCGCCATCACCAAACTTGGTAAAGAACCCCATAACCGCCTCGGCGGCATGATCGGTGCCAATAACCAGTCCCTGCCGGGCATTGGCAATCGTGTACTGCGCCACCATCCGCATCCTCGCCTTGGTATTGCCGACAACGAAGTCACGTTTCTCCGGCGCCAAGTCATCAAGCGCTTCGGTCGCTCGCGTCAAGCCTTGCACAGCGGCGCCGATGTTAACCGTGTGGCACTCGTCCGGCTTGATCGAATCGACTGCAAGCTGCGCTTCGTCTTCGTCGTGCTGGACTTGGTAGGGAAGCCGGACAGCGATGAATCGGTAGTCGTCGCCTTCGCCGGCATCGCGCATGCCCTCGACGGCGCGCTGCGCAAGTAAACCGGCGGTGGTCGAGTCGACACCTCCACTAATGCCCAGCACCAACGTCTTGAGACCAGATTCGCGCAGGCATCGCTGAATGAAGGCAATACGCCGGTCAATCTCAGCCTGTATTGCCGCTGCTCCATCAAAAGGGCCGCAGACGTTAAGCGCAGCAGCGATTTCTTGCTGACGGTGATGCATTGGTGTCTCCTTGCAATAGATAAGGTTGGCAAGACGGTAGCTAATCCGACCATAACTCAGTCAATAAATCTCCTGGTATGTACCACTGGTCTCCAGCTCCGCAGCAGGGTCTTGGCTCGCTTGATACAGGTCAAGTCTACGCGGTAGCGCCCGCCCTAGAATCCGCTCACCGCAGTCAACCCGAGACCGTATGATGCTCGACGCCATTCGCTGGGATGCCGACCTGATTCATCGTTACGATCAGGATGGACCGCGCTATACCCTTTATCCGACGCCCTTGCAGTTCAACAGCAATCTGGGCTCATTCGACCTGCTGTATGCACTGCGCAGTAGCCGCCAAGCGGCCAGACCGCTGTCGCTCTATGTACATCTGCCATTCTGTGCCGACATCTGCTACCACTGCCCGCGCAACAAGGTCATCAGCAAAGACCGCGAACGTGCCTCTACGTACCTGGCGCAACTGGCGAAGGAAATCGAGCTGATCGGCTGTCACCTCAGCCAGGACCAGGTGGTGGAGCAACTTCATTTCGGGGGTGGCACACCTACCTTTCTCACTCACGCCGAGCTGCGCGGGTTAATGAACCATTTGCGCGAGCACTTCAACCTGCAAAACGACGATCATGGTGATTTCAGCATCGACATTGATCCCCGCAGAGCAGACTGGCCGACGATGGGGCTATTGCGTGAGCTTGGCTTCAACCGCATCAACATAGGCCTGACAGATCTTGATCCGGATGTGCAGCGAGCAATCAACCGCATTCAGACTCTGCAACAGACCCAGACGGTTATCGAAGCTGCCCGAACCCTGCAGTTTCGCTCGATACAACTCGATCTGAGCTATGGATTGCCGCTGCAGACCCCTGAGCGATTTGCTCACACGATCACTGCTGTGATCGCTCTGCAGCCGGAGCGGGTTTCAGTTTCCAGCTATTGGCATGTGCCCGAGCGGCACATGGCGCAGCGAAAGATCAACGCTGCAGAGCTACCAACACGGTCGGATATGTTGGCGATGCTGCAGCACAGCGTGGAACAGCTGACTCGCGCGGGCTATCGCTATATAGGCATGGATCTATTCGCCCTGCCCGACGATGAGCTCGCGATGGCCCAGGAAGATGGGGCCCTTCAACGCAGCTTCCAGGGCTATACGACTCATGGACATTGCGATCTGGTCGGCCTCGGGGTTTCAGCGATAAGCCAGATCGGCGACTTATATTGCCAGAACAACAGCGACATCACGCTCTACCAGCAGTCGCTGGCACAAGGCCAACTCGCTACGGTTCGGGGTCTGCTATGCAATCAAGACGATCAGATCCGGCACTACACCATTCAGGCCTTGCTCTGTGATTTCGAGCTCCGTTTCGACGAAATCGAAAGCATCTTCGGTGTCAGCTTCAAGGTCTATTTTGAGGAAACCTGGCCAGTTCTGGAGCAGATGGCTGCTGATGGTCTCATCCAGCTAAGTGCGGACGCGATGACCATTCTGCCGGCCGGGCGGTTACTCGTCCATGCCGTGTGTATGCAGTTCGACCACTGCCTGCCACCTCGCCCCGCGTCGCGGTTCTTACACGCCATGTGAATAACGGCCCTTGCCACCCCCACTGCGACCCTTGTACCGATTGGCCTAAGGTGCCTGCGTGAGTTAGTCTTGCGCACCGTAAGGTTTATCAGGATCCCGCAATGTCCGAGCCCATCAAGGTCCGCAAACAGCCGCAGGCTAATTGCAAGGATTGCAGCCTCTCTGGCCTCTGTCTGCCGCTTTCGTTGAACATGCAGGACATGGAATCGCTGGACGAGATCGTCAAGCGCGGACGCCCCCTGAAGAAAGGCGAAACACTGTTTCGTCAGGGTGATGCGTTCAATTCCGTGTTCGCCATCCGCTCCGGTGCCCTTCGCACTTTCAGCGTCACGGATGCCGGCGAGGAGCAGATCACCGGGTTCCACCTGCCGAGCGAGCTGGTCGGGCTGTCCGGAATGGACACCGAAACCTATCCAGTTTCCGCGCAAGCGCTTGAAACAACCTCGGTGTGTGAAATCCCCTTCGAACGCCTCGACGAGCTCAGTGTGCTGCTGCCCCAGCTGCGCCGTCAGCTGATGCGCATCATGAGCCGCGAGATTCGCGATGATCAGCAGATGATGATGCTGCTGTCGAAGAAGACTGCCGACGAGCGCATCGCGACCTTTCTGATCAATCTGTCGGCCCGCTTCAGCGCCCGCGGCTTTTCCGCCAATCAGTTCCGTCTGCCCATGTCACGCAATGAAATAGGCAACTACCTGGGTCTCGCGGTGGAAACCGTTTCGCGCGTGTTCACCCGCTGCCAAGCGAGTGGGTTGCTCGAAGCTGAAGGAAAGGAAGTCCGAATTCTTGATTCCATCCGGTTGTGCGCCCTGGCGGGCGGAAACATGGACGCCTAACGGAGCTCGTATGATTTTTGACGAATTCGCGATCAAAACCTTGATCAGACCGGTTCCGGACTTCCCCAAACCGGGCGTGGTGTTCCGTGACATCACGCCACTCTTGCAGTCGCCAAAAGCCCTGCGCATGGTGGCGGACAGCCTGATTCAGCGCTATGTCGAAAGCGATTTCACCCATGTGGGTGCGCTGGATGCCCGTGGATTTCTCATCGGTTCGATCATCGCCTACGAACTGAACCGGCCTTTGGTCCTGTTTCGTAAGAAGGGCAAGCTTCCAGCCGACGTGCTGGCAGCGGCCTACAGTACCGAATACGGCGAAGCCTACCTTGAGGTGCATACCGACAGCCTCTGCGAAGGGGATTCGGTTCTACTGCTGGACGACCTGATCGCCACGGGCGGTACGCTGGTCGCCGCGGCTCAGCTGGTTCGCCGCATGGGCGCTCACATTCATGAGGCCGCTGCGATTATCGACCTCCCTGAACTCGGAGGTTCACGCAAATTGCAGGACATGGGCATCCCCACCTTCACCCTGACCGCATTCGAACTGAACGAGCGCTAGGCTTGATCATCAGTTGGACGTCGGCGATACGCTGCGGAGCGATGCTCGGTCTCCTCGCGCTCTGCTCAGCGTCGTTTGCAATTGATCGCGGAGCCATGCTCGACGAGGCTAATCTGCTAGTGCTTCCACGGGAGCGACAGTTGCCTACGGTTGAACTCGTTGACGAACAGGGCCTGAGCTTCACAAGCGATGCGCTACGTGAGCGCTGGTTCCTGCTCTTTTTTGGATTCACGGCTTGCCCTGACATCTGTCCGACAACGCTGAGCGACATGCGTCGTTTACTCAACCAGCTGCCGCCCACGGTACGTGACCAGCTGCAAGTGATCTTGGTCAGCGCCGACCCTGCACGCGACACGCCTGAAGCACTGCGTACCTACCTGAGTTATTACCGAGCAGACTTCAAAGGATTGACCGGCGAAATGCCCGAACTGCAGAAGCTCTCCAAAGGTCTTGGGCTTCCTTTCGTTTCGGCAACGGATACTACGGTATCCGACTACAACGTCAGTCACAGCAGCAATCTAGCGATCGTTGGCCCGAACGGGACGCTGCGCGGACATATCCGAGCCCCATTGAAGCTGGAAGGGTTAAGCAGGGCCTTGCAACAGCTAATCGACGCGAAATGACGGCATCTAGGTCTGGATAACCTAGTGACAGTCAAGCGTATCGGCGAGCACGTAGGCCTGAAAGGCAACTTCCTCGATCCAATGCTGCGTTACCTCAGCCAATGCATCCTGCCCCTCACGGCTGGCAGTGAATTGCTCGATGCGCTGCTGCAGCGCTATATCAGCTGTCGCAACGCTCAATGTCACGTGAGCATCTCCAAGGGCAGGAAGTAGCCGGCTATAACGACGCCACTCAGGCAACTCGGCGATTTGCCGCAGTAAGACAAGGTCGCCTACAACCGCTTGGCACTCACCGAGTTTCAGCCCGATCAGTGCCTGTGCCGTACTGGGGTATATATGTGCCACGCCGCCGAAGCGACCGACCACAACGCCCGCATGCGGGCTTCCTGCGGTGACACAGAACGGCTCACCAGCAAGCTCAGCCCAGCCGTCTGGGCCTGCTTCGCTTGCGGTTAGAGCGCTGATCTCACTGGAATAGTAAGCAGCAACTGGGCCAAGCTGACCAAAGCGAAGCTGGCCCTCTCCGGTGATAACTATGGGCACTATGTTGTAGCCCAAGGCTTCGCCCAGGCGGACAAGCCAATCGGCCTCGAAACCCTCCCCGATTGATTCAGCCTCCGCCGCTTTGAGCGGACGATAAGAGTCAACCGCAACAGCCTCCAGCGTGGCAGCCTGAGCCCCAACTGGCGCCATCAGCAGGAGCATCAGCCGTAACAGACAGGTTTTCACGGCGCCGTCCTACACGTACTGATAGCGCAGCATGCGCTGCTTGAACTTCTCCAGAACAACCTGATCGATCAACGTCGCCAGAATAGCGATGACCAGGATATTCATCATCACGCCGGCCATGTCGGCAATCTCACCGGAATAAGCCAGCGAGCGCCCAAGGCCCTGACCGAAGCCGATCAGCATTTCTGCCGAGATCAGCGCTCGCCATGCGTTTCCGAAAGCCAGCTGCGCGCCGGTAATCAGTTCGGGCATCACGGCCGGGAGATAGACCCGCCGCACCAGCTGCCAACGTGATGCGCCCATCACCCGAGCAGCGGCAACCTGGACAGGCTGCACGCTTTCGGTGGCGTTCATGACCGACAGCGCCATCGGGAAGAATGCTGCCAGTGCGACCACGACGATGATTGGTAAGTTGCCGAAACCCATCACGATCAGGAACAGCGGCACCCACGCGATCGAGGGGATTGACTGGAGGATTACGATGGCAGAACGTAGGATTTCACGAAAAAAGAACAGCACACCACCCAGCAATCCGAAGCCGATACCAAACAGCATTGCGAAGCTATAACCGCTCCCCAGTCGGCTCATGCTGCCATAAAGCCCTTCGCGAAACTCCGGCTCATAGACCGTGGTTAACAACCGCTCGAAAACAACAGGTATCCCAGGCATCAGAAATGCAGGAAGGCTCCATGCAGCGATCTGCCAAATCAGCAGGATGAATAGAATCGCCAACACCACGGCGAGGTATTTCTTCGGTCCGGTCAGACGACGCCCCTGGCTCATCAGTGCCCTACCTCCGTCTTGATACCCAACAAGCGAAGAATCTCGCGCCGCTCGGCAGCGAACTCGGATAGATCGTGGCTTTTCTCGCAATGGATGAAGTTGAACGTTCTAAGTACTTTGGCCGGACGGGCACTGAACACCAGCACGTGATCAGCCAGGTACAGCGCCTCATCAACGTCATGCGTGACCAACAACACCGTAGGCTGATGCTCGTCGATCAATTCACGCAGAACATCCTGCAATGCCATGCGTGTAAGCGCATCAAGCGCACCGAACGGCTCATCGAGCAGCAAAACTTCCGGCTTGGCAATGAATGCACGTGCCAGTGCCGTGCGCTGCCGCATGCCGCCCGAGACCTGATGCGGGTAGTAGTGCTCGAAGCCTTCTAGGCTGACCCGAGCGAGCCAGACCCTGGCCTGCTCGAAGGCATCGGCCTTAGCTACGCCTTGTAACTCAAGAGCCATTGCCACATTGGCCTGCAATGACAGCCAGGGGTATAGCGCGTGCTCTTGGAAAACCAAGGTGCGCCGGGGACTGGGACCAGGAATTTTTTTGCCATCGGCGAGTACACGTCCTGCGGTAGGTTTTTCGAGTCCGGCAACCAAATGCAGTAACGTCGACTTCCCGCAACCGGAAGGTCCTACCAGAGCGACCAGCTCACCTTGGGCAAACTCGCCACTGAAACCCTTGATGACTTCAAGCTGGCCAAATTGCTTGTCTACTTCTTCGAACCTGAGTTGCATATCGCTAGGGAAACCTCAAGAACTGCCCAATCAGTGGGCTAAATGACACTGCCCGGCTCTATGGCCGGGCAGTGCGGAACGATCTGCCGATGTTTACAGCTCGCGCGACTCTTGCCAGGACAGGTCGAGAATGGCGCTGGTATCGAATGGCTTGCCATCGCGAGTTTTGAGCGAACCAAGCTCTTGTAGAATATTGGCCAGTTCCTGAATACGCGCCAGATCATCGCTGCCAAGCTTGGCGCCGAAGGTTTGGGTCGCAATGGCCTCTTCAATTACCACTTCACGGGGCAATTCACCGCGGTTCAGCGTCTTGAGCGTAGGCTCGGCGATAAAGTAGTCGGCAATCAATTTGGCAGCTTCTGCTGGCTGATTTTCCAGCAGCTCAATTGCCTCACGCTGAGCATCCAATGACTTCCAAACTGCCTCTTTGCGCTTTTCCAAGGTTTCGCCGGCGGTAATTACCACCATGCACGGGAACGGCCAGACCTCGCCTATTTCATAGATCTGCTTGACGGGTGCCACGAGCTGAGCGATCCGATCGTAGGGCTCGAAGAGAAACGCAGCATCGGTGCGTCCCGAGACGAGCGACTGGACGGCTACTGCCGGACTCGTACCCATGATGTTGACATCGCTGGGCGCCAAGCCGGCAGCTTTCAAGGTGACGCCACGCAGCACCGCATCGGCGGTGCTGCCTTCTTTCTGGGATGCCAGAATCTTGCCTTTCAGGTCGGCGATCTCCTCGATGCCGGTTCCTTCGCGCGCCACGATCGAGTGATAGCCCTGCTGAGCACCACCGACTACCTTAAGGTCAGCACCCTTGGATGCCCATGCGACCGCATTGGTAAAGCCCAGAACTCCGGTGTCCAGCTGGCCGCCAATGATGGCCTTGATCAGATCGGTACCGGAACTGAACTCGACCAGCTCAACGTCGAGACCATGCTTCTTATAGAAGCCACCCTCATGGGCAACCATCGCCTGAGCATCATCCATTACACGGATATAGCCGACTTTGAATTTTTCCTGCGCCTGCGCAAAAGCGCTTAGCAGCAGCAGTGCGGGAACCAACCAGTGTTTTGCCTTCATTGTCGACCTCAAGTGGATAGGCAGCGCCATGCATATAACCGAACGAACGGTAATCCATTGATTTGGTTATTAACGAGTTATGGCTTAGAACTTTACATCAACTCAGCTGAGCAACGCACCCACTTAGGCGCCATAAGCATTAAACCGGAGGTTATATAGCAGCAGACGTCGCATCACTTCGGCACCGCGAGAACGATAAGTCAGAGTGTGATCGTCTTCCGTCCAGCTAACGCATGTGCAAGCGTGCCCCCATCGACAAGATCAAGCTCTCCGCCAAGCGGCACACCGTGCGCGATACGGCTGAGCGTCAACCCCTTGGGAATCAAAAGCTGAGCAATGTAGTGCGCAGTAGCCTCGCCTTCGACGGTGGGATTGGTGGCCAGTATCGCCTCCTTGAAATTTCCCTCAGCCACCCTGCCGAGCAATTCAGGGATGCCTATGGCCTCTGGCCCGAGGCCATCGAGCGGAGACAGGTGCCCTTTGAGGACGAAATAGCGACCTCGGAAACCGGTCTGCTCCACTGCGAATACATCCACAGGGCTCTGGACGATACAAAGCAAGGTATCGTCTCGACGCGGGTCAGCGCATTGGGGGCACAGCTCTTCCTCGCTTAGTGTGCGGCACTGACGGCAATAGCCCACCTCCTCCATTGCACGCGCAAGCGCCTGAGCCAGTCTCAGCCCGCCGCTGCGGTCGCGCTCGAGCATCTGCAAAGCCATGCGCTGGGCGGTTTTTTGCCCCACGCCTGGAAGAATGCGCAATGCATCAATGAGTTGACGAATAAGCGGACTGAAAGACATGGGCTCACCAAACTGAGAGGTAATGGGGCTGTTTTATACAGAGGCGGCGCTCAGAACAGCGCCGTGGAATTCGCTTCGCTAAGCGTCATTCACGGCGCCGATAGGCCACGCTGGACGAGCGCCTGGAACGGCCCCCGGAATCACATCAGAAGGGCATTTTGAAACCCGGTGGCAACTGCATACCATCGGTCATGCCGGCCATTTTTTCCTTGCTGTTCTGCTCGATCTTGCGAACCGCGTCGTTCACCGCAGCGGCTATCAAGTCCTCGAGAATTTCCTTGTCTTCCTGCATCAGGCTGTCATCAAGACTGACGCGCTTGACGTCATGCCGACCATTCATCACAACGCTCACCAAGCCAGCACCGGACTGACCGGTCACTTCTGCGTTGGCCAGCTCCTCCTGCATCTTTTGCATTTTTTCCTGCATCTGCTGCGCCTGCTTCATCAGGCCGGCCATGCCACCTTTCATCATGGGGTTTACCTCGGATTAGGGTTCGGAGTGTTCTACGGGTTCAATGGTACCGTCGCGAATGACGGCAGCGAACTGTTGCATCAACTGCTGGATCACGGGATCTGCCTGAATCGACTGCTCCGCAGCCCGCTGACGTTCGCCACGGCGCCGAGCAGCAGCCTGCGCCGGCGTTTCCTGCTGCGGGGTCTGCAACTCGATATCCAGCTGCAAAGTGCGCCCATGGTATTGGTTGAGTGCGTCGTTGAGACGCCGATGCTGAGTGGCGTTAAACAGCGCACTTTGCGCCGGGTCCAGATGCATGAGCCAGCGGTCGCCCTCTACAGCAATCAAGGTGCAGTTAGCCGCAATACTTCCGGTCAGACCAGCAAGTCCCAGCTTCAAATAAATGTCCAGCCACTCGGCCGCCAACCCCGTGGCCGGCTCAACGGCTGGAGCCGGTTCGGCCGGCTGTGGGTCAGCCTCAAAATCGTCCAATCCGCCAAGGTAGGCTTCCGCCTGCGTTTCGACTTCGAAGTAGTCTTCGTCCGTGAGCGGCGGCTCATCATCGTCCGGCTCATTCACTTCAACCACCGCAGCGTGATGCGCTGGCTCAGCTAAAGGCTCGGCCTTTCGTTCCAGTGCCTCACTTTCCACGGCTACCGGTGGGGTGTCTGGAGGCTCATTCCAGGGCACATCCACCACCGGTGGCGCAGCTTCGGCCTTAGCAGGCCCGGACAAGGCAGGCGCAGACCCAGTATTCGTCACGGTTGCGATTTCCGGGGACGAAATACTGGCTACAGGCACGGGTGCCACAGTTCGTTCGGTAGCCACAACCGCCGAATCGGGGGCAGTCTGCGACGGATGCGCCTGTATGGGAGTCGGTGATTGTGCCGAAGCCGCTGGCACCGCAACCGGATCACGAACCGGCGCAGCCGATGTTGCTGAACCGGCCACGTTCGTTGCTCTGGAATCAGTCGTGGCCGGACTGACTCCCGATATCTTTAGCGGTGTTCGCGGCGCGCCTTCAGCATCGGCAGGCCGAAACGCGAGCATACGCAGCAGAACCATTTCGAAGCCGCTTCGCGGATCGGGGGCCAACGGCAGATCGCGCCTGCCGATCAGCCCCATCTGGTAATAAAACTGTACATCTTCGGCCGGCAACGCCTGCGCCAGGGCCAGCACTCGATCGCGATCGCCCTGCCCATTGTCGACCGCATCCGGCAAAGCCTGGGCGACAGCAACGCGGTGCAAGACGTTGAGCATTTCCGCGAGCACGCCCCCCCAATCGGGGCCTTGCTCTGCGAGATGACGTACCGCTTCGAGCAGCGCGCGGGCATCGCCCTCCAACAGCGACTGCAGCACGCCATAGACCTGTCCATGATCAAGGGTTCCGAGCATGCTGCGTACATCAGCCGCGAGCACCTTGCCCTCGCCAAAGGAGATCGCCTGATCGGTGAGGCTCATCGCATCGCGCATTGAACCGTCAGCGGCACGGCCGAGCAACCAGAGCGCATCCTCCTCGAATGGCACCTGCTCGACGCCAAGCACATGGGTCAGGTGCTCGACTACCCGCTCGGGCGGCATGTTCTTCAACGAGAACTGCAGGCAGCGGGACAGGATGGTCACCGGCAGCTTCTGCGGATCTGTGGTGGCCAACAGGAACTTGACGTGAGGCGGCGGCTCTTCAAGCGTCTTAAGCAATGCGTTGAACGAGTGCGACGAGAGCATGTGCACTTCGTCGATCAGGTAGACCTTGTAGCGCCCGCGGCTGGGGGCATACTGCACGTTGTCCAGCAGCTCCCTGGTGTCTTCGACCTTGGTGCGGCTCGCGGCGTCGACCTCGATCAGGTCGACGAACCGACCCTCATCGATTTCCCGGCAGACCGAGCATTCACCGCAAGGTGTGGAGCTGATGCCCGTCTCGCAATTGAGGCACTTGGCGATGATCCGCGCGATGGTGGTCTTGCCGACGCCACGAGTACCGGTGAACAGGTAGGCATGGTGCAGGCGCTGGCTGTCCAGCGCGTTGATCAGGGCCTTGAGCACATGCGTCTGCCCGACCATTTCGCGGAACGAACGCGGACGCCATTTACGGGCTAGTACCTGATAACTCATAACACCATCGCGGGATAAAGCAGAGGACGGGTAATGCTAGCGGAGCAGGCTGCAAATTGCATCCAGCCTGACGTCCGCCCCGTCGGCGCTCCTGGTCGCCACCAATCGGTTAACACTTAACGGTTGCGCCCAAGGCTCGTACGATTTTCTCCAGCTTTGGTTGACCGCCGTTAATCTCGATCTGCAAACCGTCTATTTCGCGACGCGGCGGGTACTGCTTGCGCAGCTGATCGAAGCCGACCCGGCGCTGGGCCTCGTCGGCGCCCAGATGACGGCGAAACGCAGCGTCATCACGTCGTGGGTCGTAAACCGCCCGACAGATTGTCGCCAACAGGTCAGCCGACCCTGCGGACGCATCGAAGATAAGACCGCGCAGCAATGTGGGCGGCATCAGCTCTGCCAGCTCGACCTTTGGCTCCAGCCCTTTGCTGGCACAAAACGCTTGATAGATCTGCGCCGTTCCGCGCAACTTCCCGTCGAGGCTATAGCCAGCAATATGCGGAGTCGCAATCCAACACAGCTCGGCCAATTCGACATCGACCTGCGGTTCTCCCTCCCAGACATCGAGTACTGCCTGGAGGTCTGTCCGCCTGGCCAACTGCCCGCGCAAAGCGTCATTGTCGACAACCGCGCCGCGAGCCGCATTGATCAGCCAGCAACCGGGTCGCAGCTGCTCCAGACGGGACTGATTCAATAAATGAAAAGTCGAGTGCTCGCCTTCCAGGGTCAGCGGGGTATGCAGGCTGATGACATCGCACTCGGCCAGTATTTCATCCAGCGTGACGAACTCACCCACTTCACGTGCCTGCCGCGGCGGATCGCAGACTCGCACGTCCCAGCCCAGACCACGCAAGACCTCTACCAGCCGGCCACCGACCTCGCCGGCGCCGATCACACCATAGCGGCGTCCCTCTAGCTCAACGCCCTCACCTTCGGCCAGAGCCAGAAGACTGCCGAGCACATAATCGACGACGCCCCGAGCGTTGCAACCCGGTGCGCTAGCCCAGCTGATTCCCGCCTCTTCAAAGTAGTCGAGATCGAGGTGGTCGGTGCCGATTGTGCAAGTGCCCACAAAGCGGACTGCACTCCCTTCGAGCAGCTCGCGGTCAACTCGGGTGACCGACCGAACCAGAAGCACGTCGGCCTGTTCGAGTGCGGCCCTGTTGATGCTTCTCCCTGGCATGCGGCGTATCTTGCCGAACTCAGCAAAAAAAGCGTCGACCAGAGGAATGTTCTCATCGGCAAGGATGCGCATTGTCAGGCTCCGTCAGTGATTACCCATTCTAGACCGCGTCGAGCCGCTCTGCTGGCTTCCCGTGCGTGCGCCTGGCGGCGTAGACTAGTCGGCTTCCTGTATACAATCCGGATAATCTGCAATGCCCACTGAGTTCAGACTCAGACGGGTTCGCGTTGAACTGCGCACCCTCTTCGCCCTCGCCCTGCCGATGATGATTGCTCAACTGGCAAACACAGCCATGGGTTTTGTCGACACCCTGATGGCTGGCCGCGTCAGTCCCGAAGACCTAGCAGCAGTTGCCTTGGGCAACTCGATCTGGGTGCCGGTATTTCTGCTTGTGACAGGTGTCATCCTGGCGACCACCCCGAATGTCGCTCAGCACTTTGGCCGTGACCAGCACGAACGGATTGGGCCGCTGGTCCGCCAGGCGTTGTGGATGGGGCTCGGTGTAGGATCGTTGTTCGCGCTGTTGATGTGGAACGCTGAACCGGTCCTGCATCTGATGAAGGTCGAACCGGCACTGATTGACCCGACCATGGCATATTTGCGTGCAGTCGCCTGCGGCTTTCCCGCAGTGGCGTTGTACCAGGTGCTGCGTTGTTACAGCGATGGGCTCGGCCACACCCGGCCCAGCATGGTGGTCGGCATTCTTGCGCTGATGCTGAATATTCCGCTCAATTACATCTTCATCTACGGCAAGCTGGGGCTGCCGGCCATGGGCGGCGTCGGTTGTGGCTGGGCTACCGCGGTGGTCATGGCTTTCATGCTGCTGGCGATGCTGTTCTGGGTGCGCCGCGCCAACTACTACCAGCCAAGCCAATTGTTCACCCGTTTCGATTGGCCGGAATGGCCGGTGCTCAGCCGACTGCTATCGGTCGGCGTACCGATTGGTGTTGCGGTGTTCGCCGAGGCCAGTATTTTTTCGGTCATCGCACTTCTGATCGGCGGCCTCGGTGCGACCGTGGTAGCCGGGCATCAGATCGCGCTGAATTTCACTTCGCTGATCTTCATGATTCCGCTGTCGCTGGGCATGGCCATCACCATCCGCATCGGCCAGGCGCTGGGCCGAGGCGCCCCACGCGACGCACGCTTTGTTGCTGGCGTGGGGATCGTATCGAGCCTCGTCTATGCCTGCTTCTCGGCAGGCAGCATGCTGTTGTTCAGCGAGCAGATTGCGCGCATCTACACAACCGATCAGGCTGTGATCGCCGTAGCCGCCAGCCTGTTTTTCTACGCCGCACTGTTTCAGTTTTCGGACGTAGTTCAAGTCACCGCAGCCGGCGCACTGCGCGGCTATCAGGACACGCGAATGACCATGATATTCACGCTTTTCGCCTACTGGGGAATCGGCCTGCCGGTGGGCTACCTGCTTGGCCTTACCGACAAATTTGGCGAGCCCAGCGGACCGGCAGGGCTTTGGCAGGGCTTGATCGCCGGACTGAGCTGCGCCGCGTTTCTGCTGACCATTCGCCTGGTGCGCAGCGCCCGTCGTGAAATTCGCCGAAAGCCGAACCAGGCAGCAATCTAGCGCTTATCTGCTACCGGCTGTTCAGACCTCCAAGGCCAGCATGACAGCACTCAGCAACAGGAAGCCGCTGAATAGCAGACGCAAAGTACGCTCCGGCAGCGCATGGGCCAACCTCACCCCGAGGCTGATGCTCAAGAGCCCCCCAATGGCAAGCGGCAACCCCAGCATCCAGTCCACCTGACCATGAGTGGCGTAAGTGACCAGCGTAACCGCGGTGCTTGGCGCCGCCAGCGCAAGAGAAAGACCCTGTGCCACAACCTGTGACGTGCCAAATACAGCTGTGAGTACTGGCGTGGCAAGCACTGCGCCCCCCACGCCAAATAACCCGCCCAGCCCGCCGGCGCCAGCGCCCAGTACGCCTAACCAGGGCCAGGGATGACGCAGTTCGGTCCCACCGGATGGCGGCCTGAAGAACACCCGCGACAATGTGTGTATAGCCAAGGCGACGAGAAACACCACAAAGGCAATCCGCATGCGCTCAGCGTTCAGCGATACAGCGAGCGCAGCACCCGCGATGGCGAAGCAAAAACTGGCGATGCCCAACGCTGCCGCGTGGCGAAGGTCGATGCGATTGCGCTGATGGTAGCGCCAGATGGCGAGCAGCACGTTGGGCACCACCATGACCAAGGCGGTGCCCTGAGCGACCTGCTGGTCCAGATCGAACAACACACCTAATACCGGAATTGCGATCAGCCCTCCCCCAATACCGAACAGGCCACCCAGCGTGCCCAACGCCAGACCCAGAACCACATCCAAAACAAATCCGACCAGGTCCATGACGCCTCCTATCAAAGGCGCAATGCTACTCAGCGCGCTCTAGTAGGCATATGCACAAGCATGCACAATGGCTTTGCGTATTCCGCAAAGCGAAGCGAGCATCATGGATGCAACAGTCCTTACTAATCAGTTCAAGTTATTCCTCGACGTAATCGATACCAGAAGCTTCTCGGTAGCAGGCAGGCTGCATGCGCTAGCGCCTTCGTCCGTCTCGCGACGCATGGACGCATTGGAGCGTTCACTTGGTTGCCAGCTGGTCAGTCGTACCAGCCATGCGATCAAGCCTACCGCTGCTGGGCAGCTGTTTGCCGAGCGTGCCAGACGCATCGTTCAGGAATTGCAACTTGCTCGGGCCGAGATGGCCTCGCTACAAAGCGCACCGGAAGGCCGCATCCGCATTGACGCACCCGCTCCTTTCGGACGCAGACATCTGGCGCCAGCACTTGCCGATTTCTTGCAGGCCTACCCTCGAGTGGACATCCAGCTACGCCTGATCGATAGCTTCATCGATATGCACGGTGAGCATCTGGGAGAGGTCGATCTGGTGCTACGTATTGGCCAGCTTGCCGACACGCGCCTCGTGGCAACGCCGCTGGCACCGATGAGGCGCATCGTTTGTGCCAGCCCGAGTTATTTGCAACGGAGAGGAGCACCGCAATCGGTAGCGGAACTGCCGGAACACGACGGGCTGGACTGGGACGCGCTGGCGCCTCCGCACGCATGGCGTTTCGAGCACGAGGGCAAGCGACAACTGCTGAGACCGAAGCGGCTGCGTATGGTAGCGAACAATGCGGAAGCGTTGCTGACCGCCACTTTGGCTGGATTGGGTATCGCCCATCTACCCACCTGGCTGATCAGTGACCAACTCCTCAGTGGTGATTTGTTGCCGCTGTTCTGTGAAGGTGGCCTGCCCGAACCGGAATCTAGCGGCATTTATGCGTTGCGCCTGACCCGGGAAGCCGATTCACGCAGCCGATTGTTGCTTGAGTTTTTGAAGGGTCGCTTCGGCCCGGTCCCGCCATGGGACCAGGCGCTGCAAAGCGGACTCACACTTACTTAAAGCATTGAGGTGTCAGACAGCGCACCCAGAAAGCTCCTGGGTCACCCCCCAACCATCCAGCACACCACCTAGCGGCTCGACCAGGTTCTCCAGGTCCTGCTCGAAATCGCCGATACCATCAAAAGTGGCGTACATCACCTTGCTGACCTGGAGGTCCCAGGCGCCATCGTCGCGGGGTGCTATCTGTGTATTGACGCACTCGCCACGGAAATTGCTGGCCGCGGCGCAGGCACGTTCACGATCGGGAAACACGGCATAGAACTCGATCGGATGGACGCGGGCAAAGTCGAAACCGCCCTCCTTCATCCTCAAAAGAACATTGCCGCTTACATCCTCATGGAAGGTGGTACTCATAAAACAACCTCCTCTCACTCATGGATGACGACTTCAGGAATGGAAAGCCTTGTCTACCTCGTTGCGGAACGACCGGACAGCGCCGGACGCGAATTGCCTGGTTGATCGAAAAAAGAAACCCAGCGGTGTTTCTAATAGGCCTCGGCAACGTCTGGGAGTTCGATACAGCAATCGAACGACCCTGACCGTACGTCACCAATACCACACGGCCTAGCAGCTAAGCACCAAGCGATTTCAGTGCTCCATCGCTACCACTGGAACATACGACGTATAAACCGCGTCCGCAACGGGAAGGTTTAATCCCACTCAATCACCACTGACAGGAATGCCAGCGACCAATTTGCTGCACCGAATCTCGTTGCAGCAAGCTGATCACTCAGCCGTTGCTGGGCTTGCTGATGGCTTGCAACACGTATTGAGGTAGCGCGAACGCGCCAATATGGAGGTGTGGATTGTAGTAACGGGTCACGATCCCACTGCCGGCGAAACGCTGGCACAGGGTTTCCAACGACAGCTTGCGACTGTCGGCATCGCAAGCGCCCCAGGCAAACGTCATGGCGCCCCCGATATAGGTGGGAACCGCAGCTTGGTAAAAATGCCAGTCGGGAAACAGGCCGGCCATCCGCTTGGAGGTGGTCTGCACTTCAGCCAATTGCATGAACGGAGTGCCGTTCTGCGCGACCAGGATGCCACCTTCGTTGAGGCAACGACGACACGCCTGATAGAAGTTTTCGGAGAACAGCTCCTCTCCCGGCCCAATGGGATCGGTCGAGTCGGAGATAATCACATCGAACTTCTGATCGGTGGTCGCCACGAAGCGCATACCGTCATCAATTACCAGGCCCAACCGAGGATCGTCGAACGCTCCCTTGGAGTGTTCTGGCAAGAACTCCCTGCATAGCTCCACTACGGTGCTGTCGATTTCGACCATGGTGATGCTTTCGACGTCACGGTGCTTGGCCACCTCCCGCAGTATGCCGCCATCACCCCCACCAATGATCAGCACTCGCCGCGCCAGCCCGTGAGCCAGGATCGGCACGTGTGTAAGCATCTCGTGATAGATGAATTCGTCTGCCTCGGTGGTCTGGATAACCCCATCGAGCGCCATCACACGTCCCATACGGGCGTTCTCGAATATCACCAGATGCTGATGCCCGGTGTGCACTTCATGCAGAATCTTGTCGACTCTGAAGCGCTGGCCGTACCCCTCGTAGAGAGTTTCCTGATAGTCGCTCATGGGTGTCTCCCTAATGGATGACTTAACAGACGGGCCTCGCAGGCGGCCCGATTGCCAGAGAGGCGCATTCTACTTTGGTCTTATGACAGGAGTAACCGCCCGTCCTCAAGGCACGTTTGATGAAGACTGCCCCATCACCACTGGCTATTGTCTAGTGATGATTTCTATCCAACTTCCTTATAACGCCCCATGGAGCTGGTCTCAGTTTCATCGGCACTTTGCCTTGCGCCTCCTGCCGGGTATCGAGGCGCTGGAGCCGGAGCGTTACAGCCGCACCGTGCAAGTGGGTGACGATGTCGGCTGGTTCAGCGTACGACCACTGCTGCCACAATCTGCTCTTGAACTGGTCATCAGCGATTCGCTAGAGGGACACGCCTCGACATTGGCAATGCGTGTACGAAAGATGTTCGACCTCGATGCCGATCCGGTCGCCATAACGCGCCATTTCGCTTCGGACCCTCAGCTCGGCCCTCTGGTCGCGGCTAACCCCGGATTGCGCTTACCCAGCGCGTTCGATCCGTTCGAACAAGCCGTGCGGGCTATCGTTGGTCAACAGGTCACGGTTAAGGCAGCAGTGACCATCACCCGACGCCTGATCGAACGATCTGGGGAAAACCGGCTTAGCCAATCTGCGGTTGGAACGAATGGCTTGACCATGCTGTTTCCCGGCCCACAAACGCTAGCCACCGCGGCACTGGAAAATATCGGCATGCCCGGCAAGCGGGTGGCGGCACTGCAACATCTATCAGCCGCCGTTGCTGGCGGCGCACTTGAGTTGCATGTCGAAAACGGTGCAGACGCGCTGGTCAGCCATCTTTGCCAGCTACCCGGTATTGGGCCATGGACGGCTGAATACATTGCGTTGAGGGGGTTCGGCGAGGCGGATGCCTTTCCAGCAGCCGACCTTGGCCTGCTGAAATCGCCGTTATGGGGAAGTGACGGCATCAGCGCGAAAGAGTTGCTCGCGCGATCACAGGCTTGGCGACCCTGGCGGGCCTATGCCGCAGTGCATATCTGGGAGAGTTATGCCGCAGCGCCGATCAAGGCGGAGGAAGCCTGGCCAGAACTCGTGGCGGGTCGCTAATCGGCAACGCTAGGACCAAAGCCTCACCGGATCGGGGAAAGATGCCCGTCAGTGCGGTGATATTGACTTGATGACTGATTAGCACGATGGGTGATGTCCCTGGCAATGCTCGCAAGTACATGAGCAAGGCTTGGGTCTGCTCGTTCTTGCGGTAGGTCTGGGCAAAGAACGAATCGAGAAGCGGCAGCGGCTCAACTGGCTTAAAGCCCAGCAGTTCTGCCGTATCCAACGCCCGGCACCAACGACTGCTGAGTACCCGCGCCGAAGTAATGCTGTTCTGCCGGAGCAGATCACCCCACCGCGCTGCCTGCAGGCGGCCCGCCTGATCAAGATTGCGCTGAGTCGTGCAGTCCTCCAGTACGAAACCCGGCGGATCGCCTGTCCCAGGCGCCAAGGCATGACGCATGAGCAGAACGGCACGGCCCTCCCGCAGGGCAGTCCAAGCCACCTCGTCACCACTCCAGGCACTACCGGCCCAAAGCATCAACGCGACCAGAACTGATATGCGCATTTACAACCTGACTTTGGCGAAATGTCCGGCGGCCACGAACCACATGATCAGTCCGACAACTGGCAACAGGACGACAACAAGACTCCAGATGATCTTGCGACCCACCTCGATACGACTTCGCCAGATCTGCACGATGGCTACCAGATTAGCCACCAACACGATCAAGGCCAGCAGCGTACTCCAGGTTTCCACCGGTCAGTGCCTCAGGTTGCGCTCATCAGGCCGATTGCCACGCGGCCCCATGATGCCCCAGATGATCAGGCCCAACACTGGCAGGATGACGATCAACAACACCCAGAGAGCTTTTTTCCCGGTGCTGCTGTCGCTTCGCACCACGCTGATGATTGCCCAGATATCCAGTGCCAGGATAAGCAGGCCGAAAATACCGCCGAAGGCATCGGTCATGACAAGACTCCAAATTACAGTGAGTTCGTAATTAGGATGCCAGGCGGGTTTGAGGGTTCAGTACGCGATCTGCTCACGGCGCGGATCGTTCGCCTCGAAGCTGGCGAACGCTGGATGATCAGCCAGCTCACACCCTCTCACAGCAGGCCGCAGGTGTGCCGACACTGCTGCGCAGCATCCAGCTCTTCATATATAGAAGAGAAAGAGAATCCCGTCGGACTGCAAGCTGATCGAGCCCGCAATACATGGGAACAGCACGTCGAAGACGGACCTCACGGCGCTGGTGATGTTTTCGACATCGGTAAGGATGGCTTTGCCGGGATCAGAAGTCATCAAGGCGCGGAAAACGGCCGGCAATGTCTTCCCCGGTGAATTGCGCGACCCAACCTTCTGGGTTAGTGAACAGGCGAATGGCAACGAAGTGAGGGTGCTCGCCCATATCGAACCAATGCCGGGTTCCTGCAGGCACCGAGATCAGGTCGTTTTTCTCGCACAGCACGGCATACACCCTGTCCTCGATATGCAGGCTGAACAGCCCGCGGCCGACGACAAAGAAACGCACCTCGTCCTCGGCGTGCTGGTGTTCTTCAAGGAACTTGGCGCGGAGTTCTGCCTTATCTGGATGATCGCTGGTCACGCTGAGGGTGTCGACTGTGACGTAGCCGCGCTCTCCCATTAATCGATCGATCTGCGGACGATAGGCGGCTATTACCTCCTCTGAACTTGCACCGGCACGAATGGGTGTGCTGGCTTCCCAGCGTTCCAGCTGCACCCCGACTTCGGCCAGGGTGGCGGCAATATCTTCAACATGCGTGAGCACTTTGAGAGGCTGCTCCGGCGCAGTGTCCTGATAAACGCTAAGGATGCTCATACTGGCTGTCTCCTATCGGGATGGCTGCCCCGGCGTTGGAAAGGTCGGAACCTCGGCGCTTATCAGACGGGCCGAGCGTTACTGCTGATGGCCGGCGACCAACCGCTGCCATAGCGAAACAGGCCAGCGTCGATGACGGTTTCCACGGTATAGCGGTCATACCGAATTCCTGCGCGGGAAGACGATGATAACGGCTGCGCCGAGCGCTGACAGGCTGGCAATGGCGAAGGTCCACAAAGGGCCGAGACTGGCCCAGCTGTAGCCGGAGTAAAGCGCACCCAGCGCCCCGCCCACTCCGGCAAGGGTCGCATACAGCGCTTGCCCCTGCCCTTGCTGGCGGTGACCAAAGCTGCGCTGGACGAAATGAATGGCAGCCGCATGAAAACTGCCGAAGGTTGCCGCGTGCATCAGCTGCGCAATCAACAGCACCCCAAGATGATCAGCCTGCGTTCCCAGCAGTAGCCAGCGCAGCGCCGCCAGCAGAAAGCTAGCGGCAAGGACCTGACGCAACGAAAAGCGCGCAAGCAGCCGTGCCATTACCAGGAAGATCAGGATCTCAGCTACCACTCCGAGTGCCCAGAGCAGGCCGATGGTGCCACGCCCGTAGCCGAGCGCCTCGAGATGAATGGTAAAAAAGGTGTAGTACGGACCATGACTGACCTGCATCAGACCGACGCACACGAAGAATGCCAATACCCCCGGCCGGCAGAGCTGGCGAAGAAAGCCACCCTGCCCCTCCGGCTCAGGACGCTCCGCCGGCACCGCATTGGGCACCCATAAGCTGCTGATCACGATCCCGGTCATCACTAACAGGACCGCCGCCGGATAGATGTCGAGACTCAGGTGTTCGAACAACGCGCCAAGCCCTACTACCGCCGCGATGAAACCGATGCTGCCCCAGAGGCGGATCTGACTGTAGCGAGACGCTTGCTCATGCAGGTGCGCCAGCGTAATGACCTCGAACTGCGGTAGCACGGCATGCCAGAAGAAGGCATGCAGCGCCATCACCAGCGCCAGCCAAGCGTAACTCTTGCTGTAGAAGATCAAGCTGAACGAAATCAGCGTACAGAGTGCGCCAATCCGAACAATCGCCAGACGTCGGCCTGTGACATCGCCCAGCCAACCCCACAGGTTCGGCGCCAGGCAACGCATCAGCATGGGAATGGCCACCAGCTCGCCAATGCGCTCGGCAGTAAAGCCGAGGTGGTCGAAATAGAGGCCGAGGAACGGCGCCGCCGAACCGAGCAGCGCAAAGTAGAAGAAGTAAAAACCGGACAGACGCCAGTAGGGAATGGAAGCCGCCATAAGCAACAAGCCAGTAGCTGGAAACAAACGTGACGCTGGAGCGAGCGCTTTGCTCGCTTTCCAGCTTCAGGCCTCCAGCGGCAGGCTCAGAGCTGCGCCAACACCGGCGTACCCACCAGCACATCGGCGTTCTGCCCGCGATGGCGCAACAGATGGTCAAGCAACACGATGGCCATCATCGCTTCGGCGATTGGCGTGGCTCGGATACCTACGCATGGATCGTGGCGACCCTTGGTGATGACCTCAACCGGATTGCCGTCGACGTCGATGGAGCGTCCTGGTGTCGTGATGCTCGACGTAGGCTTGAGCGCCAGATGCGCGATGATCGGCTGGCCGGACGAAACGCCTCCCAGGACACCACCAGCATGGTTCGACAGGAAGCCGTCTGGCGTCATCTCGTCACGGTGCTCGGTACCGCGCTGGGCCACGCTGGCAAAACCGGCGCCAATCTCCACGCCTTTTACTGCGTTGATGCTCATCAGGGCATGTGCCAGTTCAGCATCAAGGCGGTCAAAAATTGGCTCCCCAAGCCCCGGCGGAACGCCTTCGGCGACGACACTGATCTTCGCGCCAACCGAATCCTGATCACGACGCAACTGATCCATGTAGGCCTCCAGCTCCGGGACCTTGTCCGGGTCTGGGCTGAAAAAAGCGTTCTGCTCGACGCTGTCCCAGGTCTTGAAAGGAATTTCGATCGGGCCCAGCTGACTCATGTAGCCGCGCACCTGGATGCCCAGGGTCGCCAGGTATTTCTTGGCAATGGCACCGGCAGCGACGCGCATGGCGGTTTCGCGGGCTGAGCTGCGGCCACCTCCGCGATAGTCGCGCAGGCCATACTTGTGGTGATAGCTGTAGTCGGCATGTGCGGGACGGAACTGATCCTTGATGGCTGAGTAATCCTTGGATTTCTGATCGGTGTTGCGGATCAGCAGACCGATCGGGCAACCGGTTGTCCGCCCTTCGAACACGCCAGAAAGAATCTCGACCTCGTCGGCCTCCTGGCGTTGAGTGGTGTGCCGGCTGGTGCCGGGCTTGCGTCGATCGAGGTCGCGTTGCAGGTCAGCGGCGCTTAGCTCCAGGCCTGGCGGACAGCCGTCGACAATCGCGACCAGTGCCGGACCATGGCTTTCGCCAGCCGTGGTGACGGTGAACAGCTTGCCGTATGTATTGCCGGACATGCAGGGCGCTCCGCGATCGACCTAAAGAGGGGGCGGAAGTATACCCGAGCTGCTGAAGGTTTCGCTGCCTGCGGACGCGGCGCATACTGCCAACCCGCCGGCTCGCGAGCTCGCTTCGTATCCCCGTTCCGCCTATGGTTTATTTTTGTCCATGCGTTTCTTTTTACTGCTCGGCTTGCTCGCCATGTTCGCTCCCTTAGCCCAAGCCCAGACGTGGGTAAATCAGAGGATGACTGTGCAGGTGCCGGCCGGGCATCTTCATGGCAGCCTGCTGCTGCCTAAGACTGACGCACCCTTGCCGGTCGCGCTGTTGATAGCAGGATCGGGCCCGACCGACCGCGACGGCAACAACCCACTGGGACACAACGACAGCCTCAAGCGACTGGCGCAGGCATTGGCCAAGCGCGGTATCGCCAGTGTGCGCTACGACAAGCGTGGAGTCGGTCAGAGCCAACCGGTGGCGCCGGACGAAAGTCAGTTGAAGGTAGAAGACTATGTCGACGATGCAGTGGCTTGGTCACGGTTGCTACAAGCCGATCCACGGTTTTCGGCGCTCGTGCTGATTGGCCATAGCGAAGGCGCATTGATTGCCAGTCTGGCCGAACCTACCGTCAAACCTGCCGCGTTGATCAGCCTCGCAGGCAGCGGTCGCCCCATCGATGCGCTACTGCGAGAGCAGCTGCAGGGCCGTCTACCAACAGCGCTTCTGGCAAGCGCGAACTACCTGATCGATGAACTGAACGCGGGAAGAATCCACCAGCAGGTGCCCGAGCCGCTGCAAGTGCTTTTTCGCTTGAGCGTTCAACCCTACCTGATCTCTCTGTTCCAGGAAGATCCGGCCGCTGCATTTGCCAACACCACAGCGCCGGCCTTGATCATTCAGGGCTCTCATGACATTCAGGTCAGCTCCAAAGATGCGCAAGCGCTGAAACAGGCCAGGGCAGATGCCGAGTTAGCGCTGATCAAAGGGATGGGCCACGTATTGCGCATCACGCCGCAGGATAGCGCCGGACAAGTGGCTTCCTACAACAGCCCCGAACTGCCTATCGCGCATGAACTGACGGAACAGATCAGCCGGTTCTTGACCGAGCACGGCGTATTGCCAGCCTCCAGTTAGGCGACCGCCGGCCGATACGCTCCTTGCCTGCCGCAACGACCACCGCCAGGCCTATGGACACCGAGATGACCGACAGCCCAACAGCCCTGAAGAAAACGACGCCCAGACGCCCGCGGTGGCGCAGCAGCCGCACCCCTGGGCCGCGCTCGCGCCGGATCGATTCCGGCTGCTCCGTCTGGCTCCGCTGCCTACCGACCGGGACACCGGGACACGTCCGCTGCGTTTCGTCGAGCTGGCCCAGGTCGAGCGACATACGCCTGAGCAGAGCCTGTTGAGGCTCTTCATTCGTATACCGGGCCAAGTGTTATCGAAGCAGCAGAACCTGCTGGAGGTCTGGGCCGACCACCGGGCCAAGGAGCTGCGCTTCGGCCCCGATTCAGGCTTGCATGTAGAACCGATAAACCGTGGCCTCGGGCGCTTCCTGCTGGCGCAAGGGGCAGCTTGGGCGCAACGACGCTGGGCGCACTATCTGGTAGAAGGCGGCGCGCTGCCGGTCAAGGATATAACCGGCGAAGATGCACGGTTGCGGCGCGATCATTGCCTGCTGAGTCAAGGATTCGACGTGGTCTACGCCGAGCCCCAGAAGCCCAAGGCAACCTATAGCGCAGCTCGTGTCAGCGCCTTACGGCCAGACTGGAACCTCGAAAAAGTGCAGATCATCGAACTGCAAGAAGCGGCGGCTATGCTCGAGCAGGCTGATCGAAATCTACTCGAACAGGAAAATCGGATTCGCGACACCCATGAACGATTGAGCAAACTCCGTCGAGAGGATGGCACCCTCCGATTCACCATTGCCTGCCTGATTGTGTTCTCACTGTTTCAGGCCGGGCTACTGATCTGGATCGCAACCCGCTGACAGCCCTGCCCTTGTACCGAGCAGAGTACCGCGCAGACCGTCAGTTGCCCTTTGGCACAAGCCGCTCTTGGAAGAGCGCCTGATGATCACGGCATTGACTCGCGGCAAGCAGAAAAACCCCATGCCCACCCTCGGTGAACTCGAGCCAGGTGAAGTCGACTTCAGGATAAAGCGCCTCGACATGCACCTGACTGTTGCCGACTTCGACAATCAGGCTGCCCTTTTCCGTCAGATGGTCCGCCGCCTCCGCCAGTATTCTTCGAACGAGATCCAAACCATCGTCACCGCAAGCCAGGCCGAGTGCCGGCTCATGCTGGAACTCGGCAGGCATATCGGCAAAGTCTTCGGCGTCCACATACGGCGGATTGGAAACGATCAGGTCAAAGCGCTGTTTGGGTAAACCATCGAATCCATCGCTCTGAACGGTGTAGACCCGGTCTTCCAGACCATGCTGTTCAATGTTGCGATTGGCCACTTCCAGCGCTTCGAATGACAGGTCGGCCAACAGCACCTCGGCATCAAGAAACTCATAGGCGCAGGCAATGCCGATGCAACCGGAGCCGGTACAGAGATCCAGAATTCGTGCTGGCGCCTGCGCCAACCACGGCTCGAAGCGTCGTTCAATCAATTGGCCAATCGGCGAGCGCGGAATCAGCACGTGATCGTTGACGATGAATGGAAGCCCGCAAAACCAGGCCTGTCCAAGCAGATAAGCAGTCGGTACGCGTTGCTCGATCCGTCGCTGCAACAGAGTCTGCAGATGTTCACGCTCATCGTCTTCCAGCCGACAATCGAGATAGCTGTCAGCCATTTCCCAGGGCAAGTGCAAGGCGCCCAGTACCAACTGACGCGCCTCGTCCCAAGCGTTGTCCGTGCCGTGGCCGAAGAAAAGTTGCTCGGCGTGGAAGCGGCTGACAGCCCAGCGAATATGATCACGCAAAGTACGCAAACGGGAAGGCGAAGCGGTCACGGGGCATCTCCTCTAAAAAGGGCGGAAGTCTAGCCGATGGCCACGCGCGTTTCGCGAGTTTTGCGGTTATGTGCGATGGCAAAACGCCCATAACACCAATCTATATGACCAATTCATCACTTAATGGCTGTTCACATCTCGCGCGACTGGCGCCACAATCATGCCCCTCTCAGAACAAGGAGTCAGTCATGTCCAAGCCACAGACCATGCTTCAGCTCAGTGGCCGCAGTTATGCACCGGCGACTCTGGCCAACGCGACCCTTGTCGTCATTGACGTTCAGGAAGAATATCGGACGGGGACACTGGCACTACCGAATCTGACGTCGGCGCTTGAGCAGGTCAGCGAGCTACTGACCGCCGCCCGCGCGGCTGGCGCACCCATCGTGCATGTCCACCATTTGGGCATTCCGGGTGGGCTGTTCGATCCTCAAGGGCTACGCGGTCAGATCATGCCGGAGGCAGCGCCGCTTCCTGGCGAAACGGTGATCGGCAAAACGCTGCCCAACGCATTTGCCGGCACACGATTGCATGAACTTTTGCAGCAGCATGGTCGCCTCGACCTCATTGTTTGTGGGTTCATGACACATTCAAGCGTGAGCACCACGGTCCGCGCCGCAAAAGATTACGGCTACCGTTGCACACTCGTTGACAAGGCCTGTGCCACACGCGACCTGCCGATGGGAGACGGCGCAATTGCGGCGGCAGAGGTGCATCGTATGGAGATGACCATTCTCGCGGACAACTTTGCGGTCTGCGTAGCTGATGCCGGCGCATTGGTACAAGCCGCAACCGAACCGAACCGAAAAGTGTTAGCTGACATCGAATAGACTGGCCCAATGGATTCAGGAGTAGCAGGCTGTTGATACCTGGCCTGCCCTGGCAACCCGGCTGTAGAAAAATCTCAGCGTGATCTTCAAGTACAGTCAAACCCGGCGTCTTCGGCTGCTTTCGCCTCGTCTTGCCTACCTCGCCTGCGTTTTTTAACGGGGCGATAGCCGTTCTGAGGAGCGAACTGGAATGAAACGAACCGATGGATTCGATGCTCGCCGTCTCCGCCCTCGCCAACACCGCAGCTGGGGCTCGCGACTTGGGGCCGCGCTCGGCCTGCTGCTGATCGTCTCTGGAGTGCTCTTCACCGGCATTGGCGCGGCTTCGCTGTTTAGCGAAATCGAAGCCCTCACTAGCATGCCGCTGGATAAAGAAGCCGCAGTGACGTTGTTGACCTTGGGCGTGGTTCTACTTCTCCTAGGCATGATCATCCGACGCCGAGCTCGCCGCCGCGCGCACGCATCGAACGACTTGAGCCTGTCGCCGCGCCTCGGAAAAAGGCGCTGAGATGTCGGCCAGCCCGATGTCGTCGTCGGCAATGGATGCGGCTCACGACAGAAGCTTTGCGATAAAATGGCCGACTAACGCGGAGGCCTCATGCAAGACGATGATTTTTCACTGTTCAGATCAGCTGTGCGTGGCGTCAAGCCGATTGAGCACGATCGGGCTGAGACGGGCAAACCACGCAGCAACAAGGCACAGATCGCCACGCTGCGGGCCAACGCCTCGATCAGCGACGGCGATATCCGGATCGACGGGCTGTCTGATCAGTTTGTAATTGATGTTGCGGCTGAAGACGAACTGTACTGGGTCCGCGACGGTGTTCAGGACAGCCAGATGCGCAAGCTGAAAGCGGGACAAATCCCGTTCGAGGGCAGCCTGGATTTGCATGGACTGAGCGTCGAGAAAGCCCGTGAGCTGCTTTGGGATTTTCTCGCCGAAGCGAGCAAACTCGAGATTCGCTGCGTGCGCGTAACCCATGGCAAGGCAGCACGAAAGGACGGCAAGCGTCCTTTGATCAAAAGCCACGTCAATACGTGGTTACGCCAGCACTCTCAGGTTTTGGGCTTCGCCTCTTGCGTGCCGAGACACGGCGGTACCGGCGCGGTGTATGTGATGCTCAAACGAACCATGCTCGAAGGGCGCGACGAGTAACCCTGGCGCGGCCACTCATGAACCTCTCTAATAAGGCGCGCGCTGCTTGCAGCCCAGCCGTCAAGTCCCTAACCTTCGCACTCGCGCTTATTTGCAAGCCTGACAGGTAGACAAATGTCTCTGGAAACACATTACACCGCGATCCTTGGCCAACTGGGTGAGGACGTCAACCGCGAGGGTCTGCTCGATACGCCCAAGCGGGCCGCCAAAGCCATGCAGTACCTGTGCAAGGGCTACCAGCAGACGCTGGAGGACGTTACGAATGGCGCACTGTTCAGCTCCGACAACAGCGAAATGGTGCTGGTCAAGAACATCGAACTCTATTCGTTGTGCGAGCATCACATGCTGCCCTTCATCGGTAAGGCTCATGTCGCCTATTTGCCCAACGGCAAGGTGCTCGGCCTGTCGAAGGTCGCCCGCATCGTAGACATGTATGCGCGCCGGCTGCAGATCCAGGAAAATCTCACCCGCGAGATTGCAGAAGCGATTCAGCAGGTTACAGGTGCATGGGGGGTCGCTGTGGTGATCGAAGCGCAGCACATGTGCATGATGATGCGCGGCGTCGAGAAACAGAACTCATCGATGGTCACCTCGGTCATGCTCGGCCAATTTCGCGAGAATGCTGCGACCCGCAGCGAATTTCTCGGCTTGGTCAAATAAGCTGCAAGGCTGTGAGCCTAACCGTGCCCGCGTGAGGCTAGCGCCTTAACCACGCGGTCACGTTTGGCGTTAATCGTACATACCGACATGGCGAGGGTGACTTTCTACACGCTGCAGCCAAGCGCTGATGGCCGGGTAGCGATCAAGGCTGAAGCCACCCTCCTCGGCTACATGGGTATAAGCATAGAGCGCCACATCCGCGATCGAGTAACGCTCGCCAACCAGATATGACGTGCGAAGTAGTTGCTGCTCCATCACATCGAGCGCGTGATAGCCATCCAGCTGCTTGGCAGCATACTCATCAAGGCGATCATCAGGCAGCTCGAGGTAAACCTTGATGAAGCGCGCTACAGCGATGAAGGGTTCATGGCTGTATTGCTCAAAGAACTGCCACTGAAGAACCTGGGTCCGCAAGCGAGCATCGGCCGGCAGGTATTCGCTTCCTTCGGCAAGAAAATTCAGAATCGCATTCGATTCCCATAGGCAGGTACCGTCTTGCAGTTCGAGCACCGGAATCTTGCCGTTGGGATTCTTTTCCAGAAAGGCAGCCTCGCGGCTTTCACCGCGCAGGATATCCACCGGAATCCACTCATACGCCAGCCCGAGCAAGTGCAGCATCAGCTTCACTTTGTAGCAATTGCCGGACCGATGGTCGCCATAAACCTTGTAAGTCATTTGCCCCTCCAGCGGCTGTTCCCACCGCGCCTGAACTAGGCTGCTTCGACCAACAGCGCCTCACGGATTACCCCTGCCAGCCGGCGAATGCCTTCATCAAGGCGCTCTGGTGCGACGTGACTGAAGTTAAGCCGCAGATATCCAAGATTCTGTTCTGGGTCGACGAAGAACGGTTCGCCCGGCATGAACACCACGTCCTGTGCTAGCGCCGAATCAAGCAGCGTTCGGGTGTCGATCGATTGTTTCAGCTGCAGCCAGAAGAAAAGCCCGCCCTGTGGTACCAACCAATCGGCGAGATCAGTGAAATGTTCCGCCAACGCCGCCTGCATAGCATCCCGACGCAGGCGGTAGAAGCTGCGCAGCTCGCTCAGGTGCGCCCGATATTGCTCACTGCCAAGCCACTGAAGCGCCTGCCACTGACCGATGCGATTGGTGTGCAAGTCAGCTGACTGCTTCAGACGTAACAGATAAGGGAACAGGTCTGGGGTCGCGATCAGATAGCCGACTCGCAGCCCCGGTAGCAGCGTCTTGGAAACCGTCCCGGTGTAGATCCAGCTCGCCTTGTGCAAGCGGCTAACGATTGGGCGAGCCCGCCCGTCGTCAAATACCAGTTCGCGATAGGGCTCATCTTCAATCAGGGTTACGCCAAACTCATCAAGCAGCGCGGCTACTGCGTCGCGCTTTTCCTCGCTATAACGCACCGCCGAAGGGTTCTGGAACGTCGGAATAAGATAGGCAAAAGCCGGCTTGTGCTGCTCCAGCCGCTGACGCAGCGCGGCCAGCGATGGGCCATCGGTTTCCTGCGCCACTGCCGGACACTCGGCACCGAATAATTGAAAGGCCTGCAGCGCAGCCAAGTAAGTCGGCGCCTCAAGCAGCACCTCGGTGCCCCGATCAATGAACAGCTTGGAAGCGAGGTCCAGCGTCTGCTGGGAACCACTGACAATGAGTACCTGGCTGGCAGAACAAGAAACTCCGATGGCACGTGCTTCAGCAGCGATGGCTTCGCGTAAGGCGGGCTCCCCTTCACTCATCCCGTACTGCCCCAGGCTCGCCGGCATAGGCGCCCAATCTACCTTCGGCAACATGGGCTCGGCAGGCAATCCACCGGCGAACGACATCACCTCAGGTCGCTGTGCAGCGGCAAGAATTTCACGGATCAGCGAGCTTTTCAGGCGGTCGACGCGTTCGGAGAAGGCCATGGGGCACCAGATGCGGGGAAAAGAAAAATGAGTCAAACTGCTTGACCGAAATTACGCCCCCAATCGTGAATACGTCAATATGCCTGACCTAAAAAAAAGCACTGTCCAGCGCCAGATCATGGAGAGTTTCTTTCTGGGCTACCAGGCCTTTACCGCCAAGCCGGACGAGATGCTTGCTCGACGCGGACTGTCCCGGGTGCATCACCGGATCCTGTTTTTTATCGCCAGTTATCCAGACCTCAGTGTGAAGGAGCTACTCGGTTACCTGGGGGTCAGCAAGCAGGCCTTGAATACGCCGTTGCGCCAGCTGATCGAGATGCACCTTGTGGAAAGCAGGACGGCCGATGACGACAAGCGCAAGCGCATGCTGCGCTTCACCGCGGAAGGTGCAAAGCTCGAACAGGCATTGCGACGCGAGCAGGTGCGGTTGCTCGAACGGGCCTTTGAGCATGCAGGAGAAGATGCAGTGAATGGCTGGCTGGCGGTAAACCAAGCACTGGCAACGGGCATGACGCGCATCTGAAAACCGGCCGGCAGTCAGACTGCTAACTGGCTGCAGTGCTGCCCAACCACTAAAGGCGGGTCTAAGCACCAAACCTTGCTCGATCCCAAAGACACAAAATTCAGGCACAAAAAAGGGCGACCGCAGTCGCCCTTTTTTATGGATTACAGAACTTAGTTCTGGTTTTCCATTTGTGCACGGATCAGATCACCAATGGTGGTCGGACCGGCAGTCGGCTCTACGTCCTGCTTGGTACGCAGTTCCTTCATCGCGTCCTTCTCGTCTTCAACGTCTTTCGACTTGATGGACAAGCTGATAACGCGGCTCTTACGGTCGATGCTGATGATCTTGGCTTCGACTTCTTCGCCTTCTTTCAGTACGTTGCGCGCGTCTTCAACGCGGTCACGGCTGATTTCAGAGGCTTTCAGTGTGGCTTCGATATCGTTGCCCAGATCGATGATGGCGCCTTTGGCGTCAACTTCTTTCACGGTACCGCGAACGATGCTGCCCTTGTCATTGACGGCGGCGTAGTTGGAGAACGGATCGTCTTCCAGCTGCTTGATGCCCAGGGAGATGCGCTCACGCTCCGGGTCGACCGAGAGGATAACGGTGTCCAGCTCGTCGCCCTTCTTGAAGCGACGCACGGCTTCTTCGCCAGCTTCGTTCCAGGAGATATCGGACAGGTGAACCAGACCGTCGATGCCGCCGTCCAGACCAATGAAGATACCGAAATCGGTGATCGACTTGATGGTGCCGGAGATGCGGTCGCCCTTGTTGAACTGGCCAGAGAAGTCTTCCCATGGGTTGGACTTGCACTGCTTGATGCCCAGGGAGATACGACGACGCTCTTCGTCGATGTCCAGAACCATGACTTCCACTTCGTCGCCGACCTGTACAACCTTCGACGGGTGGATGTTCTTGTTGGTCCAATCCATCTCGGAAACGTGCACCAGACCTTCAACGCCCTCTTCCAGCTCAGCGAAACAGCCGTAGTCGGTCAGATTGGTAACACGCGCGACAACGCGGGTGTTTTCCGGGTAACGAGCCTTGATGGCAACCCATGGGTCTTCACCCAGCTGCTTCAGACCCAGCGACACGCGGTTACGCTCGCGGTCGAACTTCAGCACCTTGACGTCGATCTCGTCGCCAACATTGACGATTTCCGACGGATGCTTGATACGCTTCCAGGCCATGTCGGTGATGTGCAGCAGGCCGTCCACGCCGCCCAGGTCCACGAAGGCGCCGTAGTCGGTGAGGTTCTTGACGATACCCTTGACCTGCTGGCCTTCCTGCAGCGATTCCAGCAGAGCTTCACGCTCGGCGCTGTTCTCGGCTTCCAGGACGCTACGACGGGAAACGACAACGTTGTTGCGCTTCTGGTCAAGCTTGATGACCTTGAATTCGAGTTCCTTGCCTTCCAGGTGAGTGGTATCACGCACTGGACGGACATCAACCAGGGAACCTGGCAGGAACGCACGGATGCCGTTAACGTCGACAGTGAAGCCGCCCTTAACCTTACCGTTGATAACGCCCTTGACCACTTCCTCAGCTGCGAAAGCCGCTTCCAGAACAATCCAGCACTCTGCACGCTTGGCTTTTTCGCGGGACAGCTTGGTTTCACCGAAGCCATCTTCAACCGCGTCCAGCGCAACGTGAACTTCGTCACCCACGCTGATGGTCAGCTCGCCCTGCTCGTTGTAGAACTGCTCGACCGGGATGACGCCCTCGGACTTCAGACCGGCATGAACAGTGACCCAGTCACCGTCGATGTCGACCACGATGCCGGTGATGATCGCACCCGGCTGCATGTCGAGGGTTTTTAGGCTTTCTTCAAAAAGTTCTGCAAAGCTTTCGCTCATGTTTATTCCTGCTGTTTTCGGACGAGGATCCGCCCAATCTCCACATCCCAGATAGAAGTGGGTTCATTCATATAAAAAAAGGCCTGCGGGACTAGATCTGGTCTCCCACATGCCTCCTTGTTAACAGCCCCCGAATTGGGTGACCGTCAGGCCGCCTCTCGGCGGTCGCTCTTCAGGCGAAATCGCGTTTGGCAACTTCGCTCAGAATCTGTCCTAGCACCTGCTCGATGGAAAGATCGGTGGAATCCAGCTGAACCGCATCATCTGCCGGCTTCAATGGCGCCACGTCACGCTGGGTATCACGCTCGTCGCGCGCCCGTATCTCATCGAGAAGACTCGCGAGATTAACATCATCACCCTTGCTATTCAACTGAAGGTAACGGCGTCGGGCCCGTTCTTCGGCACTGGCCGTAAGGTAAATCTTCAATGGCGCGTCGGGGAAAACCACCGTACCCATATCTCGACCGTCAGCAACAAGTCCGGGCGGTTCACGAAAGGCTTTCTGCCGCTGCAGCAGCGCTTCACGTACCACTGGCAACGCGGCGACCTGTGAGGCCCCAGCGCCGACTTGTTCGTTGCGAATCGCCTGAGTGACGTCTTCGCCCTCCAGGATGATCTGCATTCCCTCGCCACCTTTGGCCGCTCCGAACTGCACATCCAGATGAGCGGCCAGCAGTTTCAGAGCCTCTTCATTGGTCAGATCTACGCCGTGGTTGCGCGCTGCGAAGGCAAGCAAACGGTACAGCGCACCGGAATCGAGGAAATTCCACCCCAGCTTGGCCGCCAGTAACGCCGCTACGGTACCTTTGCCGGAACCGCTCGGACCGTCAATGGTGATGACGGGGACCTGCCTGATCATGAGTTATCCTCCACACCAACTCGCATCCCGGCCCGCTCGGCCAGTGCAAGAAAGTTCGGAAACGAGGTAGCAACATTGGCACAATCGTGGATTCGGATCGGTGCACTTGCCCGAAGCGCGGCCACACTGAAGGACATGGCGATACGGTGGTCACCGTGCGCCCAGACCTCTCCGCCACCAAAGGAGCTGCCGCCTTCGATAATAATCCCATCCGGGGTGGGAGTGGCATTCACACCGAGTGCTTGTAGACCATCGGCCATTACCTGAATGCGATCGGACTCCTTGACTCGCAACTCCTCGGCTCCGCGCAGCGTGGTTCGCCCTTCGGCACAGGATGCAGCCACAAACAGCACAGGGAATTCATCAATCGCCAACGGCACGAGTTCTTCGGGTATATCGATCCCCTTCAGCTGAGCGGCACGCACGCGGATATCCGCAACCGGCTCACCGCCCACTTCGCGCTGATTGATCAATTCGATGTTGGCGCCCATCAGCTTGAGAATGTCGATGACGCCGGTACGAGTCGGATTGACCCCTACGTGTTCGAGCGTGATATCGGAACCCGGCGCAATGCTCGCAGCAACCATAAAGAATGCTGACGACGAAATATCGGCTGGCACTTCGATCTGAGCCGAGCGCAGGGTATGACCTGACTCGACCGTAGCCGTGTTGCCCTCAACCTGCACCGGATAGCCGAAGCCTTGCAGCATCCGCTCGGTATGGTCCCGTGTTGGCGCAGGCTCAGTGACGGATGTCTTTTCGGCAGCATACAGACCCGCGAGGAGCAGGCAGGATTTGACCTGAGCACTGGCCATGGGCATGTCGTAGTGCATACCGGAAAGCTTCTGACCGCCGCGGATGATCATCGGCGGGCGGCCCTCCGGGGCCGTCTCGATCACCGCCCCCATCTCGCGCAAGGGCTTGGCGACACGGTTCATCGGCCGCTTGGACAGCGAGGCGTCGCCGGTCAGGGTGGTATCGAACGGCTGGGCTGCGAGCAAGCCGGACAGCAGGCGCATTGATGTGCCGGAATTACCGAGATAGATCGGCCCTGGCGGCGCCTTCAAGCCATGCAGGCCGACACCGTGAACCGTCACACGCCCCTGATTAGGGCCCTCGATAACCACACCCATGTCGCGGAATGCCTGGATGGTTGCCAGTGCATCCTCACCTTCAAGAAAGCCCTCAACTTCTGTGGTGCCTTCTGCGAGCGAACCAAGCATGATGGATCGATGAGAAATGGATTTGTCACCTGGAACACGAATTTGGCCGCTGAGGCTGCCGCCAGGATTGGCGAGGAAGATCAGATCTTTGGAATGCATAACGTCCACATAGGCTCTGCGAGCCAGTATTTTGCTGAAATGTTCCCGGGCAGCCTTGGCGCGCGTGAACACGCCCAACAATGTATGCCCGTCTCCTTCATCGACCGCGGCGCGCAGGGCGTCGAGGTCGGCACGAAAATCGTCCAGGGTATGCAGCACCGCTTCTCGATTGGCGAGAAAGATGTCGTGCCACATCACCGGATCGCTGCCCGCAATACGGGTGAAATCTCGAAACCCACCCGCGGCGTAGCGAAATATTTCCAGGTTCTCGTTGCGCTTTGCCAGCGAATCCACAAGACCAAATGCCAGTAAATGCGGCAGATGACTGGTCGCGGCCAGCACTTCATCGTGATGCCGGACATCCATATGCTCGACATCGGCGCCCAAGGCACGCCACAACCCATCTACAAGCGCTAGCGCAGCCGGATCGGTATCTTCCAGAGGCGTCAGGATTACCTTGTGCCGGCGGAAAAGCGTGCTTTGGGCAGCTGTGACACCACTCTGTTCCGAGCCGGCTATCGGATGCCCAGGCACGAAGCGAGGCGGCATTCGACCAAACTGTTCGCGGGCGCAGCGGACCACGTTGCCTTTGGCGCTGCCTACGTCAGTCAACACCGACTGCCCGAGATCGAGCCGCGCGAGTTCGGCCAGCAGGCGCTCCATCGCCAGGATCGGGACGGCAAGCTGAATCACGTCTGCGCCCTGACAGGCCTCGGCGAGGCTGCTAGCGCAGCGATCCACTACTCCGAGTTCGACCGCTAACTCGCGCGACCGTGGGTCCAAGTCAAACCCGACGACCTCGCCACAGTGCCCGCCTTCACGCAGCCCCCTGGCGAACGAGCCACCAATCAGACCCAGACCAACGACGGCCAGTCGAGGCAGCGGCTTCGTTCCGGGGAGCGGCTCGCCGTTTCGGCTCAACGTCCAAGCGCCTTGCGCAGAACTTCCAGAAACCGTTCGTTCTCAGCGCCGGTACCGATCGACACCCTGAGAAAAGTCGGCATCCCGTAAACAGCCACAGGCCGTACGATCACTCCGTCACGCAGCAATACCTGGTTGATGGGGGCCGCGTCACGGCCAAAATCGACCGCTATGAAATTACCTTTGGAAGGTATCCATTCCAGCCCCAGCTCTTTGAATCCCGCTTCCAGTTGCTGCATACCAGCGGCATTGCTGGCACGGCTTCTGGCCAGGTATTCGTGGTCATCAAGCGCTGCACAAGCCGCGGCTTGCGCGAGGCTGTTGACATTGAATGGCTGTCGCACGCGATTAAGGACATCCGCGATCTGAGCTGAACAGATCGCATAGCCCACGCGCAGCGCCGCCAACCCGTAGGCCTTGGAAAAAGTGCGTGAAACCAGCAGGTTCGAGTGCGAGCTCAGGAAAGCCAATCCGTCCGGCAGCTCCCCATCATCGGCATATTCGATATAAGCCTCATCGAGAACCACCAGGACATGCTCAGGCACGGCAGCCAGGAATTGCTCCAGCGCTGCGGCGCTGAACCAGGTACCTGTAGGGTTATTGGGGTTGGCGATAAACACGACCCGGGTGTTCGCATCAATGGCGGCCTGCATGGCATTCAGATCATGCCCCCACTGCTTGGCAGCGACAGCCCTGGCCTCAGCGCCCACAGCTTGGGTAGCAATGGGATAAACCGCAAACGCATGCTCGCTGAACACCGCATTGAGACCAGGGGCTAGATAGGCCCGTGCGACCAGCTCGAGTATGTCGTTGGAGCCATTTCCGAGCGTGACCTGCTCGATGCCGACGCCGTAACGCTGCGCCAGTTTCTGCTTTAGCGCGAAACCGTTGCCGTCGGGATAGCGGGTCAGCTCATCAAGCTGCGCGCGGATCGCATCGAGGGCTTTCGGGCTGGGGCCCAGCGGATTCTCGTTGCTGGCCAGCTTGACGATGGACTGCGGATCGAGATCGAGCTCTCTGGCCAGTTCTTCCACAGGCTTGCCAGGCACATAGGGCGACAGCTTTTGCACACCTGGCTGAGCCAGCGCAAGGAAATCACAAGACATATTCAGCTCCGCTGGAGCTGCAAGCCCGGAGCGTGAAGTCTGAAGCGCCAGGCAAACGACGTTGCTCTCGACTTCCAGCCTCAGCTGCCAGCTTGCAGCTGCTATTTAGAGTACTGCTTTGGGATAGGACCCCAGCACCTTCAGTGCCACCGCTTCGCGGCCGATTTTCTCCAGGACATCCTTGATCAAGGGATCCTGATGGTGACCGATGCAGTCGATGAAGAACACATAGGTCCATTTGCCGCTGCGCGACGGCCGCGTTTCGATCCGCGTGAGATCGATGCCATTGGAATGAAACGGCATCAACAGCTCATGCAGCGCGCCCGGCTTGTTGCGCATGGAAACGATGATCGAGGTTTTGTCATCACCGGTGGGCGGTACTTCCTGGCTGCCGATGATAAGAAAGCGCGTGGAATTGTCCGGGCGATCCTCGATTTTTTCGGCAATTTTGGTCAAGCCATACAACTGCGCCGCCATGTCGCCGGCGATCGCAGCGGAGTTCCACTCGCTTTTGACCCGCTTCGCGGCGTCTGCATTGCTGGAAACCGCCACGCGCTCGACGTTCGGGTAGTGCGCATCAAGCCACTTGCGGCATTGCGCCAGCGACTGGGCATGCGAGTAGATACGGGTGATGCGATCCGTCTTGGTTGTCTCGCCCACCAATAAGTGATGATGGATGCGAAGCTCGACTTCGCCGCAGATGACGATGTCGTGCTCGAGAAAACTGTCGAGGGTATGGTTGACCGCCCCTTCGGTGGAGTTCTCCACAGGCACTACGCCGAAATTGACCGCACCGGCGACCACTTCACGGAACACCTCGTCGATCGCGGCCATCGGCTTGCTGATCACCGCCTGACCGAAATGCTTGAGCGCCGCAGCCTGGGAGAAGGTGCCTTCCGGCCCAAGGTAGGCAACCCGCAGCGGCTGTTCCAGCGCCAGGCAGGACGACATGATTTCCCGGAAGAGGCGTGCCATTTCCTCGTTATCCAGTGGCCCCTTGTTCAGCTCCATGATGTGCTTGAGCACCCAGGCCTCGCGCTCGGGGCGATAGAACACCGCTTCCTCGCCCTCCGCGAGCGCGGCTGTCTTGACCCGAGCCACGTCCTGAGCGCAACGAGCCCGCTCACTGATCAGCTCGAGAATCTTCTCGTCGAGACTGTCGATGCGTACACGCAGCGCCTTCAGCCGATCGACATCGCTCATTAGCCGTGCTCCTTCTCGAACTCGCGCATATAGGCGACCAGCGCTTCGACCGCATCCAGGCCGACCGCGTTGTAGATGGAAGCACGCATGCCTCCCACTGAACGGTGACCCTTGAGGTTGAGTAGCCCACGCGCGTCCGCACCGGCCAGGAACGCTTTGTCCAGCTGCTCATCGGCAAGCCTGAACGGGACATTCATCCAGGAACGGGCGTTGGTGGCTATTGGATTGGAATAGAAATCGCTTGAATCGATCACGCCGTAGAGCAAGTCCTTCTTCGCGCGGTTGCGCTGCTCCATGGCTTCGACGCCACCCTGCTCCTTCAGCCACTCGAACACTAGGCCCGAGAGGTACCAGGAAAAGGTCGCCGGTGTGTTGTACATCGAACCATTGTCGGCGGCGATCTGGTAATTGAGCATGGTCGGGCAGCTGGAACGCGCCCGCCCAAGCAGGTCCTCACGAACGATTACCACCACCAGACCCGATGGCCCGATGTTCTTTTGCGCACCCGCATAGATCAGACCAAAGCGGGAAACATCCAGCTGTCGCGAAAGAATATCCGACGACATATCGACAACGAGCGGGGTGTCGCCTACCTCCGGAACCCAGTCGAACTGCAAGCCGCCGATGGTTTCGTTACTTGCATAATGCAGGTACGAGGCATTGGCGCTCAGCTTCCACTCGTTCTGGCCTGGGATGGCGAAATAGTCATAGGGTTTGGCGCTGGCGGCTACATTGACGTGGCCGAAACGCTTGGCTTCCTCAATGCTCTTTCGCGACCAGATGCCGGTATCAATGTAATCGGCGACGCCATCTTCAGGGAGCAGATTCAGCGGTATCTCGGCAAACTGCTGGCTGGCACCGCCCTGCAGAAACAGCACTTTGTAGTTCGAAGGAATGCTCAGCAGATCGCGCAGATCCTGCTCGGCCTTCTCGGCAATCGCTGTGTACTCGTCACTGCGATGGCTCATTTCCATCACGGATAGACCGCGTCCATGCCAGTCAAGGAGTTCAGCCTGGGCGCGCTGCAGTACGGCCTCAGGGAGCGCGGCCGGGCCAGCGCAGAAATTGAACGCGCGTTTGCTCATCTTCGTTCTCTCAAAAACGGTCGATACCTAGCTCGCTCCGTCCGCGCCAAGGGCTCGGCTCAGTGCTCGCCATTCCTTCATCTGCAAAGAGGCACACACGAAACGACGGCGAAGCCTTCAAGGCTGCGCCGTCGTCCGATCAATCCTCGTCGTCGGTGGGCACTACATCTGGCGGAACGTCGCCCCCGCCGCCCAGCAAATCATCTTCGCCTGGCTCGGTGCTGACTACGGGCATTTCCTTATCCAGCGCATCTTCATCGATTACCGCCTCGATATCTTCCAGGACGTCCTCTTCGGAAGGTTCTTGTACCCGCTCAAGGCCTACAAGGTGTTCATTCTTGCCCAGCTTGATGAGGGTAACGCCCTGCGTGTTGCGGCCCAGCGAAGACACCTCGTCGACTCGCGTACGCACCAGCGTGCCCTGATCGGAAATCAACATGATTTCCTCGCCTGACTGCACCTGAACTGCGCCAACCAACGGCCCGTTCCGATCATTGGAGACCATTGCAATCACACCCTGACCGCCACGACCGCGGCGCGGGAACTCATCCAGCACGGTGCGCTTACCATAACCGTTCAGGCTCGCCGTCAGGATCTGGGCATCTGACTCAGGGATCAGCATCGAAATCAGGCGCTGCCCTTCAGGCAGGCGCATACCACGCACACCGCGGGCGGTACGACCCATGGTGCGGACGTGCTTTTCCTTGAACCGGATAACCTTGCCGCCATCGGAGAACAGCATCACTTCGCGCGCACCATCGGTCACGGCGGCAGCAATGAGGGTATCGCCCTCCTCCAGGCCGAGCGCGATCAGACCCACACTACGCGGGCGGCTGAATTGCGACAGCGGCGTTTTCTTCACGGTGCCCTTCGCGGTGGCCATGAAGATATAAGTACCGGTAGGTTCGTCCACCGACTCGTCGGTCTCGTCACCCTCAATCGACTCTTCGACATCATCGGTTTCGCCGATGATTTCGGCGTCTTCGATATCATCGTCGCCGTTAAGCTGTTGCTGCCGCGCCGCCTCGATATCGACCTGCAACATCGCGGTGATGTGCTCACCCTCGGAGAGCGGCAGCAAGTTCACCAGCGGACGCCCACGAGACGTACGCGAGGCCTCTGGAATTTCATACGTCTTGAGCCAGTAAACCTTGCCTTTGCTGGAGAACAGCAGAAGCGTGGTGTGGCTGTTGGCAACTAGCAGATGCTCGACGTAATCCTCTTCTTTCACGCCGGTTGCAGCCTTGCCGCGACCGCCCCGACGCTGCGCTTGATAAGCGGCAAGCGGCTGGGATTTGGCATAACCGCCGTGGGAGATGGTGACGACGCGCTCTTCTTCGGTGATCAGATCAGCCAGAGTCAGATCCAGCCGCGCTTCGAGAATCTCGGTACGACGCGCGTCGCCGAAATCCCGCTTAACGCCTTCGAGCTCCTCGCGGATAACCTCCATCAGGCGCACCGGGTTGGTCAGGATGCGGATCAGCTCGCCGATCTGGGTGAGAATCTCCTGGTACTCGCTGAGCAGTTTTTCGTGCTCAAGCCCCGTCAGGCGGTGCAGGCGCAGGTCAAGAATGGCCTGGGCCTGTTCCGGAGACAGGTAATACTTGCCGTCGCGCAGACCGTACTGCGGATCGAGACCTTCAGGACGGCAGGAGTCGGCACCGGCGCGCTCGACCATCGCCTCAACTGCACTCGATTCCCACTCCTTGGAGATCAGCGCTTCTTTGGCTTCGGCCGGCGTCGGCGAGGCCTTGATCAGCGCAATCACGGGATCGATGTTGGACAGTGCGACTGCCTGGCCTTCGAGAATATGCCCACGCTCACGCGCCTTGCGCAGCTCATAGACGGTCCGGCGAGTCACGACTTCACGGCGATGGCGGACGAAGGCTTCGAGCAGCTCCTTGAGGTTCAAGGTGCGCGGCTGGCCGTCGATGAGGGCCACCACGTTGATGCCGAACACGCTCTGCAACTGGGTCTGAGCGTAGAGGTTGTTCAGAACGACCTCAGGCACTTCACCGCGGCGCAGCTCGATCACTACGCGCATGCCGTCCTTGTCGGACTCATCGCGCAGCTCGGTGATGCCTTCGAGCTTCTTTTCCTTGACCAACTCGGCGATCTTCTCGATCAGCCGCGCCTTGTTCAGCTGATAAGGCAGCTCGGTGATGACGATCTGCTGACGGCCACCCACCTTGTCGATGTCTTCGATGGTCGAGCGGGCACGCATATAGATGCGTCCGCGACCGGTGCGGTAGGCCTCTACGATGCCGGCGCGGCCGTTGATGATGCCCGCGGTCGGGAAGTCCGGGCCAGGAATGAACTGCATGAGTTCATCAATGGTGATATCGGCGTTTTCGATCAGCGCCAGGCAACCGTCGATGACTTCACTGAGGTTGTGCGGCGGAATGTTGGTCGCCATGCCCACGGCGATACCGCTGGAGCCGTTGACCAACAGGTTTGGAATCTTGGTCGGCATGACTGCCGGGATCTGCTCGGTGCCATCGTAGTTGGGCACCCAGTCGACGGTTTCCTTATCCAGATCCGCCAGCAACTCGTGCGCCAGCTTGGCCATACGCACTTCGGTGTATCGCATGGCTGCAGCGTTATCGCCGTCCACCGAACCGAAGTTGCCCTGGCCGTCGACCAGCATGTAGCGCAGCGAGAAAGGCTGCGCCATACGCACGATAGTGTCGTAAACAGCTGAGTCGCCGTGAGGGTGGTATTTACCGATCACGTCACCGACCACACGGGCGGATTTCTTGTACGGCTTGTTCCAGTCGTTGCCCAGCTCGCTCATGGCAAAAAGCACACGGCGATGCACAGGCTTCAATCCGTCGCGCGCATCCGGCAGCGCACGACCAACGATTACGCTCATGGCGTAGTCGAGGTAGGACTGCTTGAGTTCGTCTTCGATATTGACCGGGAGGATTTCTTTGGCCAGTTCGCCCATGGAAGCCTGGTTCCTTGTAGTCAGCAGGGTCCTGCGATTAAGCGCGGAATGGTATCACAGCTGGGGAGCCGCAGGCTCCAGGATGCACTCTGGAATGCATGACCGGGTGTGCATCGCCAACCTCAATGGAGCCGCTTTCGACTCATCAGCGCGGCGAGCTTGGCCGCATTCGGTCGTTCGACGATGCCTCTTTCAGTGACGATGGCATCGATCAGGTCAGCCGGAGTCACATCGAACACCGGGTTGAATGCCTCGACATCAGCCGCGAACCGTTGGCCGTTGACCTCCAACAGTTCGTGACCGCCGCGCTCCTCGATGGGAATGTCCTCACCTGACTCCAGCTCCATATCGATACTCGAGCTGGCTGCTACCACCATGAACCGTACGCCATGGTGCATGGCCAGCACGGCAAGCTGGTAGGTACCGATCTTGTTGGCGATGTCACCATTGGCCGTGATCCGATCGGCGCCAACAACGACCCAGGTGATGCCGCGGGTCTTCATCAGATGCGCCGCCGCCGAGTCGGCATTCAGCATGACCGGCACGCCCTCGCCGGCCAACTCCCAGGCGGTCAGCCTGGAACCCTGCAGCCACGGACGGGTTTCGTCGACATAGACACACTCGACCAGCCCTTCCAGGTGTGCCGCGCGGATAACGCCGAGCGCAGTGCCGAACCCTCCGGTAGCCAATGCCCCGGTGTTGCAGTGAGTCAGAATGTTTTGCGAGTTGCCCTGATGCTTGCGAATAAGGTCGACGCCGAATTGCGCCATGGTCAGATTGGCTTCGCGATCACTGGCATGGATGGACGCCGCCTGAGCCTCGGCAGCGGTCAGCGGATCTTCGCCGGGCTTCAGACGGTCAAGGCGTTCGCGCATCTGGTTCAGCGCCCAAGACAAATTGACGGCGGTTGGACGCGTGGCCGCCAGCAGCTCAAAGTCGGATTCAAGTGCCGCACGCCAGTCCTCAGCTTCGGCGAGCCGGGCCCTTAGTCCCATGACCAGTCCGTAGGCGGCGCTGATACCGATGGCTGGCGCGCCGCGCACGACCATTTCACGGATCGCCGCGGCCACCGCTGCAGCAGAATTACAGGTGTGCCAGAGCTCCTCCAGGGGCAGCTTGCGCTGGTCGAGCAAACGCAGCTGTCCGCCCTCCCATTCGATGGCCTTTACCTTTTCCGCGGCCAACAAACGTTCACGCATGGCATACCTCTTTTAGTAAGCAGTGGCCTGGCTGACGAGCGCTTCGGCGCGAAATCAAGGCCGGAAAACAAAGAAGCCCGGTCGCTTTCGGGCCGGGCTTCCTCGCTTCAATAGATTGGGACGGCGGACCGAATAATCGCCTTGCACCGTTCACCCGGCGCGAATCCTAATCGACTGATTTTGCTAGCACAAGCGACGGTCGCTGGCCGCTGTTGATTGGCTTCAGCGCTTCCGCTGGATCGCTGCGTGAGCAACCAGAGCTCTTGCTTATTACAAATCAAACAGATTCGCATTAACATGAGCGCCTACCATCCGCGGATCGTCTCTGTCATGAAGCGTTACCACCCCCTCCTCTCACTGGACTTGGCCGGCCGCATCACGGCCGCTCTGTTCGGCGGCTATGCGCTGGCTTTCGGCTCTACCGCCTTTCTATCTGTTTACTTGCCGTTGGCGCGAGCGGATCGAGTGGTCACAGCCAGCTTGCTGTGTTTTGCCGTCTGGGTAGCCGCCGTCATTTACACCTTTGCGGCCCGCAGCGCCTTGCGGGCCTGGCTTTGGCTGGGAGCGCTGACAGTACTGCTCTGTCTGGCTGCTTATCTGCCTGTTGAATGGAGAAGCCGACCGTGACCTTACGTCAATCGATGGCCGGGCTGCACACCTGGGGCGGGCTTCTGCCCAGCTGGTTGCTGTTCGTCATTCTGTTCGCCGGCACGCTGGCCTGCTTCGACAAGGAAATCGAACGCTGGATGCGGCCCGCGTTGCACGTGCCTGCAACCAGCACCATCGATGCTGACAACGTCCGGCAGTGGTTGAACGCCCATGTGGAAGGGCCTCTGCATGCCTACTGGCTGCACGGTCCTACCGAACGCGAACCTTACTGGAAGCTGGGTTGGGAGAAAGATGGTACTGGCGAACGCGGCCGTGCAGCTTTCGATCCCGCTACCGGAAAGCCCATGCCGGACACGCTGGGGGGTGAGTTCTTCTTCACCCTGCACTACAACCTTCAGGCGGGCACGATCGGCATGTACATCGTCGGCCTTGCCGGCATGTTCATGCTGGTCGCGTTGGTGTCCGGAATCATCGTTCACAGGCGGATTTTCAAGGACTTCTTCACCCTCCGGCCGCAGGCCAACGGCCAACGTGCCTGGCTCGATGCGCATAACCTGTTCGGGGTAATCGGCCTGCCCTTCCATCTGGTGCTGGCTTACACAGGTGTCGCCATTTTTGTCGCGACCTACATGCCGGCCGGCGCGATGGTGGCCTATGACGGAGATCCGCTGGCCTTTTTCGAGGAGGTCCAGGGCGGCTATCACCGCAACGAGATGGACAAACCCGCAGGTGAACTGACTTCCCTGAATGGTCTGATCAGCGAGGCCCGTCAGCGCTGGAACGGCGGCGAGCCAGGCTGGTTGATCGTCGAGCACCCGTTCGACGCCTCGGCAGTGGTCAGCATTCGTCGGCTTGACCCTTCACGTATCGGTTCACCACAGGACACCCTGAATTACGACGCCACCACTGGCGAAATGCTCCACCAGCAGCAGGCACCCACCAGCTACGAGGCCTATATGTGGATGGTCGGTTTGCACATGGCGCAATTCGGCGGGCAGATCGTTCGACTGTTCTACGGACTGATGGGACTGGCCGGCTGCGCAATGCTGATTGCCGGTTCAGCAGTCTGGTTGCGCAAGCGTGAAGCTCGGCAGATCACAGGGCTAAAGGTGGTTCGCGCACTCAACGGAGCGGTGTTTTTCGGATTTCCGATCGCTTCGCTCACCCTCCTCTGGGCCAACCGTCTGTTGCCGGACACCCTGCCTGAGCGGGCGGCAGTCGAAGGCTGGTGCTTCGCCTTGAGCTGGCTGGCAGTGGCAGCCTTCGCATGCATCAGGCCTGGCCAACCAGCACGGACCACCCGTCAATTGTTTGCGGTCCTGGCGATTCTCGCCCTTGGCCTGCCTGCGCTGAACGGTATCGTGGCTCCGCAAGGCAACCTTGTTGCGAGCCTGACGCGAGGTGACATGACGCTCTTCGGCATCGACCTGGTATTGCTGACCGTTGGGTTGGTGTGTGCCTGGCGGGCTGTTGCTCGCCCCGAGGCGCGACCGGCACGAGAGAGGCGCATGCAGGAGGTTTCACCATGACGCTACTCGCTTTTGCGTTGGCTTACGTGGGCATGCTTGCGCTGTGCCTGGCCATGCCCCGTCATCATCGGCAACTGTTCAGTCGGGCACCAAGCCCTCTTCTACAGCGAGGGCTGCGGCTGCTGGCAGGCGGACTGCTGATCGCCATCGTCATGCTTGATGTGGCAGCACTGGGGGTGTCGATAGGTCTGATCGTCTGCCTGGGTCAGTTGATGTGCGCCGGGCTGCTGGTAGGCCTGATGCTCGCCTGGCGTGAGCGCATGGCACTGCCAATGGGCGCTGCCCTCAGCGTGATAGGAGCCCTGAACGTTCTAGTGTGAGCTAGCGCATACCCCCTCAGTCGATGACGTTCATCACATCGACTTGACCCGCACTCAGACAAAGCAGAATACTGTATCCATATACAGTATTCTGGGTTTGCGGTTCATCATGTCCTCCGTTGTCTCCCTTGATCGGTTGCTCGATGCACGCCGCCTATGGCGCGGCCAGCCCAGCGTCGTCTCGACCAGTAACCAGCCAACCGGACATCCCACACTCGACGCCGCTCTGCCCGGCGGGGGGTGGCCGGATGCAGCACTGAGCGAGCTGCTGATCGCTACCACCGGGATTGGCGAGTTACGGCTGCTCTGGCCCACCCTGGCACGCCTGACCGCTGCTGGCGAACGGGTGGTACTGATCGCCCCGCCTCATCTGCCCTTCCCTCATGCCTGGCTCGCTGCCGGCGTCGATCTGCGCCAACTCAGCCTCGTTCAAGCGCAAGGACGTGATGCATTGTGGGCAGCGGAACAGTGTCTGCGTTCAGGGAGTTGTGGTGCTGTGTTGTGCTGGCCGCAGAAAGCGGATGATCGCGCCTTGCGTCGCCTGCAGGTGGCCGCCGAAACCGGACAGACGCTGGCCTTCGCCTACCGCTCTTTGCACGAAGCCGTGAATCCTTCTCCAGCGGCACTGCGCTTGGCAGTCGAAGCTCGGCCGGCTCAAGTGCGTGTACTCAAGTGCCGCGGCGGACTGGCGCCCGTCCAGCCGATTTCTGCCGTGGGATGGCAGTGATGATGCTCTGGGCTTGCATTCTGCTGCCGCAACTGGCCATGGACGGTGTGCTGCGTAGCCGTACCGATGCCGACGCGCCACTGGCACTACTGAGCGGTACGCCACAGCGCCGCGTGCTACAAGCAGTCAACCCAGCGGCACGATCACTAGGGCTAAAGGCAGGGCAATCGTTGATAGCCGCCCAAGCGCTGACCCGGGAATTCGAGACGGCCGAGTATGACCTGGCTTCGATCGAACGTTGGCAGCAATTCCTCGCCGCTTGGGCCTACGGCTTCAGTTCACAGGTCAGCCTGCACTACCCGCGCTGCCTGCTCATGGAAGTGCAGTCCAGTCTTGGCCTGTTCGGCCCCTGGCCTCGTCTGGAAGCACGCTTGCGCACGGAGCTGAGCGCGCTGGGCTTTGGGCATCGCATCACCCTGGCACCCAACCCGGCAGCTGCGCGGGTACTGGCCAACGTGCACGACGGCTTGGCGGTAACGGATACACCTGAGCTGCATCAGGTACTGGCTGACCTGCCTGTAGATCGCCTCGGCTTGCCACGTGATGTCTCGAATGCTCTGGCGCGAATGGGTCTGCGCACCTTCAAGCAACTGCTGGCACTGCCTCGAAACGGACTGGCGAAGCGTTTTCCGGCTGACGCGCTGAGACACCTCGATACCCTGCTGGAGCACCGCCCGCTGGGTCTGAGTTTCTATCGTCCGCCTGATCGATTCGCTGCGCGGATCGAGCTGAACTTCGAGGTCGAGTCGCATCAGGCGCTGCTGTTCCCGCTGCGCCGCCTGACCGCCGATCTCGCCGCCTATTTGGCAGGCCGCGACAGCGGGGTGCAACGCTTCACCTTGCACCTGGAGCACCGCAGCCTGCCCGAAAGCCTGTTACCGGTCGGTCTGCTCGGCACGGAGCGAGACCCGGCCATGCTGTTCGAGCTGACCCGCGGTCGCCTGGATCACCTGCAACTCCCAGCCCCGGTGCTGGCAATACGGTTGATTGCAGACCAGTTGCCGACATTCGTACCCGAGCATCGCGAACTCTTCGAAGAGCGACCGCAGCAGTCATTGCCATGGGAACAGTTGCGAGAGCGGTTGCGAGCCCGACTGGGTGACGACGCCGTACAGGGACTTGCTGCTCGCGCCGACCATCGCCCCGAATGCGCCTGGCGACCAGAGTCAGCGACCCACCAGGAAACGCCATCGTTCGCGGCACCCCGCCCCGGCTGGCTGCTGTCGGAGTCGAAGCCGCTCCACGAAGCGTCATTGCGCGTTCTATCGGGCCCTGAGCGTATCGAATCGGGTTGGTGGGACGGAGGCGACGTGCGCCGCGACTACTATCTGGTGGAAACCCGGGCGGGCCAACGCGGATGGGCCTTTCGCTCAGTCACGGGAGGGCCGCTGATGCTGCACGGCTGGTTCGGATGACACCCGATTACGCGGAGCTGCACTGTCTCTCGAACTTCAGCTTTCAACGGGGCGCCTCCAGCGCCAAAGAGTTGTTCGAACGCGCTGCACTCCAAGGCTATCAAGCCCTGGCGATTACCGACGAATGCACGCTAGCGGGCATCGTCCGTGCCTGGCAGGCGTCAAAGGAAACAGGCCTGCCGCTGATTGTCGGCAGTGAGATGCAGATCGAAAACGGCCCGAAGCTGCTCCTGCTGGTCGAAAACCTGATTGGGTATCAGCGCTTGTGCCGGCTGATTACCTGCGCCAGACGTCGCGCCGAGAAAGGTCAATACCAGCTGCTGGGCGATGACCTGAACGAGCCCTTGGATGGACTTTTGGCCATCTGGCTTACCCGGCAACCCGATGCTGACGCTGAAGGTCTCTGGCTGCTCGAGCGCTTTGCGGGACGCCTCTGGCTGGGTATCGAACTGCATCGCGGACCTGACGATGCAATGCACCAGCAGCATTTGCAGGCAATGGCCAGGCGCGTGGGCATACCCGTGGTGGCCTGTAGCGATGTGCATATGCATGCCCGCGGCCGTCGTGCCCTGCAGGATTGCATGACTGCGATTCGACATCACCTGCCAGTAGCCGAGGCCGGGCGCTATCTGTTTCCCAACGGCGAACGCCATCTGCGCCGGCGCGAGGAATTGGCGCAACTGTATCCGGCCGAGTTGCTTGCCGAGACGCTGTGTATCGCCGAGCGCTGCCAGTTCAGCCTCAACGAGCTCAGGTATCAGTACCCACACGAGCTGGTGCCCAACGGTCACGATGCCAGTTCATGGCTGCGCAAACTGGTCGAAGAAGGAATGAGATGGCGCTGGCCGGCAGGCGTGACGGATAAATCACGTGCGCTGGTCGAACATGAATTGCAGCTGATCACCGAGCTGCACTACGAGAGTTACTTTCTCACCGTCCACGACATCGTCCGCTTCGCCCGCGAACGTCACATTCTGTGTCAGGGTCGCGGTTCGGCAGCCAACTCGACGGTGTGTTTCGTACTGGGCATCACCGAACTCGACCCCACGCATAGCCGGCTTCTGTTCGAGCGTTTCCTCTCGCGCGAACGCAATGAGCCACCGGACATTGACGTCGACTTCGAGCACGAGCGCCGTGAGGAAGTGATCCAGTATGTGTTTCGCCGCTACGGCCGCAATCGCGCCGCTCTGACTGCGGTGGCGAGTTCCTACCGCGCCACTGGCGCACTGCGTGACGTTGCCAAGGCGCTTGGTTTGCCGCCTGATCAGATCAATGCTCTGGCCGAGTGCTGCGGGCGCTGGAGTGAGCACATACCCGATGACGCCCGGCTACAGGAAGCCGGCTTCGATCCCAGCAGTCCAGTGTTGCGTCGGGTTCTGGTGCTGACCAGTGAATTGATCGGCTTTCCTCGTCACCTTTCACAGCATCCGGGCGGCTTCGTCATTTCCGAGTATCCGTTGGATACCCTGGTGCCGGTCGAAAATGCCAGCATGGCCGACCGTACCGTGATCCAGTGGGACAAGGACGATCTCGACGTGGTCGGCCTGCTCAAAGTCGATGTGCTCGCGCTCGGCATGCTCAGTGCGCTGCGCCGTTGTTTCGATCTGATAGCTCGCTATCGCGGCACGCAGTGGACCATTGCCACACTGCCCAAGGAAGATCGACCGACCTACGAAATGATCAGCCGCGCCGACACGGTGGGCGTTTTCCAGATCGAATCGCGCGCACAAATGGCCATGCTGCCGCGGCTTCGTCCCAGAACTTTCTACGATCTGGTGATTCAGGTGGCCATTGTGCGGCCCGGGCCGATTCAGGGCGACATGGTTCACCCCTACCTACGCCGACGCAATAACGAAGAGCCTGTTGAGTATCCCTCCGAAGAATTGAAGCCGGTGTTCGAGCGCACCCTTGGCGTGCCACTGTTTCAGGAGCAGGTGATGGAACTGGCAATCGTCGCCGCCCAATACACCGCCGATGAAGCCGACAGGCTGCGCCGCGCCATGGCCGCCTGGAAGCGGCACGGCAGTCTCGAGCCGCACCGCGTGAGATTGAGCGAACGCATGCTCGCCCGTGGCTACAGCGCAGAATTCGTTGCACGGATCTTCGAACAGATCAAAGGCTTCAGCAGTTACGGCTTTCCCGAGTCGCATGCGGCCAGCTTCGCCCTGCTCACCTATGCCAGCTGCTGGCTGAAATGTCATGAGCCAGCCGCCTTCGCCTGTGCCTTGATCAACAGCTGGCCGATGGGCTTTTACAATCCCGATCAGATTCTGCAGGACGCTCGCCGTCACGGCCTCGAAATTCGGGCGTTGGATGTTCGCCACAGCGGCTGGGATTGCAGTCTCGAGCCGACCGAGTTCGAGCAACCAGCAATCCGTCTGGGGCTGCGCCTGGTACGCGGCTTTCGTCAGGAGGATGCGAAGCGCATCGAAACGGCTCGTGAGCAGCAAGCCTTCACCGGTATCGACGACCTTTGCTTGCGAGCCCGATTGGATGCACGTGCGCGTGAACAGCTGGCTGACGCCGGGGCGCTGAAAGGACTTGTCGGGCATCGGCACCAGGCTCGCTGGGCCGTGGCCGGCTTCGAGCCCCAACTGCCGCTGTTCGCTGAACAGGTCGCGAAGCAGGAAGCGCCAGTGCCACTGCCGGTACCCTCTGTCGGGGAAGAGCTGATGACCGATTACGCCACCCTTGGCACCACGCTTGGCCCGCACCCGCTGGCCTTGTTGCGTGAGCAACTCCGCAGCCGGCGCTGCCGCAGTTCGCGAGAGTTGTCTGAAGTGGAACATGGTCGCCTGGTCAGCGTCGCCGGGCTGGTCATCGGGCGCCAGCGCCCACAGACCGCCAGCGGGGTCATCTTCGTCACTCTGGAAGACGAGTTCGGCATGATCAACGTGGTGGTCTGGCACGACCTGGCCGAGCGGCAACGGCGCGTGTTGATACAGTCGCAGATGCTTCGAATCGATGGGCATCTGGAATCGGCAAACGGTGTACGCCACGTCATCGCCGGGCGTCTCAGCGATCTCACCCCAATGCTCACCGGCCTCGATGTGCGCAGCCGGGACTTTCAGTGACCCAACACCAGCCACACAGCAATCAATTCACTCCGCGCGTCATTAGATCGGCTATCGAAAGGGCGAACAGGAACACCAGCCAGAAGCCCGCGCCCAGTGCGAAAAAGCGCACCAGCGGCGAATGGGTGCCGAGCTGGGCCAGGCCGAACAGCACCAGCATGGCCTGCCCGGCTGCACACACAAGCGCGAGCATCGCCCACTGTGGGAATTGAATGGCTATCGTGGCGCTGATCGCCAGTAGCGCCAGCAGCCCGACATAGATCAGCACCAGCTTGCCTGCCTTCATGCTGCCCTCCCGACCAGATAAAGCGAGGGATACAAGAAGATCCAGATCACATCGACCAGATGCCAGTACAGGCCGACCATTTCCAGTGTGATCGCCCGCTCCGGCAGTTTCATATGGGCGAAGTGAATGCGCCCCACCATGCCCAGCACAATTACCACTGCAATGGTCAGGTGCACCGCATGCAGCGCGGTGGCGAAGAAATAGATGTTCATGAACAGCCGCGCGGCGGGATCCCCCAGCGGCGACTCGGGGCCTATGCCGGGTAACAGCCCTTCGTGGTATTCCCAGCCGTACTCAAAGAATTTCACCCCCAGGAACGCCAGGCCGAAGAAGGCGCTGAGCAAGAGCCACTGCTGCACCCGACGGTAGTTACCCAAGCGCGAAGCCTGCACCATCAGGCTCATGCACAGGCTACCGGTGAGCAACAGCGCGCTGTTGAATCCCGCCAGAATCGAATGCAGGTGCTGCACCGCCTCGCCCACTGCCTCGGGGTGCTGCAGTCGGTAGTAGTAGATGACCAGCAACAGCACGCCAAACATCATGATTTCAGTGGCGAGAAACAACCACATGCCCAGAAAACTCGCTTCTCGCTGCTGGGCTGCGGTCTGGTAAGGCTCGGTCAGATACCCGTCAGGATCGGCCATGGGTCGCCTCTGGGGGGTAATCGTAGGCCTCGAAGTCAACGATCGGCGTCTCGACAAAGTTGTACTGGGGCGGTGGCGACGAGGTGCGCCATTCCAGCCCCGCCGCATCCCATGGGTCGTCATCAGCCAACGGGCCGTAACGCAAAGACCAGAGCAGATAGCAGAACGGCATGACGTAACCCACCGCCAGTACCCCTGCGCCAGCGGACGACAGCACATGAAGGAACTGAAAGTCCTCCGGATAACTGTGGTAGCGCCGTGGCATGCCCAGATAGCCGAGCAGGAACTGTGGGAAAAATGTCAGATTGAAACCGCAGAAGATCATCACCGCCGCGATCTTGCCCCACAGCTGCGAGTACATCCGCCCGGTCATCTTCGGCCACCAGAAGTGCAGCGCGCCAAAGAACCCGGCCACCGCCGCGCCGACCATGATGTAGTGGAAATGCGCGACCACGAAATAGGTGTCGTGCACGTGCACGTCCGCGGCCAGCAGCGCGAGGAACAACCCAGTTACCCCGCCAATGACGAACAGGCCGATAAAGGTCAGTGCATAGAGAAAGTGCGCGTCGATGGTCAAATTGCTTTTGTAGAGTGTCGCGGTCCAGTTGTAGACCTTGATCGCCGAAGGGATTGCCACCAGAAAGCTCAGCAACGAGAAGACCATGCTGGCGTACATCGACTGCCCCGCCACGAACATGTGGTGACCCCAGACCATGAAGCCGATCACCGCGATAGCCAGGCTTGAATAGGCGACAAATGAGTAGCCAAAAATGCGCTTGTGCGACGCCGCGGTAATCAGTTCGCTCATCACGCCCATCGCCGGCAGGATCATGATGTATACCGCCGGATGGCTGTAGAACCAGAACAGGTGCTGAAACAGCAACGGGTCGCCGCCCAGGTTAGGGTCGAACACGCCAATACCGAACAGGTACTCCGCCGCCACCAGCAGCAGTGTGATGGCCAGCACCGGCGTGGCCAGCACCAAGATCACCGAGGTGGCATACAGCGACCAACAGAACAGCGGCATCCGGAACCAGGTCATGCCCGGCGCACGTAGCGTATGAATGGTGACGATGATGTTCAGCCCCGTCAGGATCGACGAGAAGCCGACGATGAACACCCCGAGAATCACCGCCACCACATGGCCGTTACTGAACATCGTCGACAGCGGCGTGTAGAAGGTCCAGCCGGTATCCACACCGCCAGCCAGCAGCGAATACAGCGTGAAGAGGCCGCCGCCCACCAGCAGATACCAACTGAACAGATTCAGCTTGGGAAAGGCCATCTCCTTGGCACCAATCATGATCGGGATGAGGAAGTTGCCAAACACCGCCGGGATCGAGGGAATCAGGAAGAACCACACCATGACCACACCGTGCAGCGTGAAGGTGCGGTTGTAGCCGTCCGGGCTCAACAGATCGCCCTCGGGGGTGACCAGCTCGATGCGCACCAGGCCGGCAGCCAGGCTGCCGAGAAAGAAGAAGACCGTTACACCGATCAGGTAGAGGATTGCGATGCGCTTGTGGTCCGTGGTCAGCAGCCAGGTGCGTAGCCCGTGCTCGTCGGCGAGGTAACTGGGCGAGCGGTCGGCGGCCGGGTTCTTCTGAGTCAAGGTAGTGTCTCCTCTGGCGTCGGGCTGCGGGGGCTGTCGGCATGCGGCTCGCCTTGCCCGCGCTCATCAATCGTGCCGGGGGCGTGGCCTACTTTGCCAAGCGACTGGATATAGGCGGTCAGGCGCAGCACGCCCTCCTCATCGATCACGTTGGCGAAGCTCGGCATGATCGATTCGTAGCCAGCCACAATCTGCTTGTGCGGCAGCAGAATGCTGTCGCGAATGTAGGCCTGGTCGGCCACGACAAAGCTGCCGTCCTCCAACGCCACCCGACGGCCATAGAGCCCCTCCAGCTTCGGCGCTTTGGCCACGGCGGCCGGGCCATGACAACCACTGCAACCGAACTGGCGAAACAGCACCTCACCCTGCTCGGCCAGGGACTCGCTGGCACCGGCCTGTGACAGCCAGCGCGCGTACTCCTGTGGCGGTTGCACAATCAGCGTGGCAAGCATCTTCGAATGATCGGTGCCGCAGTACTCGGCACAGAACACCTCGTAGCGACCCGCTTCGGTAGCGTTGAACCAAAGCTGCGTGTAACGCCCCGGCAACAGGTCCTGCTTGATGCGCAGGGCCGGAAAGTAAAGGCTGTGAATCACGTCCTGGGAGATCATGTTCAGCCGCACCGGGCGCCCAACCGGCACGTGCAAGGTATTGATCTCGCGTTGACCACCGGGATGCTGGAATTTCCACATCCATTGCTTGGCCACCACCTGAATCTCCATGGCATCCACCGGCGGCGTGCGCACTTCGTAATACAGCTTTGCCGAGACCAGATAGATGATCATCGAGCCAATGAAGGGCAGTACGATCCAGGTCATTTCGACCTTCATGCTGCCGCGCGGGCGATGGTCGCGTCGGACCTTGGTGCCCTTGCGGTAGCGTATTGCGAAAAGAATCGTGAGCACGAACACCGGCACGACGAAGATCGTCATCATTCCGGTGAATGACCAGATCAGCCAGTCGATGCTGCCCGCATGATCTGAAGCGGTTTGCGGCCACAGGCGCAGAAAATCATCGTTCATCGCCGCCCTCCCGCTTACGTCGCTCGCGCCACAGCGACAGCCCGATGAAACCGAGCAATGCCAGCGCCGTGCCGGTGCCGCCCACCTGCAGCGCACCGATGACCCAGTTGTCGTACCCGCCGGTGCGCGGGTTGTAGTGGTAACAGAGCAGCAGTAGCTGATCACTGAAATCGCCGACCCGCCCTTCGCCAGCATCAGTCAGGGCCAGCCGCAGATCGCTGGGCTGATAGCCGAGCCCATACAGCCACTGCACCAGCTTGCCGGACGGGCTCAGCGTGGCGACCGCGGAGGCGTGCGCGTATTCCTGAATTTCCGCATCCCAGCGGTAATGAAAGCCCAGCGCGTCGCTGACACGGCGGCTGGCCGACTCCTGTCCGGTGAGCAGATGAACCGATTGAGAACCCGCCAACTCTGGCCAACGCCTTTCGAGCTTGTCGCGTTCAGCGCGGGCATCGGCTGGTGTCTCGTGCGGGTTGAAGCTATAGGCGATCACCACGTAATCCTTGCCCAGTTCGAAGGGCACCGCGCCGAGCAGGTTGAACAGGCTCGCCAGTTGCGACCCGCACACGTTGGGGCAGCGGAAATACACCGGCACCAGCACCGCGGGCCGACCATCGAGCAATTCGGCAAGCGTGACCGACTTGCCGCTGTCATCGGTGAAGCGCGTATCCAGTGGCACCTGTGCACCGGGCTGCGGGTCGATGCCGGCGGCAGCGAAGGGATCAAATGGCTCGGCGGCTCGCGCAGAGAATGTCAGCACCAAGGACAAGGCAGCGGCGAGGATCAGCAACAGACGGCTCATCAGGGTTGCGCCCTCTGTTTGGTCTGTTGCAGGCGTACGTCCCGCCCGCCACCGGCCTCCACCGGCGCCGGCCAGCCGCGCTCGAGCAACAGGATGCGTGCCCGCTGGAGCGGGATGCTCGCAGTGCCAGCATCGCGGTCGATCCAGCCATAGCGGCTCAGGCGCTGCTCGGCCTCGCGGATCACCTGCTGGCCGTTGCCACGGCTACTGGTTTCCAGACGCGGCGCCGGCGGGATAATTCTGTCGCGTTCGAGCGCCGTCACCGGGGGCTCGGGCGTCGACTCGTAGTAGCTAATCAGCACAGCAACGGCAGTAAGTGACACTGCCAGCGTAGCCAGCAAGCCGAAGCCAACCGCCAACAGGCCTTTGACATTGGCGTCGTGATGTTCGAAGCCATCGTCTTTCGAGCGCGGGTCGACCGGAACGCTCATGCGGACCTCCTCGGTAGAACCAGCAGCGCGATCAGTCCGCCACCAGCGGCGGCAGCGGCCAACATCGCCAAGCCGCTCGCCAGCGCATTCAAACCAGACAGGCTCGCCAGGCTCAGCCAGGCGCCTTCGGCCAGCCCCAGCAGCAGCGTGCCACCGGCGAGCACCGCCAGTGGCACCCGGCGCGCTGAAAACGGCCACCAGGTCGCGACGAATACCAGGCTCTGCAGCGCCACCAACCAGGTCAACAATGGCCATTCGCGGGCGCGGATCTCGTACCAGCGAACCTCTTCGGGCAGGTTGCCGTACCAGACAATCAGATACTGCATGAAGTGCAGATAGATCCAGGCTAACGCCGCAGCCGACAGCAAGCCGCGCAAAACACCCGTGTGGGAGGCACCGGCGAACAGGCTGAACAGAATGCAGGCAGTGATCCCGGACAGCATCAGCCGGCCCAGCCACAACAGCCCGAATATGCTGGACGCGAAGTGCGGGTCCATCGATTGAGCCCAGTCGAAGGCCGCCAGCGACACGCTCAGCACCACCGCGATCAGGCCCAGACCGGCCCCAGCAGGGTTGTGCAGCGTGGTCGGTAGCAGCCAGCGCGCCAGCGCCCACCACAGGACGACATAGAGCAAACCGCGCACGACGAAACTGGGCCACCAGAGCCACAATCCGCGGAAGCCATCGTTGTACTGGTGCATCCACTCGTAGATAAACCCGGCGCCAAGCAGCCCGGGCAGCACCAGTATTGCCAACCCCGGCATGGCCCGGCTGGCAACCAGCGTCCAGGGCCATAGCTGATCGCGAACGCTGCCGCTGACCGGCGCCAGTGCAAGCCCCAAAGCCAATGCGCCCAGCGGAATCCCGGCAAGCCCCAGCAGGCTGGCCACACAGGCGGCCAGGGTGTCGCGCGGCGCCAGCAGCAGGCCGATGCCGAGCCCAACCACGCCGATGGTCAACGCCACCCAGGCAATGCTGCGTGCACCCTTGGCGCCCTTGAAACTCACCGCGCTCATGGCAATGCCTCCAGCGCGCGGCGATCCAGCTCCGGCAGCGTCCCGACCTTGGCCGCCCGCGCCAACTGCAAGGCGCGTATATGCGCAACGATGGCCCAACGATCAGCCGGTTTCACGCGCGCGGCATAGCTGTACATCACCCCATAACCTTCGGCGATTACCCGGATAAAGTGGCGATCCGCGGCCTGAATCAGACGCGGCTCGGCGAAGTCTGGCGGTTGCGGAAAGCCCCGCTCGACCACCGCGCCCAGGCCATCACCGGCCAAGCCATGACAAGGCACGCAATTGATGCGATAGCGCTCCTCACCACGCGCCAGCAGCGCTTCAGTCAGCGGCGGACGCTCGGCCAGGACCGCCCCCCATGCCAACTCGCCGCGCGCCACCGTGCCTACCGGCGGCGCCTGGTTCACCTTGCCGTCCGGGAAGAACAGGGAGGCCTCCTGCGCGTCGGCACGTGGCTGCTGCGCCATCTGATCGCAGCCGCTGAGCAACAGGATGAAAACGAAAAGCCAAGGCATCAGGCAGGCACCTTGCTGACCGACACCGCCCGTTCCGCCAGCCATAGCGCTGTCTCGGTCTCGCTGAACAGCGGATCGTCCGCCCGAATACAGAGCAGGAAGCGATCGTCCGTGGCGCGTTTGAAGGCTTCCATTTCGAACAGCGGGTGGTGCAGCAGCGGCAACCGGCAAAGAAACAGCAGACCGAACAGCGCACCCAGCGCGCCGCCGGTGATGGTCAGTAGAAAGGTGATGACGGCGAAGCCCTGCAAAGCGATCAGCGGCCGGCCGCCGATATCCAGTGGGTAACTGAGATTGGCGTATATCTGCATGCCCAATCCCAGCCCGCCGCCGATCAGCGCACCGAGGATCCCGGCCCAGTAGGCGCGATTGTTGCGCTGGCCGAGCACCGGCTCCAGCTCCGGCAGCATGAACGGGCTGTACGCCTCCATCCGCGTGTAGCCAGCCTCGCGCGCGGCGCGGGCCGCCTCGATCAGCGGCTCGGGCTGGGTGAAGTCAGCCAGAAATCCGTAGCAGCGCTCAGTCATCGGCCTCTCCCCGATAGCGGTGCAGCGCCTCTTTGACTTCAAAGGTGGAGACCATCGGCAGCAGCCGCATGAACAAACTGAACGGCACAAGGAACAGCCCGAAGGTACCGATGAACAAGGACCAGTCCCAGAACGTCGGGCTGTAGCCCTGCCAGGTGGCTGTGAGGTAATCACGGGTGGCCGGCACGATGATCAGCATCCAGCGCTCGCACCACATGCCAATCAGGACGCCGACTGCAATCGCCAGCAACGCCTTGCCATTGCGCCGCACTTGCGGCCACCAGAGCGCTTGCAGGCAGACTAGATTGAAGAAGATCGCCGTCCACCAGCTCCAGGCCATCGGCCCGGTCAGACGCGCCATGGCCATGGTGATCTCGTGTTCCTTGCCCGAATAGAAGGCGATGAAAGTGTCGGCAAAATAGCCGTAGGCAGTCATCCAGCCGCTTGCAAGCAGCAATACGCCGAGCACGTCCAGATGCCTGACCGTGATCAGCAACTGCCAACCGAAGAAACGGCGCAGCCCCAGCGCAATGATGATCACCAGGGCAAAGCCGGAGAAGATTGCGCCAGCGACGAAATACGGAGGAAACACCGTCGAGTGCCAGCCGGTTTCCGGTGACAGATCGAGCAGGAACGAGTAGCCGCTGGACACCGCAAACACCAGCGGAATCGCCAGCAGTGCAATGAAACGGTAGGCCCGCCGCCAGTGCGCCCAGTGCGAAGAAGCACCGCGCCAGCCGAGTGCCAGCAGACCGTAGAAAATCTTGTAGCGCCGTTTGCGGGCGTGATCGCGCGCCGAGGCGAAATCCGGTATCGCGCCGATGTAGATGAACATTAACGACACGAACAGGTAGCCAAGCACGGCAAAGAAGTCCCACGACGTCGGGCTCTTGAACTGCGGCCACAGCTCCATGGTGTTCGGGTATGGGGCGCTCCAGTAGAACAGCCAGGGCCGCCCCAGGTGCAGGATCGGGTAGATGCCTGCGCAGACCACCGCCATCAGCGTCATCAGCTCGGCCATGCGATTGAGCGAGTTGCGCCACGGCCGATTGAGCAGCAGCAACATCGCCGAAATGAAGGTTCCGGCATGACCGATGCCCAGCCACCACATGTAGTTGAGGATGGGAAACCCCCAAAACACCGGATCGTTGTTGCCGAACACGCCGACACCTTTCCAGACCACCACGACCGCCGAGGCGACGAACAGCCCCAGCAGCAGGCAGCTGAAGATGAACAGCGCCCACCAGGCGCGGCGATAACGAGCAAAGTCGACCGGGACGGTCAGCACCCGGTCCGAAACTTCACCGAGCGGCATCTGCCCGGGCAGGAAGTGCGGCGTATCGGCACCTGTGTACCCGGAACCCACACCAGCGCCGCTCACGACTCGTCCTCGACGATCTTGGGCAGATCGACCAGACCCAGATAAGTCGTCTTCGGTCGCGTGCCCAGCTCTTCCAGTAGTGAGTAATGACGCTTGGTGTCGCGCCCTTGGCGCACGCGAGCGCCGGGATCGGACAGATCACCGAACACGATGGCCTGGGTCGGGCAGCTCTGCTGGCAGGCGGTCTGCACCTCGCCGTCGGCCACCGGACGATCGTCAATACGCGCAGCGATGCGCGCTTCGCTGATGCGCTGAATGCAGTAGGTGCACTTTTCCATCACACCGCGCGAGCGCACCGTGACGTTGGGATTGCGCTGATGCTGGATCGAGGGCTCATCGTCGCCTGTCCAGTCGAACCAGTTGAAGCGTCGCACCTTGTACGGGCAGTAGGACGCGCACGTGCGGGTGCCGATGCAGCGGTTGTAGATCTGCTCATTGAGACCGTCCGGCCCGTGCACCGTGGCGTTGACCGGGCACCCGACCTCGCACGGCGCCTGTTCGCACTGCATGCAGGGCACCGGCTGGAACGCCGACGACTCGGGCTCGTCAGGGTCGCCCTTGTAATAGTGGTCAACCCGCAGCCAGTGCATGTTGCGGCCCACGGCGACCTGCTCTTTGCCAACTACGGGAATATTGTTCTCGGCCTGGCAGGCAACGACACAGGCGTTGCATCCGATGCACTGATCCAGGTCGATGGTCATGCCCCACACCGGCTCTTTCGGATGCGTCGGCGGGTAGAGCGTCTTCGCTTGCTCAAAGAGGTACAGCGGCTCTGTCGCCACCTTGCGATAGGCCTCATCGCGCGGCTCGCTCTTGATGGCTTCTTTGCCATGCAGCACGTGATGCGACTGGGTGGTGGCCAGCGGCATGAACTCACCGGTCTTCTCCAGCATGGCGCCGCGACGCAGCCAGGGATCAACAGCTGTGCGCAACGGCGCCAGGTCATAGCCCAGACGATCCGCCACGCGCCCGGCACGGGTGCGGCCATAACCGGCATAAAGGCTGAGGGTGTGCTCGGCGTGGCCAGGCATGATCCAAACCGGGCCAATCACCACGCGGCGTTCTAGCGTGACGCGCACCATGTCACCGTTCGCCAGCCCATAGGCTTCGGCCAGCTTCGGCGCCACGCCGATGACGTTGTCCCAGGTGAGTTTGGTGATCGGCTTGGGCAGCTCCTGCAGCCAGCCGAGGTTTGCCAGGCGTCCATCCCATACGCTGGGGTCCGGCAGAAAGCTCAGAGTCAGCCCTTCCACCGGAGCGGGCTCTGCTTCCCAGGTGACGGGCGCCGCCTCGATGGTCAACGGAGGTAGCGCGGTGCCAGCGATAAAGCCCAGTTCCAGCGCCTGCCGCCAGGCGTTTTCATCGAGCGCCTGCCAGGTCTTACGCAGTTCGGCGCGACCATCGGGGGTGAGGTCCCCCTGCAACAGCGCCAATACCTCAGAAAGCGTGCGGCTGCTGTAGAAGGTGCGCACCAACGGCTGGCCAAGACAGACACTACCATCGGCGGCGCGGGCGTCGTTCCAACCGTCGAGGTTGTGGGTCAACGGCAGATGCCAGTGGCAGTGGGCAGCCGTCTCGTCGTAGTAGAGCCCGGCATGAATGCGCAGCGGAACCTGATCAAGCACTGCTTCCAGTTCCAGATCCGCCGGTGCGGTGTCCACGGGATTACATTCGAGCATCAGCAGCGCTTCGACCTGGTCGTCGCGAATCGCCTCGACCAGTTGCGGAAGATCGCCCAGACGCTGCCCCGCCGCTTCGAGCCAGACCACCGGCTCGCTATAGGTCAGCGTGTTTCCGACATTACCCAGCCGCTGATTGAGCCGGTGCACAGCCGCCTGGACCGCCAGCGGTGTGCGCTCACCAGCAGTGATCAGGCAGCGTCCGGCGCGGGCTTTCAGTTCGCGGGCAACCGCCTCGATCCAGCGCTGACGCTCGGCCGGCAGCGGTTGCTTCGGACCTTCGCCCTCACCCAGCGCGGCGGCCAACGCCTGCAAACAGGCTTGCAACGTCTCCGGCTCGATTCGCTGGCGCTCGCTGGCCTTCGCCCCGGTCAGCGTCGGCACTGATTCGACGACCAGCAAACGTGCATCGCCGTCGCCCTTCGCTGCTCGCCGCTTGCGCTCGCCCCAGCCGAGCGCATGCGGCAGTTCGCGAGGCCCGGCGCCGAGCCAGTCATGTTCGAAACTCACCACCCATTCGGCGGCCTCGAAGCGGTAGTGCGTCTCGACGGCACGGCCGAAGGCGCGCTCGGCAGCCAGGTAGTGATCGCCCTCGAAAGGTTCGTGTCTATACAGCTGAGCCTCGGGCCAGCGCTGCAGCAATTCTTCTAGCTGACGGCGCAACGTCGGTGAGCTGCTGGCGCCAAACAACAGGTGCAGCCCGCGACCACGCTGTTGATCAAGCCGTTCAGCCAGGCGGCTGGCATCGAGCTGAAAGCTGTCCCAGGTGGTATCCACGCCTTTGAAACGTGGTGCCTGCGAGCGGTCGGGGTCGTACAGCTGGAGAATCGCTGCCTGAATGATCGCCGTGCTGGCTCCCTGGCTGAGCGGGTGATCCGGATTGCCCTCGAGTTTGGTTGGACGACCCACATGGGTGCGGCCCACTACCGGCTGGGCGTAGCCGGCAAAGGTCACCGTGGTGGCATACCACTGCGCCTCGCCGGGAATGATCTTTTCCGGCTGCACCACATAAGGCACGCCCTTTTCCGGTTCACTGCAGCCGGCGAGTCCAGCCATGGCCATCGAGGCGCCCATCACCTGCAGGAAGCGTCGACGGTCCATCTGCGGCGCCATCGACGGAAATTCCGCCTCGACGAATTCGGCAAACGCCGGTTCGTCTGCCAGCTGTTCGAGGCTGCGCCAGTACCCTGCCCCGCGCTCGCCTTCCAGACGCTCGCGAATTGCCGTCCAGTCGAGGGGCGCAGGGTGCTGTGGGTCGGTTTCGTCTCGAATCTGCATGGCCTACCTATGGCATGTGTAGCAATGGGTCAGGTTGCCGTTGCCGATGTGGTACTGGCGCATCAGCGCCTCGCCGAGCTCCCGGCGGTCGCCCTTGTATTGCCAGTTCATGTCGGTCACCGCGTCCCGTGGGCGCAGGCGCGGCGCAGGGTCCCGATGACAATCGAGACACCAGCTCATGGTGAATGGCTCCGCCTTGCTCATCAGCGGCATGCCGTCGACCTGCCCATGGCATTCGGCGCAACCCACGCCGGCGTTAACGTGCACACCGTGATGGAAGAACACGTAATCCGGCAGTTCGGTCACGCGATTCCAGCGCAACGGCTCGCCTTGAACGAAGCTCTGGCGAACCGGTGCGAGCATTTCCGCGCCGGTCCAGATCTGCGAATGACAGCTCATGCAGGTGTGAGTTGGCGGCAGGCCCGCCACCGGGCTGGTCTCGACATTGTCGTGGCAGTAGCGACAGTCGATCTGCAGCGCACCGGCGTGATGTTCATGGCTGAAAGGCACCGGCTGGTTGACCGTGAAACCCTGGCCGGTGACATAGGACGAGCGCGACAGGATGGCGAACGCGACGAAAACCCCGACAAGCCCCAATGACAAAAGGAGCAATACCAGACGTAACCACATGTCGGCGGTGCGGGGGAAAAGCTGGGCCATCCGGGAGGGTGCGTCCTGACTGTATCCGTATGTGACTGTATGTTTCTGGCCGCCCACCGGCGCATGAGTTCAATCGAAGCGGCGATCCAGGTGCCAAAGGCCATGGAGACCCCACAGATCAGAAGGGAACATTTGCGCCGGGCGGTCAGTCAGCTATGAACAATCATTTCCGGAACCAGCGCTCTAGCCTTGCGCTAGAGCGCTGGGATTCGCAGGAGCCGCCGGGCCGTGCCGGCGCCAGGCCAGGATGCCATCCGCACCCATCCGACAACAAAAACGGAGGCCTGATGAGCAACTGCACGATCCATTTCGACGGCAAGCCACTCAACGGCGATGCCGACACCCCGCTGATCGATTTTCTAGCCAGCCATGACATCGACCTTCCCCACGTCTGTTATCACCGCGCGCTGGGATCGCCACAAACCTGCGACGTCTGCTGGGTTCAGGTCGATGGCGAACTGGTGCGCGGCTGTACGCTGAAAGCGCACGACGGGCTCGAAGTCACCAGCCAGATACCCGAGGCCAAGGCCGCGCGCGAGGAAGGCATGGATCGGCTGGTGGCCAAGCACGAGCTGTACTGCACGCTGTGCGAGCACAACACCGGCGACTGCACGTTGCACAACACCTATGCGCAGATCAATCCGCCGATCCAGCGCTACGAATTCAAGCGCAAGCCTTACGACAAGGACCATTCCAACCCCTTCTACACCTACGATCCAGACCAGTGCATCCTCTGCGGCCGCTGTGTCGAAGCCTGCCAGAACGTCGAGGTCAACGAGACGCTGTCCATCGACTTCAACATGGAACATCCGCGCGTGCTGTGGGATGGCGGCAAGCCGATCGACGAATCCAGCTGCGTAAGCTGCGGCCACTGCGTCACCGTATGCCCGTGCAACGCGCTGCTGGAAAAGACCATGCAGCCCGACGCCGGCCCCTTCACGGCGCTGCCGCAGGATGTGAAGCGGCCGATGATCGACATGGTCAAGAAGCTTGAGGAAACCATCGGCGCGCGGCCGATCACCGCTATCTCGAAGCTGGACATGCATTGGCGCCAGCCGGAGATCAAACGCACCAAAACCGTGTGCACCTATTGCGGTGTGGGCTGCTCGTTCGAGATGTGGACGCGCGACCGGCATATTCTCAAAGTGCAACCGGTGGTCGATGCGCCAGCCAACGGTATATCCACCTGCATCAAGGGCAAGTTCGCCTGGGATTTCGTCAACGATCCGAAGCGGCTCACCACCCCGCTGATCCGCGACAACGGCAAGTTTCGTGAGGCCAGCTGGGACGAGGCGCTCGATCTGGTCGCCCATCGTCTGCTGCAGATCCGCGATAACCACGGACCGGACGCCATCGGCTTCATCGGATCGAGCAAGGCCAGTAACGAAGAGGCCTACCTCACACAGAAGATCGCCCGCGCGATCATCGGTACCAACAGCGTCGACAACTCCTCGCGCTACTGTCAGAACCCGGCCACCAAAGGCCTGTTCCGCACAGTCGGCTATGGCGGGGATGCCGGCACCATTGAAGATATGGAGAAGGCCGACCTGATCGTCATGGTCGGCAGCAACCTGTCCGAAAACCATCCGGTGATTGCCTCCAAGCTGAAGGCGCAAAAAAAGCACCGGGGCCAGAAGTGGGTGGTGTTCGACCCGCGCAAGCACGAGATGGCCGAGCGCGCCGATGTTCACCTGCGCCCCAACGCCAGCACCGACATGGTCTGGGCATCAGCGCTGTCGCGCTACATGTTCGAGCAGGGCTATGCCGACCAGGAGTTCCTCGATGCACGGGTCAATCAGATCGAGGAATACAAGCAGTCGCTTGAGCCCTTCACCATGGACTTCGCTGCGCAGATCACCGGTATCGAGAAAGAAAAACTGATCGAAGCCGCCGAGCTGATTGGCCAGGCGAAAAGCGTGTGCCTGCTCTGGGCCATGGGCATCACGCAGCACAGTCACGGTTCGGACACCAGCACGGCGCTGTCGAACCTCTTGCTGGTTACCGGCAACTACGGCCGGCCCGGCACCGGCGGCTATCCAATGCGCGGCCACAACAACGTTCAGGGCGCCAGCGACTTCGGTTGCCTGAAAAACATGTACCCCGGCTACGAAAAGGTCACCGAGGAAAAGAACCGCGACAAGTGGGCCAAAGCCTGGGGCGTGCCCAAGGAGAAACTGTCGCTGGAAAAAGGCAACGACAACTTCACCATGGTCAAGGGCGCCGACGAGGGCTCGGTCAAGGCGATGTTCATCATCGGCGAGGAAACCGCGTTCTCCGACGCTGACAGCACTAGCGTGCACAGCGGCTTCGAAAGCCTGGATTTCATGGTAGTGCAGGACATCTTCATGAGCCGCACCGCCGAGTTCGCCGACGTGGTGCTGCCGGCCTCTCCCTCGGTGGAGAAGGACGGCACCTTCACCAACACCGAACGCCGCATTCAGCGCTTCTATCAGGTGCTGCCGCCACTCGGCGACAGCCGTCCCGATTGGCAAATCCTCACCGACCTCGCCAAGCGCATGGGCTATGACTGGGGCTACACCCACCCGAGCCAGATCATGGACGAGGCCGCCAGCATCGCCACCATGTTCCAAGGCGTCAGCTATGAGCGGCTGGAAGGCTGGCAATCGTTGTTCTGGCCGATGCAAAGCGACGGCAGCACCACACCGCTGCTCTACACCGAGCGGTTCCACACCGATGACGGCAAGGCCGTGCTCTTCCCGCTGGAATGGAAGGCGCCCGCCGAAGCGGCCGACAGCGAGTACGACATCATGCTCGACAACGGCCGCATGCTCGAGCAGTTCCAGAGCACCAATCAGACCGGGCGCGGGCCACGCATCTGGTCGCAGGCGCCGAACTGGTTCGTCGAAGTCAGCCCGGAGCTGGCCGCCGAGCGCGGCATCGAGGACGGCACATGGGTACGTGTGACCTCACGGCGCGGTTCAGTAGAAGTGCGTGCCACGGTGACTGACCGCGTCGCCGGTAACACGCTGTTCATGCCCATCCACCAGGGCAAACCCGGGTTGAACCTGCTCACCGGTGAACATCACGACCCGGATGTGAACACGCCGGCTTACAAGGAAACCGCGGTCAAGCTGGAAGTACTGCCAGAGAAAGGCGAGCCGCCGCTGCCGTCGAACAATTTCCGCAACGCCCATCGCACACCGAACGATGGCGTGCCCGTCGAGGTGAAGTGGTATCGCGAGGACTACGTCGAACCGCCCGCCCAAGCCCCGCACCCGGAGAGATTCTGATGGCCCAACGATTGAATTACGACGTCAAGCCGACCCCGACCGAGCCGACCGCCCGCGAAGAACTGGATACCCTGCTGGAAACCCTGCATCAAGGCGGCATCCTGCGCTTCGCTAACGATCTGGCCGGCTCGCAGCAACAACTGCTCAAGGTGCTGGTGGATGGCATGAGCAAGGAAGGCTCGCTCAACGCCATGCAGAACCTGTCGATCCTCGGCATGGCGCTGTCCCGCATCGAGCCCGCGCAGTTCTACAAAACCGTGTTCGCTTTCCAGTCCGCCTTTGCAGCCGTTGGCCGGTACCAGCCGGACGACAAGCACGACGAAGCGCCGGGTGTGACCGGCGCCTACAAGATGCTGCACGACGACGAACTATGGGCTGCGCTGATGCCCATCATCGAGGGGCTGAAGACCTTTGCCAGCGGACTGGACAAGGAAGCGGAAAAGCCGATCACCGCCTTTAGCGGCAAGAAGACGGAGCAATAAAACCGAGTGCTATCTCGCGTTAAGCCTGACGCCCGGCCAGCAGCTTCGCGGCGAAATCCTGCAGATCATCACCGATCAGATCCGGCTGGCTTCCGGCCGGATTGAGCACTTTGCCCGGACGCGCGATGAACGCGGTCCGGCAACCTGCTGCCGCCGCGCCGGTGATGTCCCAGGCATGAGCCGCGACCATCATCATTTCTCCCAGCGCTATACCGTGGCGCTCGGCAGTCATTCGATACGGCTCCGCTGCCGGTTTGTAGCGCTGTGTTTCTTCGACCGACAGAACAGCGTCAAAGCTCTTGCCCAGCCCCGCCGTCTCCAGCTGCTGCCGTAGCGCCTGCAGGCTGCCGTTGCTTAGGGCGGTCAGGTGAAATCCCGCGTCGCGCAGCTGTTCCAGCGAGGGGCGCACATCCGGGTGGGCCGGCAGCCGCTTGATGCCCTCTACCAGCTCCTGACAATGCGCTTCGCTCACCTCGACCCCGTGCCGGCGTCCGACCACGACCAATGCGGCCTGAGCCAGATCAGCGAAAGGCTGAAAGCGGCCAATGATGGTCGCGGTCATCCAGCCCTCCTGCAAGGTCAGGAACCATTCGACACGGCTACTAGCATCACCGAAAAGGCGCTCAAAGAGCGGATCAAGCGCGGCAACGTCCAGCAACGTCTCGTTTACATCGAACACAAGGTGGCGAAGCATGCTCTCCTCCTACACGGATCGGTGGAGGGCCAAAAGACCCTCATGGGATGGCAATGGCGCGGATCGCTGCTTATCGCGCAGGGATCACGGCGTGGTGCAGCGATACCAGCCGCGGTAGCCAACCCGTAGCCCCTGCTCCAGCTCGAATACCATATCGGCTTCCGTGAGTTTGGCTGGCATAGGGTCGCCCGCTATCTCAGCGGGTTTGATACTGACCGACATGCCATCAGTGCTCAGCGCGAAACCACCGGCCTCGGCACGCTGCGCCGCGAGCTTCACCAACCGGCCATGAACCTTCATCACGCCTTGGCCAGCTTTGTCACCCGTCAACCCAAGAGCGACAACAGGCGCGCTTTCGGCGGTGTAGGCAAAAATGCAGCGCGGCCCTGCGCCCAGCACCTTGTCGATTTCGGCTACGTCGAGCGTCTGCGGATCAATCGTCGGAATGTCAGGCGTGCCCACCGCTTCGCGCGCACTGACAACCTCTGGTGTCGGTCCGCTCATCAGCGGCTTTTTAACACCTTCCCCAGGCGCAGGGTCGCCACAGGCGGTCAGCAACAGTGCGGCAAGCGGCGTGAGCAATTTCCAGGCGAGCGAACGAGAGCCGCTCCGGTGCATATGAAGTTGCATCAGTCGACCCTCTCGAGTTCGTTGATCAAGTATTTCATTTCGGATATTTCGCGACGCTGCGCCGCAATGATTTCATCAGCCAGTTTGCGCACGCGCGGATCGGTAATCTGTGCGCGCTCGCTGGTCATGATTGCAATCGAATGGTGGGGAATCATCGCCTTCATATAGTCCGTATCGCCTACCGTGGACTGGCTTCTAATTACCCAGAGCGTCAAGGCGAATACAACAATGCTGCCAATATATATGGCGATATTGACGCCCTTCTTCTGATACATATTGAGCATAAAGCTCAGCATGATCACCGCCATAACGGCGCCCATCAGAAGCGCCATCCATGCCCGGGTTTCGCTCCAGAAAATATGCTCGAAGGCATAAGTGTTCAGGTACATCAGGCCGAACATCACGACGGTAGAAGTTGCGATCATGGCGGCAAAGCGCCAATAGGACATTTGCATTATCTCGTTTCCTTTTATTAGTGCTTATGCGTGCCGGTTTGCTGACCCAGTGCGGCGTACTCGCTGCTGGTCATACCGGGTAGCCGCTTTACGAAAGCGGCAATATCCCAGAGCTCGGCATCCTCATGCGTTTCGCCGAAAGCCGGCATGGCCGACATACGAACGCCATGCTTGACCAGCCAGAACACCTCGTTTAGCTGCCAATGTGCAGCCTCCTCAACCAGGTGCGGCGGTTGCGGCAGCATGCCCGTGGCCCACTCGGCTCGTTTGACACCGGGGCCTGCATGGCAGTGTTCGCACATTGCCTTGTAGTGTTCTGCGCCGGCCTCGACCTGCTCTTCGGAAAATTCTTGAGGCGCTTCCAACTCATCGGCCCTGGCCGCCACTGAGTTACTCATGGTGGTGGAGAACAACCACCGAACGAAGGGTGAATGATCCTGGGAAGCGGCGATGTTGTATGAGCCGGTATAGGCCACGAACAACATGAGTAACAAGGCAAGTAAAGCAGCTAACACCACGCCTGCCGCTATGCCTTTGGTAAAGGAGCCTCTGGAGTTTTCCATGTACTCATTACCTCCATTGAGTGAGTGGCTTTGCTTATGGCGTAGACATAACTGCGCGGAGGTTAGTTGCTGGCAATTCCGCTAACTGACAAAAACGTAATGTAGATCATTAAAACGAAGCGGTTCTTCATCTCTGAGTTGAATGTCAGAGACATAATTGGTGCGCATTCACTGGTTGTTTCCATCCCTACAGTGCATCGCGCCTCCAATCATTTAGGAGAGACATATGCTCTGCCGAGAGCTGGATCCTCCCGAGTGCGGCTTGAACTACAGATAGGCCTCGATCTTCAAAAAGCGCGCCAGCCAGGCATTGAAGCGACGCCATGGATTGGCCGGTTCACGTTTGAGCCTGAGCGCGCGGCCTTGGTCATCCTCATAGTTCCAGACAAGCCCGGCGCTCTGACTACAATCGCCGAGTTCGACTTCGTAGCTCACGGTTCCGGATTGCCCCTCAGCCACCAGCTGGCGTACAGCACTGGCCAACGTCGGGCTGTCGATCAGAACGCCCACCTCGGAATTCCACAGTACCGAGCGTGGGTCCAGGTTCAGAGGGCCGATGAATACCTGACGACCATCGAACACGGCCGCTTTGCTATGCAGACTCACCGGCGTGTCGGCGAGCCTGTAGCGCGAGTGCGTTGCCGGTTTTTTCCGCATCTCGAACAGCCTTACGCCGGCGCGCAACAGAGCCGCGCGATAGGGCTGGTAGCCACCGTGTACCAGTGGCACGTCCGTCGCCTCCAGCGAATTGGTCAGAATCCGAACCGACACACCCCTACCTGCACAATTACTTAGATACTCCAGCCCCGCTCGGGTGGGCACAAAGTAAGCGGACACCATCACCAGTTCCCGTCGAACGGCCTGCGCCACGGGCAGCAACGGTGCAGTCATCATCTCGTCCTCGTCGGGCACCGTGGCCGTCGCAAGCTTGCCGGGCGGATCCCACAGCGCTGTGCCCTTCGCCCAGACCAATTGATCCAGCCATGTGCCGAGCTGTGGCGCTTGACGGTAAGCGGTCAGCTGCGCGCATTGGCCCGGCTCCTGATTACAGGCATCGTCTATTTCCTGCGCCAGGGGCCGAGGTTGCTGCCTTCGTCCGAACCGCCTGATGGATTTACGCAGGCATTGATCGATGGGTACGGCCAGTGAATGTTGCCAGTACTCCTCGAAACTGCCGGACAGATCGCTGGCCACGGCGCCGATACACAGCAGGTCGATGTCGACGAAATTGCGATCAGCGTCGACATCGTAATATTCATCGCCGAGGTTTCGCCCGCCCATGACGACCAGATTGCGATCAGCCAGCAGCAGCTTGTTATGCATCCGCCGATGTTGATGAGGGAGCTCAAGCAGGCGACCCAAAGGTCGCGTAATGGCTCGTTTGCGGCCCTTTTTCGGCGGGTTAAACACCTTCATCTCGATGTTGGGATGGGCGGCGCTGAGCAGAATGCGGTGATCGCGCGCATCGCTGGCGAAGTCATCGAGCAACAGCCGGATATGCACGCCGCGGCTGGCCGCCTGTAGCAGCTCGCCAAGCAACAGGCGTGTGCTGATGCCGTCGTGGGTAATGTAGTACTGCAGGTCGAGCGACTCGGTGGCCTGCGTTATGGCTTCGGCCCGCGCATTGAACGCATCCTCGCCGGACAGCAGCAGACGAAATCCCGAATGGCCGGGCGTGGAGGCCTGGATCAGAGCGTCGACACGCGCCTTCAAGCTCGATATGGGCGTATCGCCGCCCACCGACGTTCGGTGCGCCGAGCCGGACCGGAGGTAGGGTGCTCGTCCGAAGCCGTCCGGACAGTTCATGCGGCCGGCTCGGCCATCAGTAAAAGTCAAATCAGCCCTCGCATTGGACGTCGTTTAGCGCGGTATTGGCGCGTCGGCATGCAGTAACCCCTGATCCTTGGCCGCCGCCCAGAAGGCAGCCGGTACAGGCGCATCAACTATCGATGCAACGTTTTCTCGGACCTGCTCGGGGCTGCTCGCCCCGGCTACTACAGCTGCCACAACGTCCGGTGCATTGCAGAACTGCAACGCCGCGGTGCGCAGATCGACGCCGTGATCACGCGCCAGCGTCCGATAGCGCTCGCGTTTGTCGGCAATATCGGCCGGCGCACCTCGGTCGTAATTGAAATACTCGCCACCGGCCAAGTAGCCAGAGTTGAGCGGCGCGCCGAGCACCAGCGAGACGTTGCGTTTCGCACAAGCAGGAAAGGCGCGCGTGAGCGCATCCTCATGTTTCAGCAGCGAATACTGAGTGGCCAGCAAGCTGATATCCGGATCAGAGGCGTCCAGCGCGTCGAGCAGTGGCTCGAGCGTATTGACGCCCAGCCCCCAGCCCTTGATCAGCCCCTCCTCCCGCATCTTCACCAGTTCAGGCATGGCGCCCTTGCGCGCCACTTCGAAATGCTCGCGCCATTGTTCACCCATGTGGTCGGGTGACAGGTCGTGAATGAACACCATGTCCAGGCGCGGCACGCCCAGGCGCTGCAGGCTGTCTTCGATGGAGCGACGGGTAGCGGACGCTGAGAAATCCCATTCGGGACGGAAGTTGTCCACCCCCTGCCAACCGGGATGGTCATAGCCCGGATCGGGTTCGAGCAGCCGCCCGGTCTTCGATGACAGTACGTAGCCGTCGCGATCGCGCGGGTAAAGTAACTGGCCGACCCGGCGCTCACTCAGACCCAGCCCGTACCAGGGCGAGGTGTCGTAATAACGGATGCCCTGCTCCCAGGCAGCCTTGAGAATGGCGCGCGCCTGTTCCTCGCTGATCTGGCGCCGCATGTCGCCCAGCGCGATGGCGCCCCCGAGGCCAAAGCGTTGTGGCGGTCGATAGCGAGGGTGATCGCCCTCGTTGCGTGGCAGTGAATCGGGCGAACGGCTCGCTACCTGATCCTCTGTGGTCTGCGCCAGCAGCGGCGGTGCAGTCAGCGCCAGTGCACTGCCGGCAGCCAATGTAGAAAGAAAGACGCGACGCTGCATGTTGCCTCCTAACCGTGTGCGGCCTGCGTGCAGACCTTTAGATGTTGCCCGCCGTGTACGCCGGGACCTCAGGCACCCCACTTCGCCGCGTGATGTGACCCCTATCGTCACGTGGCTACGAGGATCTGGCCGCTGCGCATATCCATGTCGACCAGTAGCCTCATAGTGACTGTCGGCCCCGGGCGGCGGCATTCCAGCGCACAGCCGCGCGGTCACGCCCTCGCCTGCCGCCAACGGCTGCCCGCGCTGCCCGCGCTGCCCGCTCAAGGATGCGGCACATCGTCCTTGCTGGCCGGTTCCTGCGCGACTTTGTTCTGCATGCGCGCCCGGTCATCAGCGTTGGTGTCCAGGCTGTGCTGTTCGCTCGCGTGGCGGCGGTCGTATTGCAGTTCGATGAACATTGGAAAGTGATCCGACCCGATATCCGTCAGGCGCTTGATGCGCACGACGCGAAAGTGAGCACTGTGGAAGAAGTGATCCAGCGGCCAGCGCAGCAAACGGTGCTGCGCATGAAAAGTGTTGAACATGCCGCGACCGATGCGCGGATCGAGCAGGCCGCTGATCTTGCGGAACAGCCGAGTAGTCGGCGACCAGGCTACGTCGTTCAGATCGCCAGTGATGATCACCGGTTCATCGGTCTGCTTGACGCTGCGCCCGACGATCAGCAGTTCGACGTCACGTTCGGTGGACTCGTCGTTCTCGGTCGGGCTCGGCGGTGCCGGATGCAGGAAATGCATTCGCACGCCCAGCTCGTCATTGACCCGCAGCCGGGCGTGCATCGAGGGGATATTGTCCTGCACCAGGTAACTCAGCCGCTGATTCTCCAAGGGCAACCGCGAGAACGCGTGCATGCCGTAGAGGTTGTCCAACGGACAGCGGATGGAAAAGGGGTAATCGTCGCTGAGGACCTGCAGCTGGTCCTCCCACCATTGGTCGCTCTCAAGGGTGACCAATACATCCGGACGATACTGTCTCACCAGAGCGATCAGGCGGTCGGCATGGCGGTTCGGGGTGAGCACATTGGAGGACAGGATACGAATCCGCGGCCCGTCGTCGTTCGGGTCGGCCCAATCGGCCTCACAGTGCACCAACGGCGTGTATGGGCGTATCCACCACCACTGATAGGCCAGGCACCCCAGTGTCGCGGGTGGCAGTAGCAGATTCCAATGGTTCGAAAAATCCAGCAGTACGAGCTGAATCAGCAGCAGCACCAGCAACAACGCACCGATCTGCAACTTGGGGAAATCCCAGCCGCGTATCCACCAGCTCGGGTTGCTCCAGTATTGAATGAGAGTGACCGCCACGAATACCACCGTCACCCCAACCAGGATGCCTTGGGTCATGGCTTGCCCTCCACTGTTTGAGTCCAGTCCATAGCTAGTTCGGATCGGCCTTCGCGCTGATTGTTCCTCTGCAGAGTAACGGCTGCCTGCCGGGCGGTCTGGAACCCGCCCGAACCGGGTCGCTCTACTGCCCAGTGCCTGACGATCTTTCCGCCCGTCATGCCGGCGCCGCCGCGACGGATGGCGAAATGTCGACAGCCCATGCGACTCAGCCGAGGAGACCCGACCATGCCTGCGCTATCTGCAAAACCTGACTGCTGCTGGACTGCCAGCGCACCCCACTGCGAATTTCCGCCAGCGACTGGCCACAGCGAATGCGACGTCATCGTGGTCGGCGCCGGCATCGTCGGACTGAGCGCAGCCATGACCCTCTGCGAGGCAGGCAAGAAGGTCGTGGTGCTCGAAGCGCGCGAAGTCGGCCGGCAGGTCACTGGTCGCTCGACCGCAAAGGTCACCACACAGCACGCGCTCATCTACCGACACCTGATCGACACCGTTGGCCAGGACCTGGCGCAGTGCTACGCCGACGTCAACCGCGAAGCGGTGAACCGCATTCGTCAGTGGGTAGAGAGCCTGCAGATCGATTGTGACTACCAGCGTCAATCCGCCTTCGCCTATGCCTGTTCGGCCGACGCCCGCGAAGCCATCGAGCGCGAGGCCGAGGCGGCACACTGTCTGGGGTTTGCAGCGCGTGTACTCGACCGTGCCCCCCTGCCCTTCGAGACCACCGGTGCGCTGGAATTTCCCGATCAGGCACAGTTCAATCCGACCCGCTACCTGGTCGGTCTCGCGGCGGCAGTACAGGCTCGCGGTGGGCAGATCCACCAGCAGACCCGCGCCCTGAGCTTCGAACGCAACGAGCGCTGGCAGGTAGGTTTCGACGGCGGCACGATCCAGGCCGACCAGGTAATCATCGCCACGCACCTGCCGGTGGAGACGCCAATCGATATGGCCAGCCCCACTCAACCGCGCTGTCACGTGGCAATCGCCTTCCGGCCAGAGGATGGCGCCAGCCTCGACGGCATGTTCATTGCCGTTGAAGAGCCGACTCATTCGATTCGCATGGGCCGCGACGAACACGGCCCGCTGCTGCTCGTGCTCGGACCGCGCTTCAACACCGGACAGGACGGCGACGTGGCGAAGCGCTTTGTCGATCTAGAGCAATGGGCGCGCAGCAACCTGCCAGTCGGTGAAGCGGTGTGGCGCTGGTGCAACGAGGATTACGACACGGCCGACCGCATGGCCTACGTTGGCGAAGCGGACCCCGAGCAGGCGCCCGGGCTGTTCATCGCGACCGGATTCAACGCTTGGGGCATCAGCAACGGCACCGCCGCCGGGCTCGGCATCGCCCGCCAGATAGTGACCGGACGCAGGCCATGGAAGACGCTGTTCGATCCCCAGCGTCCGTCGCCGGACGACTACAACCAGAGCGGTGAGAGCCAGTCGCAGGTCGATGATCTGGAGGCCATCGGCCCGGGCGAAGGCGGCGTGATCACCCGCGGCGATGAACAGATTGCGGTATGGCGCGACGATGCCGGCGCGCTGCATGGCGTCTCCGCGGCCTGCACGCACATGGGCTGCAGCGTGACCTGGAACAACGCCGACCGCACCTGGGACTGCCCGTGCCACGGCTCGATCTTCCAGGCCGACGGCGAAGTCATCCATGGTCCGGCCACGCAGCCCCTGGCCAGCAAGCCGCTCTGACGCATCGGGGGCATTTGTAAGCCGAAGCACGCTCGGAAGCGGCTTCGGCTGGCTGACATTGCTCTCGTTGGTGAACACAGCTCGTTTGCAGAGGCGATGCATAGCCTTGAGGCGCTGCTGGACGGCTGGGTAACTATTGGCTGGTAAGCCATAGATAACCTTCTGACATACATCGCCCGTGCATTTTTACCTGATCTGAGGGCATCCTTTCGCACATAGGTTCGTGCCACCCGGAGACGCTGTTCGGTGTCCGGATCGCGAGAGTCTGTTCGCCGAAGCGACCTGAGCAAGCCGATCCGCTGTCCGCATACAGAAAAAACTGTAACGCTGGGCCGCGGCGCGGCTCCAATGGACACCACTTCAAGAGTAGCGATCGCCATGCATGCCACGCTTCCTCTTCTCAACGCCCTTGCGTTTCCCCCGATCAGTCGTGGGTCGCTGGAGGCCTTGCAGGTCAACCTGACCTACCGCTGCAATCAGCGCTGTTTGCATTGCCATGTGAACGCCGGGCCGACGCGCACGGAGGCGATGACCGATGAAAGCCTGTGCCTGCTGCATGAGGTAATCGACGCGCACCCGGTGCATACGCTCGACCTAACCGGTGGCGCGCCGGAGATGCACCCTCGTTTTCGCGAGATAGTCATCCATGCGCGGCGAGAGGGGTTGCGGGTGATCGACCGTTGCAACCTGACCATCCTGAGCGAACCGGGATACGAAGATCTGGCGGAGTTCCTTGCCGACCAGGGCGTTGAGATCACCGCCTCCCTGCCCTGCTACTCGCGTGAAAACGTCGACAAGCAACGCGGCGACGGCGTGTTCGAAGCCAGCATCGCCGGGCTACGAAAACTCAACCGTCTCGGCTACGGAGCCGAGGGCAGTGATCGCATCCTCAATCTGGTCTACAACCCCCAAGGCCCAAGCCTGCCACCCCCGCAGAACCAGCTCGAGGCCGACTACAAGAGCCACCTGGGGCAAGACTTCGGCATTCGTTTCAATTACCTGCTGACGATTACCAACCAGCCCATCGCCCGCTTCGGCAGTACCCTGATCAGCAAGGGCCAATTCGGCGATTACATGCAGCTGCTGCGCGACAGCTACCGGCCGGCGAATATCGGCGCGTTGATGTGCCGCAGCCTGATCAGCGTGGACTGGCAGGGCTATCTGTATGACTGCGATTTCAACCAGATGCTCGACCTGCCAATGGCCATGCCTGAGCTGATTGGTCGCGACCGACCACACTTGCGCAACCTGCTGCAGACGACGAGCCTCAACGGCAACGCCATCGTCACGCGTGACCATTGCTACGCCTGCACCGCCGGGCAAGGCTCGAGCTGCGGTGGCAGCCTGAGCGATTAGAGGTAAGGCGCAATAGCAAGCGGCTGGACTAGCCGACCAGGCCTCAATGAACGGAGACGCAAGGATGAGCAGCCGCAAAGTGGCCTTGATAGCCTTGGTTCTGGCCCTGCTGGCAGGCTTCTTCGTATTCGACATCAGCCAGTACTTCAGTCTCGACACCATCAAGACGCAGCAAGCAGCGCTTGATGCGCAGGTGCAGGCTCACCCTTGGGTCGCTGGCAGCGTGTTCTTCATCGTCTATGTGTTGGTTACCGCGCTATCCCTGCCTGGCGCAGCGCTGATGACGCTGGTGGGTGGCGCGCTGTTCGGCCTGCTGGGCGGCACCTTGCTGGCTTCCTTTGCGTCGACACTGGGGGCGACTCTGGCGATGCTGCTCAGCCGCTACCTGCTTCGCGACTGGGTACAAACACGCTTCCAACAGCGACTCGCGAAAATCGACCAGGGGATCGAGCGCGAAGGCGCCAGCTACCTGTTTGCCTTACGTCTGGTGCCTGTCTTTCCCTTCTTCCTGATCAATCTGGCGATGGGCCTTACGCGACTGCCCGTCCGGACATTCTGGTGGGTCAGTCAGCTGGGGATGCTCCCCGGCACCCTGGTTTACGTAAATGCCGGACGCGAGCTTGGTCAGCTGGAATCACTTGGCGGAATTCTCTCGCCGGGCCTGATCAGCGCCTTCGTCCTGTTGGGGCTGTTGCCCGTCCTGTCGCGCAAGGCGCTGGCCTGGTTCAAAGCGCGCAAGGTGTACGCCGGTTGGGATAAGCCTCGTCATTTCGACCGCAATCTGGTGGTCATCGGCGCGGGGTCCGGGGGCCTGGTCAGCGCCTATATCGCCGCAGCCGTAAAAGCCAAGGTCACCCTGATCGAAAAACACAAGATGGGTGGCGATTGCCTGAATACCGGCTGCGTGCCTTCGAAGGCGCTGATCCGTTCGGCGAGACTGGCCAGCGATCTGAAGAAAGCCGAACAGCTGGGCTTCAAGCCAATCGACGTCGAAGTGGACTTTGCCGCGGTCATGGCGCGTATTCAGCGCGTGATTGCCACGGTCGAGCCGCACGATTCAGTCGAGCGGTACACCGGGCTCGGTGTCGAGGTGATCGAGGGCGAGGCGCGGATCACTTCGCCGTGGACGGTTGAGGTCAACGGCCAGCGAATCACCACCCGCGCCATCGTCATCGCCACCGGCGCGGGGCCAACGGTGCCGAGCATCCCGGGTATCGAGCAGGTTGCGCCGCTCACCTCGGATACGGTGTGGGCGCTGCGCAAGCAGCCGAAACGGCTGCTGGTGCTCGGCGGCGGGCCAATCGGTTGCGAGTTGGCCCAGGCCTTTCAGCGTCTCGGCAGCCAGGTCACGCTGGTGCAGCGCAACGAGCGCCTATTACCCCGTGAGGACGCCGATGCCAGCGCCGCAGTACTGGCGGGCTTGCGTGCTGACGGCGTGGATGTGCGTCTGGGGCACAACGCTGAACGCTTCACGGACGGACAGCGGCAGCTCGTCTGTCGCAGTCTTGATAGCGACGGCGAAGTGGTTATCGAGTTTGACCAAGTACTGCTGGCGCTGGGCCGCACCGCCAATATCAGGGGTTTTGGTGTCGAGGAGTTGCGTTTGGAAGTGCGGAAAAACGGCACCCTCGCCACCGATGATTACCTGGCTACTCGCTTCCCCAACATCTACGCCGTCGGCGACGTGACCGGGCCTTTTCAGTTCACCCATGTTTCCTCTCACCAAGCTTGGTACGGCGCGGTGAACGGGCTCTTCGGCGGGTTCAAACGCTTCAAAGTAGATTACCGGGTGATTCCGTGGGCGACCTTTACTGACCCGGAAGTGGCACATGTCGGGCTCAACGAACAGGAAGCGCAGGCCCAGGGTGTTGCCTATGAGGTCACCCGTTTCGGCATGGAGGAGCTTGACCGCGCCATTGCCGACGAGGCAGCGCATGGTTATATCAAGGTGCTGACGGTGCCAGGCAAGGACCAGATTCTCGGCGCCACCATCGTCGGCGAGCATGCGGGTGACCTGATCACCGAATACGTCTCGGCGATGAAGCACAGTCTGGGGCTGAACAAGATTCTCGGCACCATCCACATCTACCCGACCCTGGCCGAAGCCAACAAATCTGTTGCAGGCGAATGGAAACGTGCCCACGCCCCAGCCAGAGTGCTGCGCTGGGTGGCGCGGTTTCATCGCTGGCGACGTGGCGGCAGCGCAGATTCACAATAACCATGGCAAAGCGCAGTTCAAGTCCGCTTAAACAAAAACGGCACCGTCACTTTGTTGTTCGTGTAGGTAAGCAGCGGATGAAACTCAACGGCTAGCCGCTGGACCTTGCATCGAATGCCCGACAGTACAGATCCAAAGACACCTTCAACGCCTCGCTGCAACGATCGGCATGGCGGCCTCTCCAAATCGTATATAACCGCAGCGCCGAGATGTGCCGCGTCCGACGTCCCCAAAGAGCCACTTGATGACTACAAAGCAAACCCTTCCAACCGACGCAGCGCTGGTCCTCATTTGCAAGCGACCTGCCCTAGGCCACGGCAAACAGCGCCTGGCCGCGCAGATCGGCGTCGAGCGAGCCTTGAATATCGCCGAGCATCTGCTGGATTGCGCGCTGGAAGACCTGCGCGGCTGGTCCGGGCCGGTCGTCATTGCCCCCGATCAGAGGGATGCGTGTGACTGGGCCACACAGCTGATGCCGCAGGCTCTGTGTCTGGCGCAGACTGCCGGCAATCTGGGCGAACGAATCAACAACCTGGACCACAGCTTGCGCGGCCGCGGCCACCGGCAGCTTCTGTACATCGGAAGCGATGCCCCGGCGCTCACACCGGATGACTATCAGCGGGTACACGCTGCGTTGGAGACACGCGATACGGTGCTCGTGGCTGCGCGAGACGGAGGGGTGGTGCTGATGGCGTCGAACCTTCCGTGGCCGGATCTGGCTGACCTGCCTTGGAGCACGCCTGAGCTGGGTCACGCACTGACGGAGACATGCCGTCGAGCGGGTCATTCGGTCTCGCTCAGCGGCGAGTTGTTTGATATCGATGAAAAGGCAGACCTACCCCTTGCAGCCCAGGCGCTCGCTGACGACCCCCGAGCAGCGAGGCGGAGACTGCTAAAGACGCTGAACAATCTTGAGAGACGACAAGCGTGAGCTCAGCGGGGATCAGCGTGATCATTCCGTGCCTGCACGACGAAGACCGCCTTGAGCGGCTGCTTCTTCAATTGCGCCTGACAGAGTCAGAAACAGAAATACCGCTGCAAATCGTCGTAGTGGATGCGGCTGTCAGCGAGCGATGCCAAGCGCTGTGCCGGAGCAACGATGCGCTGTGGTCATCGGCAACGCCGTCGAGAGGCGAGCAGTTACGCCAGGGAGCCGCGCTCTCTGTGTATGAGACCCTCTGGTTTCTGCATGCCGACGCCGATCTGGGGCGTCAGGCACTGATGGCCGTAAGCGAGGCCATAGAGGAAGGTGCTACGGGAGGCTACTTCACCTTGCGCTTCAGCGACACCAACTGTTGGCAGGGCCGCTTGATCGAACGCCTGGTGGCGTGGCGAAACCGGGTCGGCGTGCCTTATGGTGATCAGGGCATCTTCGCCCGGCGCACGGCCTATTTCGCCGCTGGACAACATGCGCCCTGGCCGCTTTTCGAGGAAGTGCCCCTGGTCAAAGGATTGCGCCAGCAGGGAATTTTTCAGCGCCTCGAGCATGGCCTTGGGGTCAGCTCACGCCGCTGGCAACGTGACGGCTGGTGGCGCCGCGCCGGTCGAAACCGCCTGTTAGCCATTGCGTTCATGCTCAAGCTGTCGCCCTTCACGCTGGCGCGGCTGTATGCCAGAAAAACAGTCCCGAAACGGTAACTGCCACTGACACGCCAAAGGGATTAGGCGGTCGCCTGCTCCAACCACCCGAGTAGCTGAATGGCCTCCTGTTCAGAGTCTCCACAAACCTCACGATCGGCCTGAAACTGACTACAAACAGCAGGCCTGGACGATAGGCCGAATAGCCCGCAGAGGTTTCGCTCGGAAAGATGCAGGCAGCGCTCACCCGCCGGTTTGCCAGCAGGCATACCGGGAATCGGTGAACTGATTGAAGGGGCAATACAACAAGCACCGCAACCGGGACGGCAATTCATTTCAACGTCCGAAATGAAATAACGGGGGCGGCGATCATAATCGCCGCCCCGGCAAAAGGCACTAGCGTTGCGCAGCGTTCGTCAGATACTTGCGAGACCCTATCCAGGGCCAATAGGATTCGCCACCGCCCCGGAGTGTCCTATGCCTATCTGGATTCAGACCGCTGCACTGCTTTGCATTTCCAACCTGTTCATGACCTTCGCCTGGTACGGTCATCTGAAGACGCTCAACGGTAAACCCTGGCTGATAGCCGCGTTGATCAGCTGGGGCATCGCCCTGTTTGAATACCTGATCATGGTGCCGGCCAACCGCATCGGTTACACCGAGCTGTCCATCGGCCAGCTGAAGATCATGCAGGAAGTCATCACCCTCGCCATCTTCGTGCCGTTCAGCGTGCTGTACATGCAGCAACCCATGAAGCTCGACTACCTGTGGGCCGGGTTGTGTTTGCTGGGGGCGGTTTATTTCATCTTTCGCTCGTAGCAGCCGTTTCGACGGGTATTTCTGCACCGTGCCATGCCGTTATACGACCTGATGACGGCATTCAGCGGCTTCGGCATACTGGCCGCCCTTTCCCACCCCTTAGAGATTTTCTAAATGTTCAAGATCAACGAGTACTTCGACGGCACCGTCAAATCCATCGCCTTCGACATGGCAGCAGGCCCGGCCACCATCGGCGTCATGGCGCCTGGCGATTACGAGTTCGGCACCAGCCAGCTGGAAGTGATGCACGTGGTTGCCGGCAGCCTCGACGTGAAACTGCCGGGAAGCGAAAACTACGAAACTTTCGGCGCTGGCACCCAGTTCACCGTACCGGCCAACAGCAAGTTTCAGCTGAAAGTAGCCGAGGCGACTGCCTACTTGTGTGAGTACCGCTAAGCGGCAGATTTGAAACGCGGCAATCCGGGCTTTTGTTGCGGTGGATGGGTAAGGCGCCATCCACCCCACGTCCCCTGTAACCCGCAGGGTGCGCCGGGCGGCGCTCCGCTTCAGCCCACCCAGCCGCAGCACGGTGAACCGCTCCTCGTAGGATGGAATCGCCAGAGGCGCTTCCGTCGTTTACCGCGTACGGCGCCGTTTCTCACCACGGCACCACAACCGCATCAACCGGACCTCGGACTACTCCGTCGGCTAATCCACCCTACGTCACCTGTAGGGTGGGCTTCAGCCCACCAAAGCCGGAAACAGCCATCGATCCCGACCGCTTCAGCCCAGCGGCTTGTAGGCCTGAGTGACCTGCTTCGACTGATTCAAACGCGTCAGGTCCCCAGCCAATCGCTCTCGCTCCGCTCTACCAGCCTGTTGAAGCTCGTCATAGACGCGTGAAAGCTCGGCCAGTTGCTTGCGTAGCTCCAAGTCAGATGCGTCTCCATCACCTAGTGCGGCCACCAGGGCACGGCATTCTTCATCCAACAGCGCAACGGCTTCCCAATCGCTCGCTGCGAATGCATCACGCAACTTGTTCGCGAGTAGTGAGAATGCTTGCTTGGGTGACGACATGGGCATCCTCGTTTTTCAGCGCATGGTGAGTAAATCGGAAGCCAATCCGCAGGATGCTAGGAGAACAGATAACTTACGCTTTGGGCGCAATCTGGTCCCAGGCCACCTTGATCTCGCCCAGCAGCCTGCCAACTTCGTTCAACTTCTCAATATCGTTATGCCGGCTGGCCTCGAACAGGCGCATCGTCATGTATTCGTAGAGGCGATCCAGATTCTCGGCCAGCTCGCCGCCGATGCTCTTGTCCAGCGCATCGCGCAGTCCGCCGATAATGTTTATGGCCTTGCCGACCAGAACACCTTTCTCAGCGAACGCATCACGCTCCATGGCGCCCTTAGCCTGAGCGATGCGATCCAAACCGCCCTGCATCAACATCTGAATCAAGCGGTGCGGATCAGCTTCGTTGACTTGAACCTTCACACCCACTTGCTGGTACTGCTTCATTGCGGACATTGCGTACATGTGAATAAGCCCCTTGCTACATCGTTTGCATGTACAGCTTATCGGTCGCGGTTGCTCAAGCTTGATAGCAGCTGGATAAATCACAGTAATAAAAACCACCTCAGCGGCGGATTGAGATTTATGAAGCGTTTCACACAACTTGGCGAATCGGACCATTAGTCGCCGGAGCAGGCTTTGGGAATTCCGTGCGCCTGGCTGCGTTTCCGCGGTATGCGTACAGGGAACCAGAACAGTAAGCGTCACGCATGGACGAGCCCGCTATCGGACCAACGTTAGCCGTTTGAGATAGGTCGTGTGGCGCTCCGCTGGTGGGCTGAAGCCCACCCTAAAGGCGGAGGGAGGTCGTCAAACCGTAGGGTGGGGTTCACCCACCAAATTGGCCTACCAAAGCTATTTATCTTTTGGAATTGCTCGCCGCCCACGGCAGATTTTCCAGCGAAGCAATAAGGCTGCTTGACGTGTTGGCCAACTGCCCAACCAGCAAATCCATCGCATTGAACTGTTTGTAAAGCCGGTCCTGCAGTGACGTGATGCGCCGGGTGAGATCTTCTTTTTGCTTGTCGATACCGGAAATAGTCTCCGTCATCTGTTTATTGCGTTGCTCGAGAATTCCCCCGGTTTCGGTGTAGGGCTTGAGCTTTGCATCCAGCCGGGTCGCAAGGCCTGATTCGCCCGCAAATAACGCAGCCAACTCCTCAAAGCCGCTGTGCATCGCCGTATCGAGCTTATCGGTGTCAACTTTCAGGGTGCCGTCTTTCTGCGTGGTAACCCCTATATCTGTTAGCGCCCGGATGGCACCTGAACCTTGAACATTCACCAGCTCGTTTCGGATGGTGCCGAGCAGCGTGCGTGCGGTTGCGTCCCCGACCAGAGCGCCTGTCACCGGTGCCTTGCCGTCGCCAACAGACGTCACTTTAGTCTGCGCACTGATAACGCCAATAAGCTTGTTGTATGCGTCGACGAATGATTGAACTTGCTTCTTGACCCCCGCCTCATCCAGCGTGACGCCGACCGTAATCGGCTTTCCTGTATCCGTCAGGCCTTTCAGGTCGAGCGTTACACCCTCAATGGCGGTATCGATCTTGTTGGTAGCGCTGCTGATATTGAGGCCATCGATAGTGAGTTCGGCGTTGGCAGCCTTGGTAACGACCCCGGCCGAACCGTCAGCGCCAGGAGCACCCGTCCCACCCGCAAAGGCAAGTTTGGAGAGATCTCCAGTCGAACCGCTGCCTACCGCAACGGTGATGTCCTCACTCACACCGGTTTTCGAACTGCTCAGCACTAATCGCGAGCCCGACGTATCGGTGACGATGGTTGCAGTCAACCCCTTCTCAGCGCCGGCCTTGTTGATCGCATCGCGGATACCAGCCAGCGTGTTATTGCTTTCATCCACGGTGATCGCTGGCAACGGCTCATCGCCCACACTGACCGTCAAGGTACCAGTGCCGAGCGTGACAGGAGCCGCGGGATCATCTTTGATTGCTTGGAGCGCCACCTTACTGCCAGCAGCAAGCTGAGTAACATTGAGTTGATAACTGCCAGCACCAGCAGTCACGCCAGCGGTTACTGAGAGTAGATCAGCATTAGATGAACTCGCTGCGCGGGCCTGGAACAGCTCCGGCTTGTTCAGCCCACCAAGCGCCGTCTGAAAATCGCTAATAGCACTTTTCAATGCGCCGACAGCTGTAATTTGAGTGGTGGTCTTCTTTTCGAGGTTGGCGAGTTGCGACTCTTTTGGCGCGCGCTCGGCAGCGACCATGCTCTTTACGATGCTGTCGATGTCGATGCCTGAACCAATACCTGTTACGCCAGCCATAGCCTTACCTCGTCAAGAAATTGTTAGCCGCAAAGCCCGATACAAAAAGCGTACCGTCACGCTTTGGCTTCAAATAACAAACTACGCATTTCATCCAATCGCTCGGTAAGGCGAAGAATTTCCTCTGACGGTATCTGCCGGACGATTTTGCCTGATTCGCCATCGATCACACGAACAACCACGTCGCCCGTAGAATCGTCCACGCTGAAGCTCAGATCTCGCTGTATATTTTGCATCTGGGACCGGAACTTTTCGACAAGATCAGCAGTGCTTTGCTGGGCTTCCGCTTCTGCCGGAGATGTCACTGCCTGAATCGTATCGGACGCAGAAAACCCAGCCTCTTTGCGGAGGCTGGGTGGCGATCCAGCTGTCATCTGTGTTTGCGGTGCGGTTCCGCCAGATATTTTTCCGACGTCCATTGATTCACCTCTCATGAATCAATGAGGGTAGAGCGCAGCCCTACCCTCATCATTAACGCATTCTGCTTATTACTGCAGCAGACTCAGAACAGCCTGCGGCAGCTGCTTGGCCTGGGCAAGGATCGCGGTACCAGCCTGTTGCAGGATCTGGTTTTTGCTCAGGTTGGCGGTTTCAGCAGCGAAGTCTGTATCCTGAATACGGCCACGTGCGGCAGAAGAGTTCTCAGAAATGTTCTGCAAGTTCGAGATGGTATTATCAAAACGATTCTGAACAGCACCAAGGGCAGCACGTTGCGAGTCTATCTGAGCGATAGCGCCATCTATGATTTGAATCGCTTCTTGAGAATCTGCAGCGGTAGCGACCGTAACATCGCTTACAAACTTCTGCCCCGCCGCTGCACTGACTGTGGGCGTAGTAACGGTTGGTGTCGCACCAAACACAGCAGTCATAGTCGCTGTATTCCCACCGATAGTGATAGCCGCATCTGATTGGGTAGATGTTCCCAAGACTTCGCTTGTTAGCACAAGCGCTCCAGATTCGACCGTCGCCTTCAATCCGCCTATTGCTTTATCGTTTATGCGTGCAGCTAATGTAGTAGCCGTGTCTCCGGCGATAGCAGATATCGTAACTGCTTCACCGTCACCCACTTTCAGAGTGAAGTCTCCAATGTTACCTGCGGCAAGCGGCGTAGTATCTAGGGCAACTGTAGACACCTGCTTTTGACTCACCGCAATTTTTTCTGCCACCGTTCCCGACAGACTCGCAGTGTTCATTTTCCCTACACTAACCGAAATCACTTCGTTAGCGTTCGCGCCAACTTGGAACTGCTGAGTTCCAAAAGTCCCGTCCAGCAATTTACGTCCACCGAACGTGGTTGTATCACTGATGCGGTCCAACTCGTCTTTTAGCTGCGATACTTCTTTTTGGATCGAAGACCGGTCGTCATCATTGTTGCTGCCATTTGCTGATTGCAATGCAAGGTCCCGCATACGCTGAAGGATATTTGTTGACTGTTGCAAAGCTCCTTCTGCTGTCTGTGCGAGCGAAATGCCATCGTTTGCGTTGCGAACCGCTACGCCCAGTCCATTTATCTGACTTGTGAGTCGGTTCGCAATCTGGAGACCAGCAGCATCATCTTTAGCACTATTGATACGACTGCCAGTAGAAAGGCGCTGCATAGAAGTGCTCAGTGCATTTGACGAGTTGCTGAGGTTGCGCTGAGTGTTGAGCGACGCAATGTTAGTGTTGACTGTAAGAGCCATGATGTGCCTCCAAGGGCGCTAGTTACTTGGGTTGCCTGAGCTTGCGACTCCGGGCCGGCTGTTTGCCCAGGCACCCATTGAGTTCGCATTCGATTAGCTTATCGGCGTCGTTTCGGTGAGCTTTAGGAGGCAGTCGAAAATAATTTGCAAGCCCCGAGAACAACCTGTACGACACCGGCGGATTTGCAAAGGAGCGAGCCCGCCTGCACAGGTTTTCGGACAAGTGGCGAGATTCTTTAATGAGTATTGCGCCAAGCTTGAAAAACGCCCCGATCCTAAGCGCTGCTGCTTCTATTGGGTATTGTGCAGGCGGTTGGGTGATCGTCTGTACGATCGCAACCAAGCACCTCCAGAATCCGAAGCTTTCGCAAACACAGTAATGAAGGAGTGTTTCGCCGAAGAGTGACCACTGGTCGCCAGCCGAACGAACCTTGCGTTTAACAGATACCAGCGCCGCAGGCTGTCGCCTATGAAAGTGCCGAACTCTTCGCCACCAGGCGAATTTTGGCGCGTGGACCACCACGCTTACTGAACAAGAGCAGAGCAACCAGCGACCTTTCTAGAGAGGACCAGGCACAGCGGAATGCATCCGCCCGCATCGCGGGATTGAGCCATTCGCTCGAAGCCGAAGGTGGTTCTGGCGCGGTATTAGCGCCGGGCTCTGGGCATGTAAGCGTCCGGCAACCCGCGCAGACCGCTGATGACTTTCTCGCGTTCTCTTAGCTGCCAAGTCGGGCCGCGATGGCTCGCCCGTTCTGAAAGTCAGTGGCAGCGGACTACAGAATCATTTACGGGGCAGAACGGTGCCGCGGACTTCGAATTTTTCAGTGCGCAAAGACAAACCCCCGATCCTCTTACGAAGATCGGGGGTTTGGTGTAGAAGCTTGACGATGACCTACTCTCACATGG